>JAFQIF010000062.1 GCA_017397695.1 Clostridia bacterium
GAAGGAGCGCGAGGTCCTGACCCAGCAGGCGCTCAACGAGGGCAAGCCGGCGAAGATCGTCGAGAAGATGGTCGAGGGCCGTATCGTGAAGTACTACAAGGAAGTCTGCCTCCTGGAGCAGCCGTTCGTCAAGGATCCGGACATCAGCGTCCAGAAGATGCTGAACGGCAAGTGCGACGTCGTCCGTTTCGTCCGCTTCGAGCGCGGCGAGGGCATCGAGAAGCGCGTCAACGATCTGGCCGCTGACATCGCTGCCGAGCAGGCGAAGATGAAGAAGTAATCTTTATATTCTTCACAAACAAAAGAGACATGTTTCGGCATGTCTCTTTTTTCTATGTCCCCAAACGTGTTCTCGCCGATATCATCATTTCCGTGGGCGAACGCAGTTCGCCTCTGCTTTGCGGCTTCATACTGCTGCAAAACGAAGAAAGGGTTTGGGGATGATATCCCCAAGCAGGTTCGGGCGGCAGCCCGACGTTTCCCGTTTCTGCGCAATTCTCTCGCTGCTTTGCAGGAATTCACATGTGCTAAGGCGAATTTTATACAGTTAGAAAACCGTATACAGCGTGGATGCGGCTGTTGGCCGCCCACATATCCGACGATATCAAAAGGAGAATACGTATGGCACAGTATAAGCGCGTACTCATTAAGCTCAGCGGCGAGGCCCTGGGCGATAACGGCAGGCTTTTTGATTTTGAGCAGATCGACCGTGTCGCCGGCATTATCGGCAAGCTGCACGAGACCGGTGCGGAGATTGCGATCGTCATCGGCGCGGGCAATATCTGGCGCGGCCGTCAGGGCCCTGCGGCCAAGATGACCGCGATCAATGCGGATCACATGGGCATGCTCGGCACGACGATTAATTCCATTGCCATGCAGGACGCCATTGAGCGCCTGGGCATCCAGACTCGCGTCATGTCCGCTGTGGAGATGACCCGCTTCTGCGAGCCGTATACCTATCGCCGCGCTGTGCGCCATCTGGAGAAGGGCCGCATCGTCATTTTTGCCTGCGGCACGGGTAATCCGTTCTTCTCTACCGACACTGCCGCTGCGTTGCGTGCGGTTGAGATCGGCGCGGACGCGATCCTGCTGGCCAAGAACGTTGACGGCGTGTACGACAGTGATCCGCGCGTCAATCCGGAGGCGAAGCTGCTCAAGGATCTCACCTACAATGAGGTGCAGGAGCGCGATCTGAAGGTCATGGACGCTGCTGCGATCACCATCTGCCGCGAGAACAAGGTGCCGTCCATCCGCGTGTTTGGCCTGGATGATCCGCAGAACATCCTGCGCGTCATCGAGGGCGACCCGATGGGCACCAACGTGCATCCGTAAGGGATGAAGGACGTTGGGGCTGCCGCCCCAAACCCTGCCTGAGGGATTTTATCCCTCAGACTCCCTATTACGCTTCGCGGCGGCTTAAAGAGATAAAGCAATGATCATGGACGCAGGATATTTCCTGCGTCCGTATTTTTATATATGCTGCTTCAAACCAGCGCGAAGCGAAGAAGGGGGCTGGGGATAAAATTCCCAGGCGGGTTTCAGGGCGACAGCCCTGACGTCTTCCTAACGTACCCTGTGCTTTGTGCGAATTATGCAAAAAAGCTTGCCAAACACGTGGAGTGTAGGGTAAAATAGGGTAGATAAAAATTCGATTCGAGGAGGCTGCAAATATGCCCACTAAGAAGATTCAGGATAATGCTAAGGAAAAGATGGAGAAGACGAAGAACGTCCTGCGCGCCGATCTGATGGCGATCCGCGCCGGCCGTGCCAACCCGCAGCTGCTTGACCGCATCACGGTCGACTACTACGGCACGCCGACTCCGCTGAAGAATGTTGCCAATATCTCCGCGCCGGAACCGCGCGTTCTGCAGATCAATCCTTGGGATCAGAAGAGGGTGAAGGATATTTCCACGGCTATCCTTGCCAGCGATCTGGGCCTGAACCCGTCTACCGACGGTAAGGTTATCCGCCTGATGCTGCCGGAACTTACCGCTGAACGCCGCAAGGAGCTGACCAAGCTTGTGCGCAAGACTGCTGAGGAGAGTAAGGTTGCTGTCCGATCCATCCGTCGTGATGCCGTCGAGCAGGTGAAGAAGATGAAGAAGAATTCTGAAATCACCGAGGACGACCAGAAGAAGGCTGAGGACGCGATTCAGAAGCTGACCGACGCGAACGTCAAGGACATCGATAAGATCACCGCCGATAAGGAAAAGGAGATCATGGAGGTCAAATGAGAATTGACCTTCTGGGCCTTGAGCTGGATCGGGCGCTTGTCGTGCTTGCGGACGAGGGCATTACGCCCCGGGTTGTGACGACCTGTGCGCCGCGGCGCCGGGAGGAAATATGCGGTGTGCTGCGCGTGGTGTACGCTTCGGACGATGGGGAACGACTGACCGTCTCCCGGTTTCTGGATCCGATTGCTGACAGCACGCAGGAAAATGCCTGATCTCAATCGTATACAACGTATATTCTAGCGGGATTCGTCGGGGCGGCGCTCCGCGGCTCCCGCTGTTTCATTATGGCGCTCGGCGCATCAATGGCAGAGACGAAAATGCTGTGCCATATTGCGGGCGCTGAGCAGAGAATCACGAACAATTTGTTCGCAAGAAGGGTGCGTCTCCGGGCGCGAGGTATCAATATGGCTTTCTTTGGTAAGGATGAAAACACGGGCATTGAATTGAATAAGGCGCTTCTGCCGCGGCATGTCGCCATTATCATGGATGGCAACGGACGCTGGGCGCAGAAGCGGGGCATGCCGCGTTCCTTCGGCCATAAGGCTGGTGTGGAAGCCCTGCGTGAGATCATCCGTCATTCGGATCATCTGGGTATCGAGGCGCTCACAATCTATGCCTTTTCTACGGAAAACTGGAAGCGCTCCGCAGAAGAGGTCGGCGCGCTGATGGGCCTTCTGCTGGAGTATTTCACCAGGGAGCTTGAAGAACTGCATCGTGAGAATGTGCGTATCCGCATACTGGGCGATATTGACGATATGCCCAAAGGGCTGGAAAAGCAGCAGGCTGCGCTTTACGGCGCGATGGAGCGCACCAAAGGGAATACGGGTCTCAAACTCAACATTGCGCTTAACTATGGCGGCCGCCAGGAGATCGTGCGCGCTGCGCGTGCGCTGGCCCAGAAGACAAGGGATGGGGAGATTGATCCGCAGGCGATTGACATGGAACTCTTTGAATCTGAACTCTATACGGCGGATTTGCCTGAGGTCGATTTCATGATCCGTACCAGCGGTGAGATTCGCCTGAGCAACTTCCTGCTCTATCAGCTGGCTTATGCAGAGTTCTATCAGACGGATGTGCTCTGGCCGGATTTTGATAAAAAAGCCTATGATGAAGCGCTGCTTGCCTATACCAAGCGGAATCGTCGCTTTGGCGGCGTGTAAAGCGAAGAGAGAGGACGTACTTCTATGAAGACTCGTGTGATTACGGCGCTTGTGGGCGTTCCGATCCTTCTGGCTGCGCTGATTGTCCGTGGCTGGTTTGCCGAAATTCTGATCGTGGCAATTACCCTGATTGCGCTCAGCGAATGCTATAAGGCGCTCGCTGTCGCCGGGTATCATGTCTGCACATGGGGCGGCTATTTTGGCGCGGCGATCATGTGGCCGCTGAGCCGCTTCATGGGTGTGCTCGATCCGCTGCTGCTGATCGCTGCGAGTATGGGCATCTCCATGCTCGGCGTGCTCCTGGGTAAGCAGCCGGCATTTCCGGATGCAGCCGCCTCGGTGTATCCGCTGTTCACCTGCCTGATGCCGTTCTCCATGTTCCTGATGATGCTCAATACCATGTACGGACGTGTGCCGGGTATTGCGCTGATCACCATGGCATTCTGCATTGCGTATGGATGCGATATTCTGGCGTATCTGGGCGGCAGAACATTCGGCAGGCACAAGCTCTGTCCGGTCGTCAGCCCGAAGAAGACGGTGGAGGGTGCAATTTCCGGCGTGCTGGGCAGCGTGCTTTTTGCGCTTGCCTGCCGAGCAGTGTTCGTGCATCTGCTTGCCACGCCGATGCCGAGTATCCCGGCGGCAATTCTGCTGGGCGTGATCGGTTCGGTGGCCAGCCAGGTTGGCGACCTGACCGCCTCTCTGCTCAAGCGTTACAGCGGTATCAAGGATTATGGCAAGATCTTTCCGGGCCATGGCGGGATGATGGATCGATTTGACAGCGTGATTTTCGCGCTGATTGTGATGTATTGTTATACGCTGGTTCTGCATGGATAAGACTGAACCGGGAATGATGATAAAGAGGGATACTATGCGTAAACTGGCTGTTCTGGGCTCGACGGGTTCTATCGGTACGCAGGCGCTGGATGTCGCCGCGCGCCACAGCGACCGTTTTGCGGTTACGGCTATCGTCGCCCATTCTTCTGCCGAGAAGCTTTTTGAGCAGGTTCGGGCTTTCCGTCCGCAGATTGCGGCGCTGACGGTTGAGCCCAAGGAGATTCCTGAGGATATTCGGGATGCTTGTCAGTGGATGTTCGGTGAGAACGTCCTTTTGGACGTCGTTCGCGCATGCGATGCGGACGATGTGCTTGTGTCCGTTGTGGGCGTTGTCGGTCTTGCGGCAGTAATGGAGAGCCTCAAATGCGGCAAGCGCGTGCTGCTGGCCAACAAGGAACCGTTGGTTGCCGGCGGAGAACTGGTGACTGAAGCGGCGCGAAAGGCTGGGCATCCGCTGCTGCCCGTGGACAGCGAGCATAGCGCGATTTTCCAGTGCCTGCAGGGCGCAGGGCCTAATAAGCCCGAGCGGCTGATTCTTACCGCCAGCGGTGGTCCGTTCCGCACGTGGGATAAGCAGGATATCATGCTCGCCACTAAGGAACAGGCGCTCAAACATCCCAATTGGAACATGGGCAGAAAGATCACCATCGACTCGGCGTCCATGATGAATAAGGCGCTGGAAGTCATCGAAGCGCGTTGGCTGTTTGACATGCCTGCCGATAAGATTGATGTGCTGATTCACCCGCAGAGCGTCATACACTCTATGGTCGAATTTGAAGACGGCGCGGTGATGGCCCAGCTGGGCACGCCGGATATGCGCCTGCCGATTCTCTATGCCATGAGCTGGCCGGAGCGCCTGGCGACCGGCGGCGACCGCGTGGATTTTGCGAAGATGAAGGCGCTGACCTTCGAGCAGCCGAACCTTGTCAAGTTTCCGGGCCTTGCCCTGGCGTATGAAGCGCTGAGGGTTGGCGGCACGATGAGCGCTATTCTCAATGGCGCCAACGAGATCGCTGTCGATGCGTTCCTCAATGACCGCATCCGCTTTGGGCAGATTGCTCAGCTCGTTGAGGAGACGATGCATGCGGTGCCCGTCGTGTATAATGCAACGCTGGAGCAGGTGTTTGAAAGTGATCTGCTTGCGCGCGCAAAGGCGCAGGAGCTGCTTGGAACCAGCCGTTTTGCAGTCTGAAATATAAGGAGAGATCGATTCCGTGTATGTGTTTCTGGCGCTTTTGCTGCTGGGCGTGCTGATTATGGCGCATGAAGCCGGTCATTTCTGGGCGGCGCGTGCCTGCGGCCTGGAGGTGCAGGAGTTTGCCATGGGCATGGGGCCGCTGCTGGCAAAGTGGAAAAGCAAGAAAGGGACGCAGTTTTCTCTGCGTCTTCTGCCAATCGGCGGCTTCTGCCAGTTCTACGGCGAGGATGAGGACGTCAACGATCCGCGAGCATTCAATCATCAGGCGGTCTGGAAGCGTCTGATTACCGTGGCCAGCGGTCCCGTTATGAACTTTGTGGTTGCGCTGGTGGTGGTGGTCATTTACCTGAGCGCGCTTGGCCTGCTTCAGACTGTGCCGCGCGTGGGCGAGGTGGAAAGCCATGCAGCCAGGGCGGGCCTGCAGGCGGGCGATACGCTGCTTGCTGTCAATGGTGTGGCTGTCATGGACGCAAGCACCGTGCTCGCGGAGATTTCCGGCTCAGCCGGTGCGGATGTGACGCTGCGCGTACTTCGCGGCGGCAAGGAAACCAATGTGGTGATCGAGCCGTTTTA
This sequence comes from Clostridia bacterium, assembly GCA_017397695.1. The sequence goes on from JAFQIF010000062.1 coordinate 6,003, forward strand.
CGATGAAGAGCTTGCGCGCTATCGTGTGGGATTCACATTTGATCAGGAACGCGTGCGCGTATCGTTGCTGGAGAGCATCCCTTTTTCTGTGGAGTATAACATCGAGAGCGTACGGCTGATTGCGCAGACGCTCAAGAATCTGTTTTTTAAAGGGGAAGGCGTGAATGAGGTCACCGGTCCTGTGGGTACGGTGTACGTCATTCAGGAGGTTACCCAGCAGGGCGGTATTGATATCTATCTCGAACTGCTGGCGCTCATCAGCGTGAACCTCGGTGTGATGAATCTTCTGCCCATTCCGGGCCTGGATGGCAGCCGCCTGCTCTTCCTGCTTGTGGAGGGTGTGCGCAGAAAGCCCATCAAGCGCGAACTCGAAGGTGCAATTCATGGAGCAGGCTTTGTCCTGCTTATGGGCCTGATGATCGCGCTGACATATAAGGACATCATGCAGATTTTTATGAAGTAACCTGCTTGCAAACATTGAAGGAGAAATACTATGGCTAAGCTTACCAGACAGGTGAAGGCGGGCAATGTGCATATTGGCGGCGGAGCTCCCGTGTCCGTGCAGTCGATGACCAATACCGACACAGCGGATGTGGAGGCGACGCTCTCCCAGATCCGTGCGCTGGCGGTTTCCGGCGCGGATATTGTGCGCGTCTCCGTATATAACGAGGACTGTGCAAAGGCTGTCCGTGCTCTGGTGGATGGCAGCCCTGTGCCTCTGGTTGCAGATATTCATTTTGATCATAAGCTCGCGCTGGCTGCAGTGGAGAATGGCATCCATAAGCTGCGCATCAACCCCGGCAATATCGGCGGCGAGAAGAATGTGCGTATCCTGGCGGACTGCGTGAAGGCACATCATATCCCGGTGCGTATCGGTGTAAACTCCGGCTCTGTAGAGAAGGACATTATCGCCAAGTACGGCGGTCCGACGCCGCAGGGAATGGTGGAGAGCGCACTGGAGCATGCGAAAATGCTTGAGCGCTGCGGCTTCTATGATATGGTGCTCTCCATGAAGGCGAGCAACGTGCCCGATACCGTCAAGGCTTATCGCCTGGCCAGTGCGCAGTGCGACTATCCGCTGCATCTGGGCGTGACCGAGGCCGGCCTGCCGGAGCAGGGCAGAATCAAGAGCGCCATCGGCATTGGTGCGCTGCTGCTGGATGGCATCGGCGATACCATCCGCGTATCGTTGACGGGCGATCCCTGCCTGGAGCCGCCGGCGGGCATCGAGATCCTGGAGGATTGCGGCCCGCGCACGGACTTTGTGCAGTATGTTTCCTGCCCGACATGCGGCCGCACCTGCATCGATGTGGGTGGCATCATGGCGCGCGTGCAGGAGGAACTCAAGGGCGTGAAGGTACCTTTCAAGGTCGCTGTCATGGGCTGCGTGGTCAATGGCCCGGGCGAAGCGCGCGAGGCCGATATTGGCATCTGCGGCGGTGGAAACGGTGCTGGCCTGCTCATCAAGAAGGGCGAGGCACCGCGCAAGGTCGTGGGTGATCTGGCCGAAATCCTCGTCAGCGAGATCAAAACAATGCTGGGCTGAGCGCGAGAAGATTTGGGGCATGATTTGGGGATTTCATCCCCAAACCCCTGACCGGGGACCAGTCCCCGGTCCCCATTTCCGCTTCGCGGAGGTCTTAAGCGAGCGCTTCTTAAACAGCCGCTGCGCAATAGCGCGGCGAAGAAGGGGTTCGGGGACAATGTCCCCGAGCGGGTTTTAGGGCGGCAGCCCTGACGTACCCCTTCGTATTCCCTCGTACTCTCGTACCCCACGGCGGGCGGCTTGGCCGTCCGCTTTTTGATCACAGGAGATGCTTATGTCTGAGCAATGGGAAGGCCTGCTGGAAGGCGCAGCGACCGATCTGAAGGGCCATCTGACGCTGGAACGCGTGACGGCGAGCCGGAGCGGCGAGCGGATTACGGTCTATTTTACCAGCGACATCCTCGTGGAGGAGCGTCCATTTCTGGCGCTGCAAAGAGCACTGAGGCGCAACTTTGCCCCGATGCAGGTGTCGCTGATTGTCAAGTCCCCGCAGCTGGCGGAGGACTTTTTGGCCGACCCTATGAAGTATGCGGCGTTTCTGATCCGGTGTGTGCGCAGGAGGCATCCTTCCGGTGCACCGCTGATTCAGGATGCGAAGTTTGAGTGCAAGGGCAATGTGATGAGTGTGCTCGTGCCTCAGGATATCGCGCCCAAATTTCTTGTGCAGTCCGGCGTGGATAAGTATCTGGAGGAACTCATCAAAAACGTGTTCGTTGTAAAGGTGCACGTCGTCTTTCAGGCGATCAAGCTGCGCGAGGAGCAGCTTGAGGAAATACGCCGCCGCCGGAAGAAGGAGGATGAGGAAGCTGTTGCTGAGATGATCAAGGAGCAGCAGGAGCAGGTCATCGCCAAAGAGCAGCAGGCTGCCAAGGAAAAGCCCAAGGCCGTACTCGGCCGCCCAATCACGGCGGACCCCATGGAGATTGCCGAACTCATCGAGGAGGCCAGCAAGATCACCATCTGCGGCGAGGTGCTTACCGCGGAAACCCGCGAACTCAAGGGCGGCGAAATGCAGCTGCTTTCTTTTGCCATTACCGATTACACCAATACCATCAAGTGCAAGGCATTCCTGCGCTATAAACCCAGAAAGGGTCGCTTTGGCGGCGCTGCAGCCGAGGCAGAGGAAGAACGCCCTCCGACGGAGGAGGAGAAGAAGGCCGTAAACGATGTCATCGCCGCCGTCAAGCCAGGCAACTGGTTTGCCGTGCGCGGCGATGTGAAGATGGATAACTTCGAAAAAGGCCTCGTCGTCATGGTCAATGATATCGATGCGCGCGAAAAGCCCAAGCGTGAGGACAAGGCCGAGCGCAAGCGCATTGAGCTGCATATGCATACCAACATGAGCGAGAAGGACGGCATTTCCTCTGCGTCCGATCTCATCAAGCGTGCTGCGCAGTGGGGGCATCCGGCTGTGGCGATCACCGATCACGGGGTTGTTCAGGCTTTCCCGGAAGCGTTTGGCGCGGCCAAAAAGAATAAGATCAAGCTCATCCCGGGTGTAGAGGCGTATCTTACCGACGTGACTACTGTCGTGAAAGATGGGGATGAGCGCAGGCTGCATGATGAGATCGTCGTTGTCGACTTTGAGACCACAGGCCTCAATCCGAGAAAAAACCGCATCATGGAGATCGGCGCTGTGCGTATCAGAAACGGCCAGGTGGTGGAGGAATACTCAAAGTTTGTCAATCCTCAGGAACCGATTCCCCAGGAAGTCGTCGATCTCACAGGGATCTCCGATGCCATGGTTGCAGGTGCCGGCACAGCGGAAACTGAGATTCCCAAGCTGCTTGAGTTCATCGGCGGCGCCGCGTTTGCTGCGCATAATGCCAAGTTCGATTACTCGTTCTTGACCGAAGAGTGTAAGCGTCTGGGCATCGAAATCCACATGCCGGTTATCGATACGCTCGAATTCTCCCGGCGTATGTATCCCAGCCTCAAGAGCCACCGCCTCGGCGCAGTGTGTAAATCGCTGGGCATCAGCCTCAAGAATGCACATCGCGCCGTGCACGATGCGCGCGCGACGGCACAGATGCTCAATCGCATGCTCGATACTGCGCTGGAAAAGGGCGTGGAGCGCATCTGTGATATCAACAGTGCGCTCACAGGCGGTGCCATCGGCGATTCGTATCACATCATTCTGCTGGCCTGTGAGCAGGACGGCATCACCAATATTAACCATATCGTCTCCGAGGGCCATCTCAATTACTTCAGCCGCAGGCCGCATACACCGCGAGAAATCCTGCAGAAGTACCGCAAGGGTCTGATTGTCGGCTCTGCCTGCGAGGCGGGCGAGCTCTTCCGCGCCGTTGTCGACGGGAGAAACGACACCGAACTCAAGCGTATCGCGCGCTTCTACGATTATCTCGAGATTCAGCCTGTGGGCAATAATGAGTTCATGCTGCGCGAGGGCATGGTCGAGGACGTGGAACAGCTGCGTGATTATAACCGAAAGATCGTCGCGCTGGGCGAAGAACTGGGCATTCCGGTTGTCGCCACCGGCGATGTGCATTTCCTGGATCCCAAGGACGCCAAGTTCCGCGCAATCATTCAGGCGGCTTATGGTTTTAAGGATGCGGACAATCAGCCGCCGCTGTATTTCAAAACGACGGACGAGATGCTCGAGGAGTTTGCCTATCTGGGCAAGGCGAAGGCAGAAGAGGTTGTCATCGATAATCCCGCCAAGATCGCCGCGCGCATTGGCGAGGTGGGTCTGTATCCCAAGCATCCGGAGGGCAAGGAAACCTTCCAGCCCTTCTGGCCGGACGCTGCGGACAATATCCGCAATCTCTGTGAGGAAAAGATTCGTGAGCACTTTGGCGATAATCCGCCTGAAATCGTCGTTGCGCGTAAGGAAAAGGAGCTCGGCTCCATTCTTGGCTATGGCTATGGCACACTGTATAACATCGCCGAAAAGCTGGTCAAAAAGTCGAATGCCGATGGCTATCTCGTCGGTTCGCGCGGCTCGGTCGGTTCTTCGTATGTCGCCCATCTGGTCGGCATTTCCGAGGTGAATGCCCTGCCGCCGCATTATCGCTGCGAAAAGTGCAAGTGGCATACGTTTGATGTCGACAAGGCGAAGTACAAGACAGGTCCCGATCTGCCGCCGATGAATTGTCCGCAATGCGGCGAGCCGCTCTTCCGGGACGGCTTTGAGATCCCGTTCGAGGTATTTCTCGGCTTCAAGGGCGATAAGGTTCCGGATATCGACCTGAACTTTTCGGGTGTGTATCAGCCGCGCGCACATGCCTATATCGAAGAACTCTTCGGCAAGGAATACTGCTATCGCGCCGGCACCATCGGTACGCTGGCGGATAAAACGGCCTACGGCTACGTAAAAAAGTACTGTGAGGAACGCGAGCTTGTGCTCTCCGAGGCGGAGATGAACCGTCTGGCGCTGGGCTGTGTGGGCGTCAAGCGTACTACAGGCCAGCATCCTGCTGGCATGGTCGTGCTGCCCAAGGAGTATAAGATCCAGCAGTTTGTCGCGATCAATCATCCCGCTAATGACATGACCAACCCGACGGTCACAACGCATTATGACTTCGGCTCCATGCACGATGTCCTGGTCAAGCTGGATGTTCTGGGTCATGACGATCCGACCATGATCCGCATGCTTATGGACCTGACTGGCGTGGATGCGCAGAGGATCCCGCTGACCGATCCCAAGGTCATTTCGCTCTTTTCCAGTACCGAGGCGCTGGGCGTCACCCCTGCGCAGATCGGCTCCAACACCGGTACATACGGCGTGCCGGAATTCGGCACAAAGTTCGTGCGCCAGATGCTGGAGGAAACCAAGCCGACCACCATGGACGAGCTGGTGCGTATTTCCGGCCTGTCCCACGGCACGGACGTATGGATTGGCAATGCGCAGGAGATTGTCAAAAACGGCATCGCGCCGTTCTCGTCGTGCATCTGTACGCGAGACGATATCATGAACGCCCTGATGGATTACGGCGTTGCGCCGAAGATGGCCTTTGACACGATGGAGTTTGTCCGTAAGGGTAAGGGCCTTAAACCGGAGATGGAACAGGCCATGATTGAGCACAACGTGCCTCAGTGGTTCATCGATTCCTGTAAAAAGATCAAGTACATGTTCCCTAAGGGGCATGCTGTGGCCTATGTCACGATGTCTCTGCGCGTGGCATGGTATAAGGTCTACCGCCCGGCGGCATATTACTGCGCATATTACACTGTGCGTGCGGACAGTTTCGACGCCAGTATCCTGTGTGGTTCGCTGGAATCCATCCGCGCCCGCTATAAGGAGATGGAGGAGAACAGCAAGGATCTGACCCAGAAGGACAAGGACCTGATGATCATCATGGAGCTGGTGATCGAGATGCTCTGCCGCGGTATCAGCCTCGCGCCGGTCGATTTGGAAAAATCCGATGCGACCAATTTCCAGGTGATTTCCGATACCCTCATCCGCGTGCCGTTTAATGCGCTGCCCGGTCTCGGCGAATCGGCGGCGCATGCGATCGTGGAAGCGCGGAATCAGTCGCCGTTTATCTCCGTGGAGGACCTGCGAAACCGCGGCAAGGTCTCTCAGTCGCTGATCGATATGATGCGTGAGCTTGGCTGTCTCAATGATCTGCCGGAAACCAACCAGACGACGCTGTTTTCGTTTTAATTGACGGGAGGAGACGCCTATGTTTGCCGCTTGTTTTGAACGGCCGCAAATCCACCACATCGGCACCATACAGCCTGCAGCGTATATGATTCCCGATCTGCATGCTGGTGAGGAGAGAGAAACGTCTGCCCGGTTTCAGTCGCTTTGCGGTTCGTGGGATTTTGCATATTATCCCTCTGTGCGCGGCATTGATTTGAGAGGGATGCTGACCGGGAGCACATTTAAGCTGCAGGCAAAAATGCCCGTTCCCGGCTGCTGGCAGACAAATGGTTTTGACAGCGCGCAGTATATTACGTCGCCCTATCCGTTTTTGTTTGATCCGCCGCGTGTGCCGTGGGAGAATCCGGTCGGTGTATACCGTACGACGTTTTCGGGCAGGCCAGGAGAACGGTGTTTCCTTTATTTTGAAGGGGCGGACAGCTGTCTGTATGCTGCGCTTAACGGACATTTTCTGGGATATGCCGAAGGTCCTCACAATACCGCAGGGTTTGATGTGACGCAGCTGCTGCAGGAAGAGAATGTGCTGACCGTCTGTGTGCTCAAGTGGTGTTCGGGCAGCTATCTGGATGATCAGGACAAGATCCGTCTGTCCGGCATTTTCCGCGACGTATATTTGCTTTACAGGCCCCAAACCTATCTTCGGGATTATTGCGCCTGTGTGGACGGGCAGGGCATTGATCTGACCTGTGAGATTGAGAATCCGGCAGGTATGATGCGCGCTGTGCTTTATGATGCCCAGAAAAAGCGCGTTGCCAATGCCGAAATGCCAGCACAAACCTGCGTTCGTGTCCGGCTTGATGTGGAGCAGCCTGTGCTTTGGAGCGCGGAGATTCCATACCTGTACACGCTGCGCATAGAACTTGACGGTGAATGGATTGAGCAGCGCATCGGTCTTCGTACGGTAGAAATCGAGGCAGGCATATTCAGGATCAATGGCAGGCCTGCAAAGCTGCTTGGCGTCAACCGTCACGATGCGCATCCGGATACGGGCTATGTAGTTACGGTGCCGGATATGCGAAGGGATCTCGAACTGATGAAGCGCAGCAATATCAACTGCGTGCGTACGGCGCATTATCCCAATGATCCGAGGTTTTATCAGCTTTGCGATGAAATTGGTTTCTATGTTATCGACGAAGCGGATATGGAAACGCACGGCTGCTATTATATCGGTGATTCAGATCGTCTTGTCAGTGACCCGGCATACGAAAGTGCGATTCTCGACCGGGAAATGCGGCTTGTGGAACGGGATAAGAATTTTACCAGTGTGATCATATGGTCCATGGGTAACGAATCAGGATGGGGCGCCTCGCTTGAGAAGGCCTCGCGCTGGATCCGCAGGCGGGATGGCACAAGGCTTATTCACATGGAAAGCGCTTTCAGTGACCAGCGCAGAAAGGATGTCCGGGATTGCTTTGCGCAGGTTGGTGTGCAGCTGGTGGATATGATTGCAGCGATGTATCCTTCGCCGGAACGGATGGATGAGCTGCTTTCCTTTAAGGAGGAAACGCGTCCGCTGTTTCTGACAGAATACTGTCATGCCATGGGTAACAGCCTGGGCGGCATGAAAGCGTATATGGAGCGGATGTGGGACTGCGAGCGGATGATGGGCGGCTGTATCTGGGAATGGGCAGATCATGCGCTGCGCGCGAGGAATGGCCGTCTGTGCTATGGCGGCGACTTTGGTGAAAAGAAGCACCATGGCAACCTCTGTGCAGATGGGCTGGTCGATCCGGACAGAAGACCTCATTCAGCGCTTGCTGAATTGCGTCAGGCATATGCGCCGGTAGTTGCGCAGGCGATCAATGGGAAACGGCTGTCCCTCTTGAATCGCTGGTCATTCTTGTGTACGAATGGGCTTGACGTTGTGTTCAGGCTTCTGGTCAACGGTGTTGTGCACAGCGAGAAGCGTGTTCCCTGCCCGGAGATTGAGCCGCGCGAAGAGGGCAGCATAGAGATTCCGCTGGATACTGTGGAGCTTTGCGCAGAACAGACGCTGCTTGTTTTCGTCGTCAGGGACGATACTGAAATTAGCCGTGCATATTTTGTGCTCAGAGCAGGGCGTTTTTCGCCGCAAAGCGGGCGTCTTCCGCTGGATGTGTCTTTCTGTGGTGGAATGCTGCATGAACTGCGGGCCTTTGACAAGGTGCTGTGCGACAGTGCGGCGCCGGTTATCTGGCGCGCGCCGCTTGATAATGATCGCGGTATACGTCTGAAATGGCAGAGTGCAGAAGGCGAGAATATCCATATTCCCTGTATGACTGTCAGAGATCAGATAGATACGCAAACGCAGCAAGGTGTGTGTTTTGCGCTGGGCGGAATGAGTTATCGTCCTGCTGTGGAAGGCACGCTCTGCTTTTCAAAACCGGATAAGAACACACTTAGAGTGGATCAGCGGGTAAGCGTGCGTCCGGATTACCCTCATTGGCTGCCCAGATATGGCCTGTGCTGGCGCCTGCCTGTGACGCTATGCCATGTTTCTTATTATGGCCTGGGTCCGGGGGAAAGCTACGAAGACAAGCAGCTTGCATCCTATCCGGGCTGGTTTGATGAGCATGCGCTTTGTGACAGAGACTGCTATCTCAGGCCGCAGGAAAGCGCAAGCCATGCGGGTACGCGCGTCGTGTGCCTGACGGATGACAAAGGAAAGGGCCTTGCATTTTATAGCGATGCACCGTTTTCCTTCTGTGTTCGGGCGCATTCGCTGGAAGAATTGGCAGCTGCTGCGCATCCGGATGAACTGCCGGCGCCCAGCGCCCTGTATCTGTATACCGATGTGCGAATGAGCGGAATCGGTTCCGCATCGGTTGGCCCGGCGCTGCCCGAAGCCTATCGGATCAATCCGGGTGATATCCTTGAACATGTGTTGTTCGTTGCGGCAATTGACCGGAATACAACAAGTGTGTCTGAGCTGCTTGCGCATGAGGCAGACCGGGGAAAAAAGGACATGTAAAACAGGCGTTTTGTACTGATTTTCTTCGGAATAGCTGAGAAAACGTGTATAGAGGGTTGTATTTTTGAAAAAGCGGTGATATAATAGCCGCGTAGGTTTATGTTTAGCAGTGTACTGCGTTTGCAGTTAGCAGGGAAAGAGTGGGAGTAATGCCCACTCTTTCTGTTGACTGGGACTTATTTTTGATAACTTGGGAGTGTGTGAATGGCACAAAGCGATCTGACCCGCGTTGTCGAGCCCGCCTGTAAAGCGCTTGCTGCGCAGCAGAATGTGGAGCTCGTTGACGTTGAGCTCGCGCGTGAAGGCTCGAGCCGGTATCTGCGGATCTATATTGACAAACCCGACGGAATTACCTTGAGCGATTGTGAGACGTATCATCGCGCCGTGATGCCCCTGGTTGAGCGCGTGGATTACGATTTCCTCGAGGTGTGTTCGCCGGGTATTGATCGTCCTCTGAAAAAACAGAAGGACTACGACGCGCACGTGGGCGATCTGGTGGAGGTTCACCTGTATCGCGCGATCAACAAGTGCCGCCGTTTTGAAGGCGAACTGCTGGGCCTCTTTGAGGACCAGGTAAAGATGAAGGTCGGCGAGGAAGAGATGAGCTTCACGCTCAAGGAAATCTCGCTGTGCAAACCTGTGATTGTGATCACTGAGGAAGATCTCGGGGATGAGCAGGCGCTCGATCTGGGCGACCAGGATGAGGGCGACGAGGAAGGAGAA
>JAFQIF010000063.1 GCA_017397695.1 Clostridia bacterium
CATTGTCCCCAGACCCCTTCTTTGCTTCGCGGCGGTTTTAAGATTCCTTAATGAACTAAATATCCCTAACGCGCAGTTAACGCTCAGATCTTGCTTATGCAGGACTTCCCTTTTTTTTTATTTGGTGATATACTGTAATCTAGAAAAATGGCGTACTGTGCCATTTTCTTTATCATCACAAAGACAAGAGGAAGTGGCCCTTTGCTCAAGGAAGAACTCAGCGCCGCGCATGACACGTTTGCCGTGCGTGATATCCGTGAACTTAACCCCTTGCAGATGGCGTATGTCGGCGATACCGTGCATGATCTGTACGTGCGCAGCATGCTCCTCTCCCGTGGGATGACCGTCGGTAAGATGCATAAGCAGGCGGTGCGCATGGTCAGCGCGGGCGCACAGGCGAGAATGCTTGAGCGCATCGAGGCGGAGCTGAATGAGGCGGAGGCGGATATTGCCCGCCGCGGCAGAAACAGCCAGGCCAAGCATGCGGCGCCTAAACATGCCGACCCGGCCGATTACGCCCATGCGACGGGATTGGAGGCCCTGTGGGGCTATCTGTATCTGTCCGGACAGACGCAAAGACTGGATGAACTATTGAAGCTTGCGCTTTCGCGCACGGAGGATGTATGGCAAAAGCAAAACTCAAGGTAATGCTGCTGCGCTGCACGCCCGATCCGGATGAGGTGGTGGCGCTGGGCGCAAGGCTATGCTATGCGCAGGCCGATCTGGAAACCCTGCGCGAACGCGTGGAAACGAACGATCAGCAGAAGTACATCGCAGGCGTCATGGAACGCGGGCATCTTTCGGTGACCGAGCACGCCAGCTTCACCTTCGCGGTGGAGGGCGTGAGCCGCGCGCTGCTGGCTCAGCTTACGCGCCATCGCATCGCGTCTTTCTCCGTGCAGAGCCAGCGCTATGTTTCCATGGCGGACGGATTTGACTTCGTCGTGCCGCCGAGCATTTCTGCGCTGGGCGAAAAAGAAGAAGCCGAGTTTATCCGCCAGATGAATACGATGCATGCATGGTATTGCCAGTGGCAGGAAAAACTGGGCGGGGCGAAGGAAAAATCCAACGAGGATGCGCGCTTCGTGCTGCCCAATGCGGCGGCGACGCGCCTGCTTGTGACGATGAACGCGCGCGAGCTGATGCACTTCTTTGAGCTGCGCTGCTGCAACCGCGCGCAGTGGGAGATCCGCGAGATGGCCTGGCAGATGCTCGCCGAGTGCCGCAAGGCTGCGCCAGCGCTGTTTGGAAGCGCAGGTCCCGCGTGCCTGAGGGGCGCATGCCCGGAGGGTAAAGCCACCTGCGGCAAGGCCAAAGAGATCAAAGAAAGACATCGGGCCCTTTAATTCTTTCATTGTTTGAATACCGAAGGTTTCCAAAGGGCGATCGGAAAGCCCTTTGGCGGGGGATGGGGGGCAGAGCCCCATGTCCTCATGAGAAGAAGGAGAAAATGTATTATGGCATACTATGACAGCTTCACCAAGAAGCCCCAGAATAAGCGCGACGACTGGCGCGACGACGAGCTGACCCGCCGCCCGGCCCGCGACGAAGGCCGCGCCGTGGAAACCGAGCGCCGCGAGAAGAAGAATTACGGCGAGCGCAAGTCCTATGGCGAGCGCCGCGAATACGGCGAGCGCAAGCCCTACGGCGAGCGCAAGCCCCATGGTGAGCGCCGCGAAGAGCGCTTTGAGCGTGAGGATCGTCCTGCCTTCGGCGGCCCGCGCCCGGAGCGCCGAGAGAACCGAGGCGATCGTGATGACCGACGTCCGCCGCGCGAGCAGCGTGCGCCCCGTGAGGAGCGCCCGATGCGCGAGGAGGAGCAGCTGGAAAACAACCTGCTCGTCGGCCGCAATCCGATCCGCGAGGCGCTGCGCGCCGGCCGCGACATCGAGAAGCTGCTGGTTGCCCGCGGCGAACTGATTGGCTCTGCGCGTGAGATCGTGGCGATGGCCAGAGATGCGAAGATCGTCGTGCAGGAAGTGGACCGCGCGCGTCTGGATCAGATGGCTCCGAACCATCAGGGCCTGATTGCCGTGGCGAGCGCCTATAGCTACAAGACCGTGGACGACATGCTTGCCCTGGCGAAGGAGCGCGGCGAAGCGCCGCTGCTGGTGATTCTGGACGGCGTGACCGATCCGCATAACCTGGGTGCGATCATCCGCAGCGCGGAGTGCGCCGGCGCGCATGGTGTAATTATTCCGGAGCGCCGCGCCGTGGGCCTGACCCCGGCGGCTGTGAAGGCGAGCGCGGGCGCAGTGGAATATCTGCCGGTGGCCAGAGAGGTTAACCTGACCCGTACGATCGAACGCCTGAAGAAGGAAGGCGTCTGGGTCTACGGCACGGCGATGAACGGCGAGGACTACCGCAAGGTGAATTTCTCCGGCGCGGCTGCGATCGTCATCGGCTCCGAGGGCGAGGGCATTTCCCGCCTGGTGGCGGAGAGCTGCGACAAGGTCGTCTCCCTGCCGATGAAGGGCCATATCGATTCGCTGAATGCGTCCGTGGCGGCAGGTATCCTGCTCTATGCCGTGGCCGGCGCGAGGGATTGAGCGATGAAACCGCTGCTGCTGGTGGATGGATACAACGTCATCGGCGCGTGGGACGTGCCGAAAAAGGAACATCTGTCCATTGACGAATCGCGTGAGCGGCTGGTGCATCTGATTGCCGATTATGCGGGCTATTCCGGCGAAGAGGTGATCGTCGTATTCGACGGCCATTACACCGATCGTAAGGTGCGCTCGCATCAGGCGGTGCATGGTGTGGAGGTGATCTTCACCAAGCATGCCGAGAGCGCAGATAATTTCATTGAAGCTCAGTGTGCCGCCGCACCGAAGTGGCGGCAGGTGCGCGTGGCGACGAGCGATTCCATCGAGCAGACGGTGACGATGGGCCGCGGCGCGGTGCGCATTTCCTCGCGCGAGTTTCTCATGGAGCTGACGCAGACCCGGGTGACGGGCCGCGTGCGCATGCAGTCAGAGAAGGTGTCTCGCGGGGATATCTTCTCCCGCCTGCCGCCGCATCAGAGAGAGATCTTTGAGCGGATGCGCAGAGGCCTGGACGAAGAGGAAGAGAAGAAGCCTGTGCAGAAGAAAGCTGTGGCGCAGACCGCACCCAAGGGAAGGTCGGCAGGCGGGCAGAAAAATAAGCCTTCCCCTATGGGGAAGGTGACTCGCCGCAGGCGAGACGGATGAGGTCCCTGCCGCAGCAGGAAGGCTCGCTGCGGCGAACGGAACGAAAAAACACACCGAGGAGGACGAAATGTACCAGGATTACGATAGCATGACCGACGAGGAGGTCGCGCTGCTGGCGCAGCAGGGCGATACATACGCGTCGGAGTACTTGCTCAACAAGTACAAAAATTTCGTCCGATCCAAGGCACGATCCTATTTCCTGGTGGGTGCGGATCACGAGGATATCGTGCAGGAGGGCATGATCGGACTGTTTAAGGCTTTCCGCGATTTCAAGCCCGACAAGCTGGCATCATTCCATGCCTTTGCCGAATTGTGTGTGACGCGCCAGATCATCACGGCGATCAAGACTGCGACTAGACAAAAGCATATCCCGCTCAACTCCTACGTTTCGCTCAATAAGCCGATTTATGAGGAGGAGAGCGACCGCACGCTCATGGATGTGATCACCGAGGGCCGCAGCGCCGATCCGGAGGAACTGCTCATCGGACAGGAGAGCTATGTATCCATCGAGAGCCAGATCGACGAGGTGCTTTCGCCCCTGGAACGCAAGGTGCTCGCCGCTTATCTGGATGGAAAGAGCTATCAGGAGATCGCCAAGATGCTCGACAGGCATGTCAAGAGCATCGACAATGCGCTGCAGAGAGTCAAGCATAAGCTGGAAAAACTCATACGGGAACGCAACGGATGAGCATTGACGCTACCCCCGATTTCCCCTTGAAAATGTACGCTGCATATTGACAATTATCCGATATTTGGATAGAATAAGGGATGAATAAACCGGTTGACAGCCCCTTGCAGGTGTAGTTTAATGGCAGAACTTCAGCTTCCCAAGCTGATCGCGTGGGTTCGATTCCCATCACCTGCTCCAAGCGACCTCCGACAATTCGGCGG
>JAFQIF010000064.1 GCA_017397695.1 Clostridia bacterium
CAGTGTGCAGGTCTGCGCGGAAAGCCTGTTCAATTCCGTGGGCATTGAAAATGACCCGGATGTACAGACCAAGATCGCCGGCATCAACCACATGGCCTGGCTGCTGGAGATCACCAAGAACGGCAAGGATCTGTATCCGGAAATCAAGGCGAAGGCCGATGCGCTCACCGAAAAGCACGACAACATGGTGCGCCTGGAGATCATGAAGCGCTTTGGCTACTACGTCACCGAATCCAGCGAGCACAACGCGGAGTACATGCCCTTCTTCATCAAGGACAAGTATCCGGAGCTCATCGACCGCTTCAATATCCCGCTGGACGAGTATCCGCGCCGCTGCATCAGGCAGATCGAGGACTGGAAGACCCGCAGCGAGACGCTCACCAGGGATCCGAACCTCAGCCACGAGCGCACGCACGAATACGCCAGCTACATCATCGAGGCCATGGTGACCAACAAGCCCTACAGGATCGGCGGCAACGTTCTGAATACCGGCCTGATCACCAACCTGCCGCGCAATGCGGTTGTCGAGGTGCCTTGTCTGATCGACGCCAGCGGCGTATCCCCAACCTACATCGGCGATCTGCCGGAGATCTGTGCTGCGCTTAACCGCACCAACATCAACGTGCAGCTGCTGACCATCGAGGCCGCCCGCACCCTCAGGAAGGACTATATCTATCAGGCGGCCATGATGGATCCGCACTGCCAGAGCGAGCTGTCCATCGACGATATCGTCAAGCTGTGCGACGCGCTCATCGAGGCTCACAAGGGCTGGCTGCCTGAGTTCCACTGAGGAATCTGTTTTCCCGCCGTCTCTTTTTGGGGGATGAGTTTCAAAACTCATCCCCTCTTCATCGTGGCGATTTGTTCACCAGCCTCACTCAATACCCATCAAGCCAGGAGGAAAACATCATGAGCATCGTCTTTCATGAGCCCTCAAAGACCCTGACGCTGCATACCGTCCATACAACCTATCAGATGCAGATTGACCTGCACGGCCGTCTGCAGCATCTGTATTACGGCCGCCGTGTAGAGGGCGCCTGCATGGCCGGTCTGTATCCCGCCATTGATCACGGCCTGTCCCCGGATTATTATCCGCATCGCCAGACGCGCGGTTATTCTCCGGATGTGCGTCCGCAGGAATACACCGGCTGCAACACGGGCGATTTCAGGCTGTCCAGCGTGGTTGTCCGCGCGCAGGACGGCGCCTGCGGCGCGGATTTCATCTACGAAAGCCACTCAATCAGCGACGGCAAGTATGCCGTCGAGGGTATGCCGTCCGCCTTTGACCGGGACGGCGAAGCCCAGACGCTGAGCGTCGTGCTTCGCGATCCGGTGACAAAGCTTCGGCTGGAGCTGCTCTACGGCGTCTATGAAAAGCAGGATATCATCACCCGCGCCGCGCGGCTGACCAACGACTCAGACAGCAGTCTGATACTTGACAAGGTCATGACGCTCAATCTGGACATGCCCTGCGGCCCCTGGGAGCTGATTCATTTCCATGGCCGCCACGAGATGGAATGCCAAACGGATCGCGTTGCGCTGACCAACGGCATCCGCACCGTCTCTTCCCGCCGCGGCGCCTCCAGCCATCATCACAATCCCTTTGTCATCCTCTGCGCGCCCACAGCCACCGAGGAAACCGGCGACTGCTTCGGCATCATGCCGGTATACTCCGGCAGCCACCGCACGGACATCGAGGTCGACTACAACGGCATGACGCGCGTGAGCAGCGGCATCCATGACGAGATGTTCTCCTGGCTGCTTGAGCCGGGCGATACCTTCCATACGCCTGAAGCGCTGCTCACCTTCACCCACGAGGGCCTGGGCTGCCTGTCCCGCCGCTATCATCGCTTCATCCGCAGCAGCATCATCCGCAGCCGCTTCGCCTATGCCGAGCGCCCCGTGCTCATCAACAACTGGGAAGCGACCTACTTCGACTTCACGCCGGACAAGATCGTCGCCATTGCCAAAGAGGCCGCGAGCATGGGCATCGATATGCTGGTGCTCGATGACGGCTGGTTCGGCAGCCGGGATGATGACAACCGCGGTCTGGGCGACTGGTTTGTCAACGAGACGAAGCTCGAGGGCGGCCTGAGCAGGCTCGTTGAGCGGATCAACGCGCTGGGCCTCCGCTTCGGCCTGTGGTTTGAGCCGGAGATGGTCAACGAGGACAGCGATCTGTACCGCGCGCATCCGGACTGGGCGCTCACGCTGCCCGGCAGGCAGCCCGCGATGGGCCGCAATCAGCTGGTACTGGATCTGACCCGGGACGACGTGATCGACTACCTGACCGAGCGCCTGTGCAGCATTCTCAGCGAGCATCACATCGAGTACGTCAAGTGGGACATGAACCGCAACATCAGCGACGCCTACAGCCGCCTGCTGTCGGCCGAGCGCCAGGGCGAGATCTTCCACCGTTATATTCTGGGTGTGTACAAGCTCCTTGACCGCGTCACCTCCGCCTTCCCGGACGTCCTGTTCGAGGGCTGCGCCAGCGGCGGCGGCCGTTTCGACGCGGGCATGCTCGCGTACTTCCCGCAGATCTGGACCTCGGACGACACCGATGCCGTGGAACGCCTGACCATTCAGCACGGCACCTCCTTCGGCTATCCGATTTCCTCCATGGGCGCGCATGTCTCCGCCTGCCCGAACCATCAGACCAGCCGCACCGTGCCGATCTGGACGCGCGCCATCGTGGCGATGAGCGGCACCTTCGGCTACGAGCTGGACCCGTCCAGACTCTCCGAGGCGGACAAGGCCGACGTGCGCGAGCAGGTGGCCTGCTTCAAGCGGCACAGGAACCTCATCCACAACGGCGATTACTACCGCCTCTGCGATCCGCAGAAATCCGACTTCAGCGCCTGGCAGTTCGTCAGTGAGAGCATGGACGAAGCGCTGCTGTGCTATGTGCAGCCGCGAACCCGCGCGAACGCCCAGCCCGTCCTGATGCGCCTGCGCGGCCTTGACCAGGACGCCCGCTACCGCCTTGGCGCGTTGTACACCGCTGGCACGAAGGATCGCTTCTGGAACCGGTACGAGCTCAACGAAGAGTGCTGCGTATTCACCGGCGCGCAGCTGATGTACGCTGGCCTGGCGCTGCCCAGGGTGTACGGCGACTGCCCCGGCCTGATGGTGCATCTCGTGCGCGAGTAAGGCCCCACCGCATCCAGTCATAACCACCGGCTGAGCCGGTGGCTTGAGTAGGCCCTGTAAGGGCCTGGTACCAGCGAGCGCTCTTCGCGCTCTGAAAACCTGGCAGTCGCGCCATTGTTACAGGC
>JAFQIF010000065.1 GCA_017397695.1 Clostridia bacterium
AGCATATTTCTCTGCAAGCGGCGTAACGGCGAAGGTCGCTGAGAACCTGTCCGATGCGCTTGGCGCAGATCTGTTTGAGATTGTCCCCAAGGTAAGATACACGAAGGCTGATCTGGATTGGCGTGACAAGACTTCTCGCAGCACGATTAAGATGAACGATCCTTCCTCCCGTCCGGAGATCGAATTGCTCCGTGACAACATAGCTGAATACGATACGATCTACGTTGGATTCCCAATCTGGTGGTATGTAGCGCCCACGATCATCAACACCTTCCTTGAGAGCTATGATCTTGCCGGAAAGACGATCATTCCGTTCGCTACGTCCGGCGGCAGCGGCATGGGCAAGACGAATGAGAAACTGGCGCCCAGCTGTCCAGGCGCTACGCTCAAGGCTGGCGAAGTGTTCAGCATGAATGTTACCCGTCAGGAGCTTGCCGATTGGGCGAATCAGTTTTAACTGTCTTTGTGTGGCCGATACAGAGGTGATTGATTTGGAGTTTAACAAATCTTTTGAAACTGCGCAGGAGGCTGCTGCCCGCCTTGGCGTAACTGTCCGCGCCATCCAGAAGCAGGCCGCTGCAGGTAAGATTCCCGGTGCAAAGCGTCATAGCCGTACATGGCTGATTCCGTCCGACTACGATCCGGCTGTGCTTAAAGAGCAGAAGGCCGCAGGGAACGGCATCCCGGATGTCTATCAGGTTTCGCCATTCCGACAGGCGATGCCTCTCATGAACAGCGCGTATCCCGTGGGCAGGGTGATGGAATATATCAACGCCATGCCGGACGAGGATGACCGGCAGATTGCATTGGCTGAGTATTACTTTTTCAGCGGACAGGCCGACAAATGCGCCATGACGGCTGAGCCTTACCTGGACAGCCACGATCCTGCGCTGCGCTATTCGGCCAGCTTGCTTTGCACCTTCGCCAATCTGGGCAGAGGTCATGCCCATCTGGCGCGGTTTGCCATGGGCAGGCTTCAGGAGCAGGTCGCGGCTGGCTTTCATGCCGATTCGCCGATACGCTTTCATGCCATGGGCGTGTTTACGGCGACGACGGCCTCTGTACTGCTGCATCTGCCCACGGGGAAGATTCCTCCGCTGGAGGGATACCTGAAATATCTTCCCGGAGGCATGAAGCTCTATGCCTGCTACATCCTCGCGCACAAGGCGTATCTGGAGAAGAATTACGAAAAGTGCCTGAACACGGCGGAGCTGTCTTTGGCCCTCAGCCCCGAAATGTATCCCATTGCTACGGTCTATCTGCATATCGTCGCGGCGATGGCACTGGCGAATATGAAGCGCATGGACGAAGCGCGGCAGCATATCGACGAGGCGTGGAAAATTGCCCAGCCGGACGATCTGATTGAAGCCTTTGGCGAGCATCACGGGCTTCTGCAGGGACTGATTGAAACCTATTTCAAGAACAACGCGCCCGAATACCTTGACCGCATTCTCAGCATCACCTACGCATTCAGCGCAAGCTGGCGAAGGATTCACAATCCCGAAACCGGGCACGATGTGGCGGACAACCTGACCACCACTGAGTTCGCCATCGCCATGCTGTACAACCGCGGCTGGTCGGTAAAAGAAATTGCTGCGCATATGGAAATATCCGAGCGCACGGTAAACCGCTACATCTCCTCCGTGTACAACAAGCTGGGCATCAGCGACAAAAATATGCTCGGCCAGTACATGCTCAAATAAATAAGAAAATCTTACGAATTTTGCACCGGTTCGCCATTGCGAACCGGTTTTCTGCAATTTTGGCCAATTTGGCAGAAAATAGACCCCTGTTTATACCTTACGAAAGAGAAAAAGATATGATATAATTATAGCGGGAACCGTAGATTTCTCAATTTCGCATTCCATGTACCCCATACCATGCAATCAAAAGACGACTGATATGACAGGAGGAATACGAATGGCGTTGCTGAACAGACTGAACCGAATGGCCCGAACCATTGGAGACCTTGCCAACGAAGCGCTGGAAGCCAGCAGAGAAAACCGGGAACGGGAAGAACGTGCGACGAACCAGAGCATGAACGAGATCGACGTCCAACGCGCCGCCGCCGAGGAGCAGTTCAGAAGAATCGGCGAGCATTACTACAATGTCTATATCAGCGGCGGAGAGGTTGCCGGGGAGATTGCAGACGCCTGTGAAGCGGCGAAAACGCACATGGACGCCATCGCTGCCGAGGAGGAGCGCATCCGCATCGAGGAGGAAGAACGCATCCGCAGGGAAGCTGAATTGGCGGCGCAGGATGAAGAAGCGTCCGGTATCGTCTGCCCCGGATGCGGAGCAGCGGTCGCCCCCGGCAAACGCTTCTGCGGCGAATGCGGCACGAAGATTGAGCTGCCGAAAGCGCGCCATTGTCCCGAATGCGGCGCAGAGGTCGCGGAGGGAAAGCGTTTCTGCGGCGAGTGCGGATATCGAATGGATGAATAAGGGAACACGGGAGGAGATTGGAGGGATAGACCGATGACGACGAAGCAACTGTTTCAAGGCACAATGCCATTTATGCTGGCCAAGCTGCTGCTGGGCGGCGCAACGGTTCTGATTTCAATTATCCTGCTGGCCATCCTGATGGGCATCGGCTACCTGTTCGGCGAGGGCGGCCTGCTCGTAACCTTCATCATATGGGTAGGCGCGATCGGCGTTGTGCGCTTCGCCATCATGCACTATCTGGGTTATATGGTCAAGGCGGGGCATATCGCCGTGATCGCCGAGGCATGCAAGCGCGGCAAGCTGCCGAAGAACATGGTGGATTATGGCAAGAAGCGCGTCAAGGAGCGCTTTGCCACCGCCAATGTTTACTTCGCCGTGGACAAGCTGGTCACCGGCTCGGTCAAGCAGATTCAGCGCGGCATTGACAAGGCGGGAAATAAGCTGGACTTCATCCCCGGCATGGAGGCCATTGCAGGCCTTGTCAAATTCTTTGTGAATATCTCGCTGGGCTATATCGACGAATGTTGCCTTGGCTGGACCTTCTACAATCCGAAGCAGGGCGCGTTCCAGTCCGCTGCGGACGGCGTGGTGATCTATGCGCAAAACTGGAAGGTGCTGCTCAAGGACGCCGCAAAGACCATGGCAAAAACGCTGCTGATCCTGCTTCTGATCGTGCTGGCGGCGTTTGTGCCTGTTGGATTGATCTTCAAGCTGCTCAACTGGTCGCCGCTGTTTGCGTTTCTTCTGGCCTGCCTGATCGCATGGACAGTGAAGTTTGCATTCATCGACAGCTATATCATGATCCAGATGATGGGCAGCTACATGGGCGTAGCGCCCCGGACACAGCTGGCCTTTGATCTGTACGGCAAGCTGTGCAAGCTCTCTTCCAGCTTTAAGGAGCTGTTTGGCAAGGGACAGCAGGAAAACGGAGGCAGAACGCAGTATGCAGGCGAGCCCCGTCCAAGACCAGCCTATCCGCAGGACGGACAGCACCCTGCGCGGCCAGCGTCTGCATACCCGCAGAATGGTGAGCGCCCTCAGCAGCCCAGATATGTATCCCCGCAGGAAAGACCGGTTCAGCGCCCCTTAGAAAAAGCGGTATTCTGCGGCAGCTGCGGCGCAAAGAACGAGCCGGGAGCCAAATTCTGCGGCAGCTGCGGCGAACAGCTCTGACGGACAGGAATACGATCATCGCAAATAACTTTCTGACACAGGCGCGATGGAGTTCCGATTCCATCGCGCCTGTTTATTCATGTGAACCGACAGATGATCAAAATTTCATCAGTTCGCCATTACGAACCCAAAAACTGAAAAAAGTGGCGATTTGGCAGAAAATAGACCCCTGTTTGTACCTTACGGATGGGGGAAAGGCATGGTATAGTATTATCATAACAAGCGCAGAAGGAAGGTGAGGCCGGTGCGAAAAAGAACGAAGCGACACCGCGTGGACGGCGATGCTGTGGATGTAAAATTCGCCTATGACGAGCGGTCAGCCGTCTGGCTGGGCGAATATCCCTACTTTGAGGAGGAGCCAAGGCATACCGCCAGCGGGCGGCCATGGAGGAACGTGACATACACCGGCTGCTCATACGCCAGCCATCCATTGAAGGACTGCGGCACCTGTCCCAATCTCAAGCGGCAGCGCCCCACCGATCTGATCGGCGTATGCTTCCATGAGGAAATGCGATTGAGAGAGTAGAAAGCCGAATAACCAAAGACTTCGACAAGGGTATACCCTTGTATCAGCTATGTAAGTAGCTGATACAATCCATCCTTCGCTGCTTCCCGTCCGAAGGATGGGCGGCGAAAATTGAATTTTGAGACTTAACCAAAAACATCCAGAAGGGAGAAAGCAACATGAAGAGACGCATTACCGCCCTGATGATAACCCTGTGCATGGTGCTGACCATGATGCCCCTGCATGTTCACGCGACGGAAGCCGGACATGTCCACTACGGCGGCGAAGCCACCTGC
>JAFQIF010000066.1 GCA_017397695.1 Clostridia bacterium
GGCTGATCCCTCCAAGGTGATCAAGGAGAGCTATGTGATCGTCGGCGATGAGCAGGTTGAGGGCTATGCGCGCAGCGAAAAGGTGAGCATGGGCGATCCGGAGCAGTATACTGCGCAGGGTGGTCTTCTGACCTACCGCGGCGGTCCGCTGCGTCAGAATGGCGCGTATGGCACTGTGACTCCGGAAGCCGAGGAGTTGGTTGTGCTGCGCGGCATTCGTACGACCTCTCTGGATGGCAAGTACATGGGCTACGGATATGGCACGCAGCCGCTGATTGTCAAGTGGTATAAGAATATCCGCGAGTTGATGAATATCAACGACGAAGCAAAGGAAACCACTGCGATGAAGGAAGTCATCTATCCTTCCAGCGACGGTCGAATTTACTTTGTCGATCTGGATACTCAGACGTATTCCCGCGAGCCGATTTATGTCGGCTATCCGATGCAGGCGACCGCCAGCGTGAACCCGTACGGTTATCCGCTGCTTTACGTCGGTCAGACGGAAGATACCCTCACCGATTACAAGGGTATCATCGGCATGCGTGTGTACAATCTGATTGACCAGAGCATGGCAGCCTTCATTCCGGGCATGCATGCGCAGGCGTATTCCGAAAATGGCGCGGTGCACACCTCCGCGCTGGTGGAAGCTTCCTCTGATACGCTGATCTATGCCTCTGAAAACGGCACGGTTAACACCGTGGCGATGAATACGGAGTTTGACCTGGAGAATGCCAAGATTACCGTTTCTCCGGAGATGACCTCCTACGCGTACAAGACCAAGCTGAAGAATGCCAAGCAATACAGCATCAACTCCAGCGTGGCTGCGTATGGCGATTACCTGTTCTATGGCGACAAGGCCGGTTCTATTCAGTGTGTGGATATGAAGACCATGCAGGCTGTTTGGGCGGTTGACATGGGCGACAGCGTGATCGCGCCGGTTGCTCTTGAAACCGGCGATGACGGCGAGGTCTATCTCTATGCTGGAAACGTGGTCAATCAGCGTGCCAAGAGCAGCCCGATCAAGCTCGTCAAGATTGATGCACTTACGGGTGATATCCTGTGGGAATGCAAGAGTGATATCAAAGGCAAGTATGCCAGTGCGCCTGCTAAGGAAGGCATCTTTGCCGGTTTGATGGGCGCGCCGCTGATTGGCGAAGGCGACATCGACGATCTGGTGATCTTCAATGTCAACAACGTTGTCGATGGTAAGACGAACTATGCCGTCGTCTATGCGCTGGATAAGTTTACCGGCGAAGAGGTTTGGAGCCAGCCGATCGACGTTCAGTCTGTGTCTTCTCCGATCGCGCTGTATCAGCCGGATGGCAGAAGCTATCTGGTGATGGGCGATGATAATGGTACGCTGCGCCTGATGGACGGCTATACCGGTTCTACGATGCATACCGTCAATCTGGGCAGCCCGATTCAGGCTTCTCCGGCGGCTTATGGCAACAAGATTGTTGTAGGTACTAGGGGCGGCATGATGTATTTCGTGGAGCTCAAGTAATCTTTTCTTTGGACAGCGGATGCCGCTGCGGATATCCGCAGCGGTATCTTTGTTTATTTGTACGACACAAAACCAATGAGGAGGAGACTGATGTCTAAGTACGTCATCGCCCTGGATCAGGGCACGACCAGCTCACGCGCCGTCATCTTCAACGAGCAGGCGCAGGTCGTAGCCATGAAGAGCTACGAGTTTGAACAGATTTATCCGCAGCCCGGCTGGGTGGAGCATGATCCCGCTGCGATCTTGAATACGCAGGTGGATTCCCTGCGCGAGGTTGTTCGTATCAGCGGTATCCCGGTGGAGGATATCGCGGCAATCGGTATTACCAATCAGCGTGAAACGACGCTGCTCTGGGATCGTGCGACCGGTCATCCGCTGTACAATGCGATTGTCTGGCAGTGCCGCCGTACTGCGCCGATCGTCAAGCGCCTGTGCGACGAGGGCCTTGAAGATCATATTCGCAAGGTGACAGGTCTGGTGCCGGATGCGTATTTCTCCGGTACGAAGATCAATTGGCTGCTGGACAAGCTCGATCTGCATGAGCGTGCTGAGCGCGGAGAAATCTGCTTTGGTACGGTCGATTCCTTCCTCGCGTGGAACCTGGTTTCCGGTCATCCACATGTAACGGACGCGACGAATGCCAGCCGTACCATGCTCTATGATATTCATAAGAATGACTGGGACGATACGCTGCTCAAGGCTTTGAATATTCCGCGCGCGATCCTGCCCAAGGTTGTGGATACTTCCGGCGTGATCGGTATGCTGGATATTTCGATTCTTGGCCGCGCGATTCCAGTGGCTGCGCTTGCCGGCGATCAGCATGCGGCGCTCTTTGGCCAGGGCTGCTTCAAGCCGGGTATGATGAAGAATACCTATGGTACTGGCTGCTTCCTGCTCATGAACACGGGCGAGCTTCCGGTAACCAGCAAGAGCGGTATGCTCTCTACGATTGCCTGGCGTATCGGCGGCGAGACGACCTACGCGCTGGAGGGCAGCGTGTTCGTTGGCGGTGCGGTCATTCAGTGGCTGCGCGACGAGATGAAGCTGATTGGGCGTGCGTCCGAAACGGAAATGATCGCCAATTCCGTCAAGGATACGGCTGGCGTGTATCTGGTGCCGTCGTTTACGGGCCTTGGCGCGCCCTATTGGGATATGTACAGCCGCGGCACCATCGTAGGTCTGACCCGTGGTGCGGGCCGTGCGCATATTGTGCGTGCTGCGCTGGAGGCGATTGCCTATCAGTCTGCCGATCTGGTGGGCGCGATGTCTACGGATTGCGGACGCAAACCGCGTGAGCTGCGAGTGGATGGCGGCGCGAGTGCGAATCAGTTCCTCATGCAGTTCCAATCCGATATTCTGGGCTGCGATGTGATCCGTCCTGCCGTCATCGAGACGACTGCCCTGGGTGCTGCGCTGCTGGCTGGTCTGGCTGTGGGCGTGTGGGCGGATATGGATGAGCTCAGCCGCATCTGGAAGATGGATCTGAGTTTGACGCCGCTGATGAATGAGCAGCAGCGTGCCAAGCTGCTGCGCGGCTGGCATAAGGCCGTGAGCCGCAGCATGAATTGGATCATGCTGGAAGACGGTCAGGAAGTGTAACATGGTATAAGCGATTCGGGCAGCTTCACTGGAGAGGCTGCCCGTTTTCCTGCATCTGGACGCAGAATCTGCCGAAACGTGGCAATAATGCAAGGATATAGAGGAAAAGGTGAAAATTATTCGCGGTGATCCTGCAAATTGTTCAAGTTTTCGTCAGAATCAGACGGCATAATACTTGACAGCGTGTAGGGTTGAGGATAAAATAGTACTACTACGATTTGAGGCGATTTGCCCCGAAGTTCGTCGAATCATCCGAACTTTGATGGAGGAAATAACCATGTATGACATTCCTGTGACGCTGACAAGCAACCCCAAGCAGAAGCCTGCTGATGAAAGCAAGCTGGGCTTCGGCAAGATTTTTACTGATCATATGTTCATTATGGACTATGAAGTGGGCCGCGGTTGGTATGATGCCCGTGTTGTCCCGTATGGTCCGTTTATCATGGATCCCGCGTGCACCGTGCTGCACTATGCGCAGGAGATTTTTGAGGGCATGAAGTGCTACCGCCGCAAGGATGGAGGTCTTCAGCTTTTCCGTCCGCGCGATAACTTTGAGCGCATGAATCGCTCTGCTGCGCGTATGGGCATGCCCGATATCGATGTGGAGCAGGCATTGGCCGGTCTCATTCAGCTGATCAAGACGGATGCAGATTGGGTTCCGTCCGCTCCGGGTACTTCGCTCTATATCCGCCCGACGATGATCGCTACCGACGTGATGCTGGGCGTACACGCATCCCATACGTACCGCTTCTATATCATCTGCTCTCCGGTCGGTGCGTATTACCCGAAGGGCCTTGCTCCGGTAGGCATCTATGTGGAGCCGGAACTGGTGCGCGCGGTCAAGGGCGGAGTCGGCTTTACCAAGACCGGCGGGAATTACGCAGCATCCATTCTTGCCGGTGAGCTGGCCAAGCAGAAGGGCTTCGAGCAGGTGCTCTGGCTGGATGGTAAGGAGAATAAGTACATCGAGGAAGTTGGCGCGATGAACATGTTCTTCAAGTTCAAGGACGTGCTGGTGACTCCTCCGCTGCTGGGTTCCATCCTCGGCGGCATTACGCGTGATTCCATCATCAAGCTGGCCAGGAACATGGGCATTGAGGTGCAGGAGCGCCGTCTGACGGTTCAGGACGTTTTCGATGCAGCTGAGAATGGCGAGCTGGAGGAAGCCTTTGGCTCCGGTACCGCTGCAGTTGTCTCTCCGGTGGGCCGTCTCGCTTGGAATGACAGGGAGATCACCATCTCCGGCGGTCAGATTGGTACGCATACGCAGAAATTCTACGATACGCTGACCGGTATTCAGCTGGGCGAGGTCGAAGATCCGTTTGGCTGGGTGCTGAAAATCGACTGATTACTACATGAACGATTGATCTTCCAAAGATAAACGCATGCAAATGGCACCCATGTTCGCACGGGTGCCATTGCTTTGCGATAAAGCCTAAATCGCATGCCGGGAGGATCAAACACATGTTCAGGCAGGAAGAGGTATTTATCGGCGGCTGGCAGGAAAAGACGATTGAGGTCATGCGGCGCCGTCGTTTTGAAACACAGGCAGCGCAGTTGCCACCGCTTGGCGCAGGGCGGCTTGCTTTACTCACGCCGACTGCATTTGAGCGGAAAATCGAACAAAGCTGGCAGGATATTGCGCGCAAGCCCATGCGTGCTCAGCAGCTGGGCGAAATATGGAAAAGCGTACTGGGTAGCATCAATGAGCAGGCAGATTGCCTATCGCACGAGGAACATGAGTTGGTAGAGCGCGCGCTGATCCTGGGTGGAAGCGCACAGTTGGAGGATCTGCAGGAACTGGAGGCCGCCAGAGCGCTTTCTCTGCGGCTATGGGCCAGCGTGGGGCTTGTATCCGGAAAACCCTATGTGGAGCTGGAGACGCCCATTCTGGAGCCTGCAGCGCGTGCATTTGCGCGCAGTGAGCATGAACAGATGCGCAGAAACCTGGAGGAATTCAATGCCTGCCTGACGGGAACGCTCTATCGCATCGGCATGATAGACGATCGCCAGCCGCAGCAGATGCTTCTGCGCGAGGTGTTATGCGGTCGGGAAGATAGTGAGCTCTATATACAGCTGGCGCGCCGCTATCTTTGGGCCAGCTATGATTGTGTGGATTACAGCGGCGGTGTAATGCTCGTGCACAGCGCGCTTGCAGACCCATATCATCTGATTGCGGCGGGCAGAAGAAAGCAGGGAATGCTGCTTCAGCGCACATCCGGAGGAGAAGCACGACTGGACATCCTGCCGGAGGAGATCCCGCTTCAGCAGGATCTGGAGCGCGCAATCCGAGGTGTGCTGCGCGATGCGTACAGGGCGGAGGAAGTGGCACGAAATCTGCGTTTTTTGTGTAAGCAGGGCGCGCCTCTTTCGGCCATGGAAGATGTGCTGCAGAGTACGCTGATCGTTTATGTAAATGGAAGCATGCGCAGCGCGCTGAGCAATATGTATTATTGCATGCCGAAATGGGTGGAATGCACGGAGCGTACAGCGCTTCAGTAAGGACGAAATGAGGGAAACACCATGCAGATGATCATCCCGGCGGAAAAAGACGGCCTGATGCTCTCACAGCTGCTGATCCAGATGGCGGGCGATGTGCCGCTCTGGGCGGTCAGAGAGGCCATAAAAAAGCGCGATGTGCGCATTGACGGCGTGCGCATCAGCGGCGATGTCCGTGTGCATGCCGGTCAGGAAGTCCGCGTCTTCTGGCCGAAGTCAGTCGTGGCTGGCAAGGGGCAGGAAAAGGCGCTGCCACTACCGGAGGTCGTCTTCGAGGATGATCATGTACTGCTCATCAATAAGCCGCAGGGACTGCAGAGCCAAAACGAAGATCAGCCGCTTGCCGGCGACAGCGCGCTTACGCGCGTGCTGCATTATCTAGAATTGGCCGGAAAAGAAACCGACCATGTCCATCTTTGCCATAGGCTGGATGTGCAGACCGGCGGTTTGCTTCTGTTTGCTAAGGATGATGCTGCGTTTGAATCGGCGATGCAGGCGTTTTCCGAGAGAACCTTTCAGAAATTTTATACCTGCCGCGTAAAGGGATGCCCCGCAAAGAAGCAGGCTGTGATGAGAGCCTGGCTGCGCAAAGATGCGCAGATTTCTCGTGTATCCGTCACGGATTATCCTGCGCGCGGCGCGATGGAGATTGAAACCGGCTACAGGGTTATCTCTGCGCAGAGCAATGCGCTGCTGGAGGTTGAACTGATTACCGGCAGAACGCATCAGATCCGCGCGCATCTTGCGCACATCGGCCATCCGATTCTGGGCGATGATAAGTATGGCGACCGTATGCTCAATCGCCAGATGGGGATCAAGCGCCAGCAGCTCTGGGCAACGCGTTTGGTATTTCAGGCAGAAGGGGCGCTTGCTTACCTGAATGGACGTACGTTTACTGTTGATTGCCCGTTTTAATCTGGATACAAAGGAGCATATATATGGAGCGAGTTCGTCTGATTGCGCTAGACATGGACGGTACGCTGCTTTTGAGCGATCATCATACCGTACCGCAGGAGAATATCGACGCGATCCGTCGCGCAGACAGCATGGGTATCCGCGTTGCAATCAGCACAGGCCGCATGGTAGAGGATGCCAGCGATTTCATCCGCCGGTATGATCTGCCCTGTATGATTGTCGCAGCCAATGGTGCGCGTGCATGCACGGGGCCGATGCCGGGCGGCGAGTGGATTTATCGCTGTAATCTGGCGCCGAAGGACGCGCATGCTGCGCTGGATGTGCTTGCTCCTTCCGGCCTTGCAGTCCATGGCTTTGAGGATGGCATAGTCAATACCGTAGACAACGGATCGGGTAAGAAGTATCATCTGGTTTACCGCGGCCTGATTGAGGATCGCTATGGCGAGACAGAGATTCGTGCTGCAGCTGAACGCGGCATCATGAAGCTCTTTGCTGTGGGCGATGGCTTTGCAGGCGATGTCTATGACCCGCGCGTAGCGCCCAACCGTGAGCGTATCATGGCTGAGCTGCCGCATCTTCAGATCACCAGTTCCGCGCCGGGCAATATTGAGATCATTGCGCCGCAGGCAGGAAAGGGTGTGGCGCTTGCACATGTGGCGGCATATCTGGGCATCACACGTGAAAATGTGATGGCCGTTGGTGATGCGGGTAACGATCTAAGTATGCTGGAATATGCGTATCACAGCGTGGCAATGGGCAACGCAACACCTGAGGTGCTTTCCTGCTGCCGTTATGCGACGGCGAGTAATGACGAATGCGGCGTGGCGCGTATTATCGAGCGCGTGATTGCTGCACAGGAGAAATGAGATGACTGAGATGACGAAGGTTGCGCTGAAAGCATGTCCTGCTTATGATGACGAGGCTGTGCAGGCTGCGATCGACGACATCTTTGCGCTTTGCGGAGGGATCGGATCCATTGTTAAGCCGGGGCAGCGCGTGCTCGTTAAGCTCAATTTACTCATGAAGCGCAGCCCTGAGCAGGCGACGACGACGCATCCTGCTGTGGCGAAGGCTATCGTGTGCGCAGTACAGCGTGCGGGTGCAGCGGCGATTCTGGCGGATAGTCCCGGCGGCCCATATACGCGCGGCCATCTGTCTGCGGTGTACGAAGCCTGCGGTATCAAGGCTGTGGCTCAGGAAACAGGATGCGTGCTCAATGACAATTTCTCAGTAACCACGCGTTATTTTGAAGTAGGAAAAGCTGCAAGAAAGCTCGATCTGATCGGCGTACTTGATCATGTTGATGCGGTGATTACTGTGGGTAAGCTCAAAACCCATGGACTGACGACGATGACCGGCTGCGTGAAGAATCTCTATGGCATGGTACCGGGCACGACCAAGGTAGAGTACCATGCGCGCTATCAGGATGTATCGCTGTTTTCCAATATGCTGCTGGATATTGCCGAGGCGGTGAAGCCCTGCTTCGCTATTCTGGATGCAATCGAAGGCATGGAAGGCGAGGGACCTTCCGGCGGCAGGCCGAGGATGATCGGTGCATTGCTGGGCGGAATAAACGCGAATGCGGTAGATGCTGTTGGCGCAAAGCTCATTGGGCTGGTACCTCGTCAGGTTACAACGCTGGAAGCTGCAATGAAGCGTGGAATACTCCCTTCTTATGAAATCGTCGGCGATGCAATCGAACCGATGATTATCCAGGATTTTGATGTACCCATGGGGCTTAGGCGGGGCAGTTGGGTGCGTATGATGAACGCGCTGCCGCAGGGGCTGCGCCCCAGGCCGGTATTTATGCACAGGAAATGCGATGGCTGCGCCACATGTGTGCGCGCCTGTCCGGCGAGTGCGATCGTCATGGATGGAAAACGAAAACCTCATGTGGACGTAAGAAAGTGTATTCGCTGCTACTGCTGCCAGGAGCTGTGCCCGAAAAACGATGTGGAGGTCAGGCGCAATCCGATATTTTCTCTGCTGAAATGAGGATGCTGCGATGAAAAGAAGATACACGCAGGAAGAGGTCGAGCGTCGGATGATATGGAACCTCTATACCAACCCGGACGATCTGAACATCTTTGTCCGAAAGCGGGGCAGGCGATGCGCATGGACGATGAACATGGGCAATAAGTGGGCCTGGGTGTTTATCGGTGCGGTGCTTTTGATTGTCTTGCTGATCAATACCGCGCTGCAATATGCAGCTTGAGAAAACTTGAAACAAAAAAGCCAAGACGCTTATCTCGCGTCTTGGCTTTTGCCGTACATAAGGAAAAACTAGAGTGTATATCCGCTGTGGGAAAAACCGCAGCAGGCTTCCAGATGGGATACGACTTCAAGCAGTTTTGCTTGATCCGTTTCATCAAAACGGCCAATGCTTGGGCTGTCGATGTCCAGTACGCCGATTACGCGGCCATCATGGTGAATCGGGATCACAATCTCGGAATTGGATGCGCTGTCGCAGGCGATGTGCCCCGGAAAATCATGCACATCGTACACGCACTGGATGGCGTCTGTCTGAGCTGCTGTGCCGCATACGCCGCGTCCGAGTGGGATTTTGATGCAAGCAGGCAGTCCGCAGAAGGGCCCCAGCGTCAGTACGCCATTGTCTATCAGATAGAATCCGCACCAGTTAATATCCTGCATGCCCTGCCACAGCAGCGCCGCCGTGTTGGCAAGGTTGGCGATCGGATGATCAATTCCATCAGTCAGAGACCTGATCTGCGCAAGCATCAGCTCATAACGTGCAGCCCGATCATCAGGATAGGTGATAGTAGCAAACGACATGCAAGCTCTCCTTTCGTGGGGAAGACGTCGGGCTTCAGCCCAGCCCTGTCTGAGGGACATTGTTCCTCAGACTCCCTTCTTCCGCTTCGCGGAGGTTATAAGAAATTTATCATAATATGCGCTGCGCGCATGCGCGCAACGACGATGGAGTATTGTGATAAAATCCCCAGGCGGGTATTAGGGAGGCAGCCCTAACGTATCCTTACCCCCGCGTTGTGGATCCAAAGCCGCCGTTGCGCTTGTCCTGTACGTCGTCGTCAATCGTCACGCCGAAGGGCAGGAAGATACCCTGCGCAAATGCCGTGCCTGCCGGAATGCGAAGCCCCTTGCCTTCGCGGTTGTCGTTGGTCATGCGCAGAAAAATATGCCCTTCGTTGTCCGAATACGCATAGTCGCTGTCGATCACGCCAACGGTATTGTCCAGTTGGAAACGGAATTTAAAGCCGAGGCCGCTGCGAGGATAGAGGGTGAGTACCCAGCCTTCCTCGATGAATGCACGAATACCAGTGGGAATCTTGATATTGCCGCCTGCAGGCAGTTCAAAGCCGACGGGAGCAAAGAAATCGTATCCCGCAGAACCACTGGTCGCACGGCGAGGCAGCAGGATGTGTTCGTAGGCCATCACAGCCTGCTCGATGCTCTGCTGCGGAAAGGTGGAAATCCAGTCGTTTACAAACTGCTTAAGCGATACTTTTTCAAACCTGGCAATGCGCAGCATGCGAATTCCTCCTTATGCCCAAAGCACGATTGTGCCGCTTTCGAGCGTGCGCTTCACGTCGATTACGCGCTGATTCTTGCTGCCCTTCCAGTGCAGCTGCACGTCGCGCAATGCCTGCACATATGGGCCATCTACGATTACATCGATCATCGGAATGAAGGGGAGGGTTCGAATATCCTCAAACAGGCTGCCGGTGTACAGCCAAATCGTCTTCTGAGGCAGCTTCTCTCGGATCTCAGCGATCAGTGCGCCTACCGTATCTCGGTTGGCGCAGAACAGAGGATCTCCGCCGGAGAACGTAATGCCGTTCATATAGTCACGCGAGAGCGCCTCAAAAAGCTCGGATTTTGCGGCTTCGTCAAACGGAATCCCGCTTTTTTCCGGCCAGGTCTGCGGATTCTGGCAGCCTGGACAGCGATGATCGCAGCCTGCAACCCAGAGCACCGTGCGCAGGCCATCGCCATTGAGCATATCGTCTACGGTTATGTTATGATAATTCATGGGAAAGACCCCTGTTCTAACGTATTTGGGAGACGGGGTTACGTCATGGAGACGCTGTCCCCATGACCCTGGCAGGGACATTATCCCTGCACCCTTCATTGCAGCGCGCATGCGAGCTGCAGAGGAAATAAGAATGTGACACTTAAAACTGTCGCGAAGCGGAAGAAGGGAGTCTGAGGGTCAATGTCCCTCAGGCAGGTTTTAGGGCAGCAGCCCTAACGTACTCCTTAACTTACATGCTCTTGCGCTCGGCGATCTCGGCCATCTTCGCGTCGTTGAGGCGGCTCTGGCCGTGTACGCGGGAATAGGAGAGATAGCCATTCATGCGGTCGATCTTGGTGAGGTTTGTGCTGCCGCACTCGGGGCAAACATCCATTTCCAGCTGCTGATGACCGCAGTCATCACAGTAGGCCAGCGAGAGGTTCACACCCTCATAGAAGCCCATCTGCATCGCGCGGCGAACCAGTGTACGAATGGCTTCCTTGTTGTAGCCGATCGGATAACGAACGTACTGGATCTTGCCGCCGTTGGAGAGATCCCAGAAGCGTTTTTCGCTGTTCTGCTTTTCGATCGGTGTGATCTCTTCGGTTACATGGCAGTGGAAGGAGTTGGACACATACGGCTTGTCGGAGACATTCTCCACGATGCCGTAGAGCTTGCGGAATTGCTCAATCTGAAGGCCGCACAGGCTTTCTGCCGGCGTGCCGTAGATGGCGTAAAGGTTGCCGTCTTCCTTTTTGAACTGCGCAATCTTGTCATTGATGTGCTGCATGACCTCAAGGGCAAACTGACCGTCTTCACGGATACTCTTGCCGTTGTAAAGCTCCTGCAGCTCGTTGAGCGCGGTATAGCCGAAGGATGCGGTGGCGTATTTAAGCAGAGGCTTGATTTTGTCGTACAGGCCCAGATGACCGCCGTAGAAGCCGCCCTCGCAGTAAGCCAACGGATTGGTGCTCGCACGCATTTCTCCGAGATACGCATAGGTACGGATATGCAGCTTGCGGATCAGCTCCAGATAATAGTCGAGCACCTCGTAGAAATCGCGATTCTCCTTGCGCGCCTTGGCCAGGATCAGCGGCAGATGCAGCGATACTGCACCGATGTTGAAACGGCCCACGAACACCGGCTGATCATTCTCGTCCGCAGGCTCCATACCGCCGCGCTCAAACCACGGAGAGAGGAACGCGCGGCAGCCCATCGGGCTGATAGTCTGGCCATACTTTTTGTAAATGCTGGATACATAGCCTTCGCCGGTCAAACTCAGCCAATCGGGATACATTGTCTTGGAGGAGCACTCGATACCCGCTTCAAAGACATCCTCCAGCGGCTTACCGGGGCCGTGCAGGTCCTCGTCATAGAGGAAGACAAGCTTGGGGAAGAGAACAGGCTTTTTGTTGTTCTTTTTTCCTTGACCTCCGGCATGCACCTTCAGGAACAGTTTGCTGGCAAGCTTGGCCATACGCGTCTGGCCAAGGCCGAGCGTCATGGTGATGAAGGGATAATCGCCGCGGCTAGAGGCCACGGTGTTGAATTTGTATTCCCAACCCTGGAAGCCCTGCTCAAAGTCATTGATGATATCCTTCATCGCTTCCTCGTGTGCACGATCATCGGAAAGCCCCAGGGAGCGGTAACGATCCAGGAAGAGCACATAGCTGCGTTCAGCGTAGGGATCAAGCAGCTGATCCACGCTGGAAACGGTGAAGCCGCCGTACTGTTGGCTGGCTGCAGAGAGCACGATATCGCCGATGACGTCGAAGGCGACGTTGAGCGTTTTGGGCTCGTTATACCAAAGGTTGCCCATCTCAAAGCCACCCTTGAGCACCTCGCCGACATTGAACAGGCAGCAGTTCATGGTGTCCCGGCGGGCAGACTGATCGTGGATGTAGATATAGCCGTCGCGCTGGGCCTGAAGCTCTTCAACATTGAGGAAAAACTTCTGGTAGAGCTGCTTGTTAAGCTGGTTGAAGATCAGGCTGCGGCGGGTAGAAACCAGCGCGCTGTCTGCATTGGAGTTCTCCTTGTCTCCGATGTACATGATCGACTGGCTCTTCTTGTAGACGGTATCGAGCATCTGCACGAAATCGGTCTTGTAGTTGCGGTAATCGCGGTAGGATTTGGCCACAGCGGGGCTGATAGCATCCAGCGCACCCTCCACAATGTTGTGCATCTGCGCAATGTGCACGCCTTCGGTGTCGAGCGATTCACATTTTTCTGTGACAAAACGACAGATGAAGTCAAGATCTTCTTTAGAGAAGGTGTACAGCACGCGCTCGGCACTCTTGTTTACTGCGGCGACAACCTTATTTACGTTAAACGGATCTTTTGTACCGTCCTTTTTGATGATGTACATCGGTATCCCCCTTTGCGCGTCTTGTGGAAAACTATTGTGCATAAACACTATATCTTGTGCGTTAAATTATTCTCAAACACAATATTTAGTTCGCTATTGGTGTTCATCTTATCATGAAAGCTACTGCCCGTCAAGGAAAAAGGGAAATTATGAATAAACTTCATAAAACAAATGACGGACCGTATCGAAACAGAACAAGATTCGGAATGAACAAAAACAGACTTTTGGTCTGTAATGTTTTGCGGGGGCTTTTCATTGACAAGGCAGAAAAATAGTGCCATAATAAAATAAATGATAGTAACTGGGCATATGCCCGTGAATGAGATGAAAGAGGGAAACTGATTATGAAAACGCATTATCATATGACTATCGCAGGCTGTGAGCGAGATCTGCCTATCTGTCCGCTGAATGACAAGCTCTGCATCGCGGGCTTTGTTATCTTCGGCGACTGTGAGCTGACAGTTGCCTGCGCCAGCGAACTGCTCAAGAAGGCGCCGGAGTTTGATTATATCATCACTGCTGAGAGCAAGGGCATTCCGCTGGCGTACGAGATGGCCCGCCAGATCGGGGCTAAGAAGTGGCTGCTCGCGCGTAAGGGTGCCAAGCTCTACATGAAGGATCTCTTCAGTGTTGAAGTGCGTTCTATCACCACCGATCACGTGCAGAAGCTGTATCTGGATGGCGAAGACGCCAAGTTGATGAAGGGCAAGAAGATCCTGATCGTGGATGATGTGATCTCCACCGGCGAATCCCTGCGTGCGCTGGAAGAGCTGGTCGCCAAGGCTGGCGGCGAAATCTGCGGCCGTATGGCGATCCTGGCCGAGGGCGATGCGCAGGAACGCGAAGACCTCATCTATCTGGAGAAACTGCCGCTGTTCGACGCAGAAGGCGAAGTGCTGGCGTAAGGAAGAACCGAGGGAATGTATGGGGATGCTATTCCCATGTCCCTGCGACCGTCTTCGCTGCGCGCAGCGGAGGGAATAAGATCGACTTGCTTATATCCGCCGCGAAGCGGATGAAGGGGTCTGGGGATGAGATCCCCAGGCGGGTTTGGGCGGAAGCCCGGCGTCTCCCCAACGTCTTTTATAAAAAACAGAACAAACAGTCCCTTTGACGCATAGGATACACCAGAACGTCGAAAGGGGCTGTTCTTTTTATGGAAATCAATCATCAGGCTGCCGCACAGGGCGGCACGTACGCTGCAAATGGGGAAGACATGGTCAATCAACCGGCGCTGGATACGATCGATACGAACTGCCCGACCGGCAGCCAGAGTTACAGGGTGCAGCGTGGGGATAGCTTCTATCTGATTGCGCGCAAGTTCGGCGTGAGCGTACGCTCGCTGATGAACGCCAATCCGACCATTGCTGCTGGCAGGCTGCTTGTAGGCGATATCCTGTGTGTTCCCTCGGGCGAAGGCCGTTCCTGTCCGATCGGGTCATCGGCTTATACCGTGCAGCCTGGGCAGAGCGTGGTGGATGTAATGCTTGCTTCAAACGTATCCCTGCGCGCGCTGCGCGAATATAATGAGGATATTCGGCTGACGGCGTTGCGTCCAGGCGATGTGCTTTGCGTACCGCCGGGTGGCGACCGGGGTCTCTGCGAAAACGGCGGTCCCGTCTACCGGATTCAGGAAGGCGATACGCTCGAGGAGATTGCTGCACTTAACGGCACCACAATCGAACAAATGCTCAGGCTCAATCCCAATCTGCTGCCCAGCGATTTTGTGGCTGGTCAGGTTATCTGCCTGCCTACGCGACGCCGGGCATCAAGCGAAATGACAGGCGACGGCAGCGACATCATGTAACTATTACATACAAAAAAGACCTGCATCTCAGGATGCAGGTCATAATTTATGCTCAGGCGTTCTTTTTGCCCTTCAATTTGCTGAAATCCAGCTTGTTTTCGCTATGGTTCATCAGGCGCTTGATGTTCGCCCTGTGGCGCCAGATGACAGAAGCGCCGATGCAGGCAGTGATGATCCAGAGCTTAGGATCGTGCCAGTGGGTGAAAACCACCAGCAGCGGCAGCGTCACGGCAGCCGCGACGGAACCGACAGAGACGTAATGCGTCACGCCGACCAGAATCAGGAACACCGTGAATGCCAGCAGCGCCTGAATCGGGAAGACGAACAGCAGGCTGCCAAAGCTGGTTGCGATACCTTTGCCGCCCTTGAAGCCAAAATACAGTGGGTAATAGTGGCCAAGCACCGCGCCAACCACGCCCAGCAGGCCGCCCAGTTCGCCGCCGATCAGTCCCTTTCCGATGAATACCGCAATAATGCCCTTGAGCATATCGCCGATGAACGTAAAGAGTGCAGCTTTGCGTCCGAGGATGCGCAGCATGTTGGTCGTACCGGCATTGCCGCTGCCTTGCTTGCGGATGTCCGTCTTGGCAAACATCTTGGAGATTACGACGCCGGTGGAGATGCTGCCCAGCAGATAACCGATACCGATTACGAGAATAGTGTTGAGCATGGGGGATTAGTCCTCCTTCTGGTTCTTCTGGCGCAGGATGAACTTGAGCGGCGTGCCTTCGAATCCGAAGGACTTGCGGAACTGGTTTTCCAGATAACGCTGATAAGCGAAGTGCATCAGCTTTTCATCATTGACGAAGAACACGAACGTCGGCGGGCATACGCTTTGCTGTGTTGCGTAATAGATTTTCAGATGCCTGCCGGCAGAGAAGGGCGGCTGCAGCGCTGCCGTTGCGTCGGCGAGTACGTCGTTAAGCAGACCTGTGGTGATGCGGCGGGAGGTTTGCTCGTAAACAGCCTTCACACTCTCCAGCACCTTGGGTACGCGCTGGCCCGTCAGCGCAGAGATGAAGAGCACCGGCGCATAGTCCATGAACTTGAGGTCCTCGATCACCTGCTTGCGGTAGGCCTCCATGGTGTTGGTGTCCTTTTCCACGGCGTCCCACTTGTTGACGACAATGATGGCGGCCTTGCCTTCCTCGTGCACATAGCCTGCGACCTTGGTATCCTGTTCGGTCACGCCGTCTTCGGCGTTGATCACGATCAGCGCCACATCGCAGCGGCGAACGGCGGTCAGCGCGCGCACGATGGAATAGCGTTCGATGGATTCCTCCTCGATGGCGCGCTTGCGGCGGATGCCGGCGGTATCAATAATGTTGTAGCGCTGGCCGTCGCGGGTGAAGGCAGTATCGATTGCGTCGCGCGTGGTACCGGCGATATTGGAGACCATGGAGCGCTCCTGGCCGAGGATTTTGTTGACCAGGGAACTCTTGCCCACATTCGGGCGGCCGACGACGGCGATCTGGATGGTGTGCTCATCCTCCTCGATATCCTCGCTGCCCTCGGGGAAATGCTTGACCATTTCGTCAAGAAGATCGCCAAGGCCGAGCAGGTTGACGGAGGAAATCGGGAACGGATCGCCCAGACCCAGATTGTAGAACTCATAAATGTTGTCGGACATGCTCTGGTTGTCCACTTTGTTGACAACCAGGATGACCGGCTTGCGGCTCTTACGCAGCATCGTGGCGACGTCCTCGTCGTCTGCAGTCATACCGGTGCGGCCGTCAGTGAAGAAGAGGATCACATCACAGGTTTCGATCGCGATCTCTGCCTGGCGGCGCATCTGCTTGAGCATGATATCGTCAGTCTTGGGCTCGATACCGCCGGTGTCGATCAGCGTGAACTTGTAATTGAGCCATTCGCAGTCCGCGTAGATGCGGTCGCGGGTAACGCCAGGCGTATCCTCAACGATAGAGATGCGCTTCTTGGCGATCTTGTTAAAGAAAGTGGATTTGCCGACGTTCGGCCTGCCGACGACAGCAACAAGGGGCTTTGCCATGGTTTAGTCCTCCGTTCCGCGCAGTGCGTAGAGCAGATCCGCGCCGTCATCGGGAACGGGACGGATTCTGATGCCCAGCTCGCTTTGCGCCTGGTCAAGCGTCATGTCATCCAGGAAGATATCTTCGCCTTCCCTGAGCATGCTCTCGGTAATCAGTATTTCATCCGCTTCTATGCCTTTAAGCTGGCTTACCAGATCCTGCCCGGTAATCAGGCCGGATACGGTAACCGTTTCGCCGAAGAAGCGGTTGACGATGGGTTTGATGGTGATATCGACATTGGGGATAGGGTGGCACGCCAGCAGGTCACGCATGAAGGGTGCAACCGATGTGCCTGTCGCCATGATCACGCGGCGTGCACGGATTTCGCTCTCGTCGGGATCAAGCCGCGCTGCAGTTTCAAATTCGTCGCGTAGTCTGGCCAGAAGCCCCACGCCGTTTTCAAACTGCGGGAAATCTTCATAACTCTCTGCATCCGGGATTTCAAGCCCGGCAATCTGATAGAATTCATCAGAGGGGAATACGAAACGCGTTCCATGCTCACGGAGCATCTTTTTCTGGAAGGCCTCAGCCTGGAGAACGACCTCATGCGCCTCTTCTTTTGTGTAGGGGCGCAGCGGATAAAGATGCTCACGATAGCGTGTAAGCCCCACGGGCACCAGCGCCACGGTGAGCGCATGCGGCGCAAGGGATGCCAGGTCGCCAAGCGTCTTGTCCAGTTCGCTGCCGTCGTTGATGCCGGGGCAGAGCACGACCTGGCAATGGAAGCTCATGCCATTGTCGGCAAAACGTGTAAGATGCTCCATGATCCTGTCCGCATGGACATGAGAGAGCATTTTGTTGCGCAGGTTGCCGTTGGTCGTATGCACGGAGATGTAGATCGGGCTGGCTTTGCGCTCGATCATCCGATCCATTTCGTGCTTGGGCAGATTGGTCAGCGTTACAAAATTACCCGCCATCAGCGATAGACGCCAGTCATCATCGCGTACATACAAGCTCTCGCGCATGCCCGGCGGCATTTGTTCAATGAAGCAGAACATGCAGTGATTGGCGCAGGTCTTGGGGCAGCTCATCAGGTTTGATTCAAGTGTAAGGCCCAGTGCATCTTCCGTGCGCTTGTGAATGTGCACGGTGCGCTGCGTTCCGTCCTCCTTTTCAAGAAGAAGCTCCAGCGACGGACGTGCGGTCAGATACTGATAATCCACCAGGTCGAGCACAGGTGTGCGGTTGATGGAGATGAGCGTTTCGCCATGGCTGATGCCGTGCCTTGCGGCCAGTGAACCGGGGAACACGCTGACAATGCGCTGGGACATGAATGCAATCCACCTCTACTTCAAAATAACCCAACTTCTATTATGTACAAAACGGAAAGAAAAGTCAAGAGGGAGAAATGCTGTGAAGAGAATTGACAGGGATATGCGAAGAGGATTACTCTAAAAAATGGTTCGTTTCCGGAAACAGACAGGGCTGCACATTGTCCATGCAGCCCTATTCTGCTATTGAAGTGTTTCCACAATGCTTCGATGCTCGAAAGGGATTTATGATTTCTTCTCCTTTTTTTTGCCGAACAGTCCGCCAGTCATCTCACGCATGTTTCGTCCTATCTTGCGTCCCATCGATCTGTCGGAGCCCGTCTGCGCAGCTGCGAAGATAACGATGCCAATGACCGCAATGGCCAGCAGCAGGCCAATGCCTTTCATGGAGCTCTTGTTCCGTTCTTTATGGGGGCTGCTGCCAGCTTTGGTGGTTTCCTTGCTCTGCGCGCTCCCTGTTTCCGGACCGTAGAGCGTGGTACTCACCACGTCGGCCATCACGTCCGTGGAACCCAGAACGCGCTCTTTGCTGATGGTGTGTGTGCCAAACTCAAGCAGAATGGCATTGGGGGAAAGATCCTGGTTATAATTACCCTTGCCGATGAAGATGTCCTTGATCAGCCCGGGGTATTTTTTGTCGGCCACAGCCTTGATCTGCTTGGCAAATGTACGGTTGACCTCGCTGTTCTGATTGCTGCGTCCCACCAGTAATCGTACCTGAGATATGCTTTTGCCATCAAGCTCTGCTGCGTATTCGCTTGCGTCGGGTATGCCGTCGCGATGGATGTCGATGATTGCATCGGGCCTGTGCTGCAGAAGGCGCTCGGCAGTGCGGCGGCTGCGACGGTATGCGCCGGAGTCATGGGGCAGATGGGTGGATTCATCCAGAATCACATCGATGCCTTTTTGCTGGAGAGAATTCCGAAA
Source organism: Clostridia bacterium (assembly GCA_017397695.1). The sequence goes on from JAFQIF010000066.1 coordinate 18,933, forward strand.
TTCACGCGCTACATCATAGATTCCGCCCTGGCCCTCAATGCTTTGCGTGCCATCGGAAGGAATGTAGCTCTCGTCGCTGTGGGTTACATACATGGCGATCAGTTTTTTGCTGTCTGAGTCGCCGGTATTGGCCGTCATGACTGCGTCGTACCTGGCTGCGAAGACTGGCTGCGCTATGCCTGCATCCAGCCAGGATACATCAGGCATCGCTTCAACTCCGATATGCTCGGCGATGGCGCTGGTACCGCTGATGCTTTTGATTCGGTAGAGCGTGTTGTCTGCGCTGATGTATTCATCGCCCTCGCAGATTGCGCCTGCGATGGCAAAGAGCGGCTGCCCATTTTCATCCACGGCGGTATGAATTGCGCTGTCATCCTCTGCAGCGCAGGGCATAGCCAGCAGCATGGATAGTGCAAAGAGAGGAATGAACTTGCTTTTCATGCGCGGCTTCCTCCTTCGACGGCGCCGTCTTCATGCGGCGCATCCGCTTTGCCTGTTTTGATGCGTTCCATGATTTCACCTGTAATCTCGCAGCAAAGCACGCCGATCACACCGGCAAGCACAACGGCGTCCAGCGCACCTGCGCCGCCAAGATGCACCGCCTGCTGCACACCGCGCAGCCACAGCGATGCGCCGGTGATTATATCTGCGATGATCACGCCCAGCACGCCAGCGATGAACGCACTCCTGCGCGAGCGTCCCAGCAGCCAGGCGATCAGGCCGCCGGCTATGCCGTAGAGGATCATAGGATCAAGCATGGGCATCTGTACCGGATCGGCGGGCCAAAAGAAGCTGATGGCCGCAATGGCTGCAGCCGTAATGACGGCGGCGACAATGGCGCGCACACGTTCCTTCATTGAATCTGCATGCAGCAGCAGATATACGCACACAATCAGCGGAATAAGCGCACCGCCGATGTTGAGTGTGATCAGTCCCAGTGAAATCTCGGGTAACCAGCCGCCGATGAAGATCGCGGCGACGATGATGAGCGCCTGTCTGTCGGTCAGCGCCATGCGGTCGAGCACGCGCTGGAGCATGCCGAAAAGAATCAGAAGGCTGAGTACAAGCAGTACGATCATGCCGATGGATATGGAAATCCCTCGCTTTCTATGGAAGAATCAGTGCTAGTGTGCGCAAAAGACGATGGGAATATACGGAGGTACACTGGGCTGTCGCTCAAACTTGCTCGAGGGATGTGTCTCTCAAATTCCAAACCGATTCAAAACGAAGAATGAGTTTGGGGAGATGTTGCCAAGCGGGTTTCAGGATGGGAGGCTTGACGTATTCTCCAATCCTTGCAAATTCAGAAAATATCTGCTAAAATAAGAGGCTGTATGATCACAAGGAGGTTTCTATTCATGGCAAAAACGTATTCCGCCAGCATGCTCAAGGTGCTCGAAGGTCTGGATGCGGTCCGGATGCGTCCGGGCATGTACATCGGCTCTACGGGTTCCCGCGGCCTGCACCACCTGCTGTGGGAAATCGTGGATAACGCGATCGACGAGGTGGCTAATGGCTATGCCAGAAGCGTCCGAGTGGAGCTACATAAGGACGGCAGCGCGACAGTCGAAGATGACGGCCGTGGCATGCCGGTGGATATTCATCCTGAGCTGGGCATTACCGGTGTGGAGATGATCTTTACCCGTCTGCATGCAGGCGGTAAGTTTGACCACGAAAACTACAGCTATTCCGGCGGCTTGCACGGCGTAGGTGCGTCTGTGGTCAATGCGCTGTCGAAGTGGCTGATTGTCGAGGTCAGTACCGGCGGCGGTAAATACCGCATGCGTTTTGAGAGCAATTATGATCCTGCGGAAAAGAAGATCGCTTCCGGCCGCGCGGTTACGGCGCTGGAGCGTATCGGTGCGACCCGCCGCCATGGCACGCGCGTGACCTTTATGCCGGATGACACTGTATTCGAGGAGACGAAGTTTAATTCAGAGATGGTGCGCCGCCGTCTGCGCGAACTGGCGTATCTGAACAAAGGACTCGAGATTGTGTTTGTCGATGAGCGCGAGAAGGATGAGCAGAAGCGCGAGCAGACCTTCTTCTTTGAGGGCGGCATTGCTGACTACGTGAAATATCTCAACCGTGACAAGAATGCAGTGTACGAGAGCATTATCATGCTCGAAGGCATGCAGGAGGATGTGCGTATTTCTCTTGCGCTGCAGCATACCGACGATTACAGTGAGAGCATCTTCTCCTATGTGAATAATATTCCCACTGCCGAGGGCGGTACGCATGAAATGGGCTTCAAAGCGGGCTTTACCCGCGCGCTTAACGATTATGCCCGCAAAATTGGCGCGCTTAAGGAGAAGGATAATAATCTCATGGGCGAGGATTACCGCGAGGGAATCACCGCCGTGCTGCTCACGTTCGTGCGCAATCCCCAGTTCGAGGGCCAGACCAAGGGAAAACTGGGCAATACTGAGGTGCGTCCTGCGGTTGAGGCGTTCGTTTATGCACGCATGACCGAGTATCTGGAGAACCTCAAGAATCAGGAAGTTGCCCAGGGTATCGTGGAAAAGGCCGTCAAAGCTAGTAAGGTACGCGAGGCTGCGCGCAAGGCAAAGGAAGTCGCCCGTGCAAAGAACCAGCTGGAGGCTGCGCCGCTGGTGGGTAAGCTCTCCAGCTGTACAGGCAAGAAGGCTGAGCTCAACGAAATGTTTATCGTCGAGGGCGATTCTGCAGGCGGCAGTGCGAAGCAGGGAAGAGACCGACGCTTCCAGGCAATTCTGCCGATCCGCGGTAAGCCGCTCAATGTCGAGAAAAAGCGCATCGATCAAGTGTTGGCCAACGAGGAATTCCGCTCGATCATCACCGCGCTGGGCACAAGCATTGGTGAGGATTTTGATATCAAGGCGCTCAAATATCACAAAGTCATCATCCTCTCGGACGCAGATCAGGACGGTGCGCATATCCGCGCGATCCTGCTCACGTTCTTCTATCGCTATATGCGCCCGTTGATTACCGAAGGGCATGTTTATATCGGTATGCCGCCTCTGTATCGTGTGGCGAAGGGTGATAAGATCGTCTATGCCTACGACGACAAGGAGCTGGCTAAAGTGACGGCCAGCGTAGGCAGAGGCTATACCGTCCAGCGCTACAAGGGCCTTGGCGAGATGGACCCGTCCCAGCTCTGGGAAACGACCATGAATCCCGAAAATCGCCAGCTTATGCAGGTGACGCTGGAGGATGTAGCCGAGGCTGAGCGCCTGGTTACGCTTCTGATGGGTGATAAGGTTGAACCACGTAGGGATTACATCACTGCCTACGCGGATTTTAATAAGGTGGATACGTTCCTGGCACAGGAGGCGAAGCGATAATGGCTCCCAGAAAGAAAACCACAGACCAGACTCCGCAGAAACCGCATTACGAGATTATCCAGCGGCCGATGGAAGAGGTCATGCATATTTCCATGATTCCGTATGCGGAGCATGTTATCCTTGAACGCGCACTGCCGCGTGTGGAGGATGGCTTGAAGCCTGTTCAGCGCCGTATTCTTTTTACCCTCAATGAGCTGGGTATCACGCCCGATAAGCCGCATAAGAAGTGTGCGCGTATTGTCGGTGACTGTTTGGGTAAATATCATCCGCATGGCGATAGCTCGGTTTACGATGCGATGGTTCGCATGGCGCAGCCTTATAGCCTTCGCGGCGTGCTGGTGGATGGTCATGGCAATTTCGGCTCCATCGATGGTGACAGCGCTGCGGCAATGCGATACACCGAGGCGCGCATGGCGCCCTTGGCACTGGAGATGCTGCGTGACATCGACAAGGATACCGTTCCTTTCAGCTTCAATTTTGACGACTCCCTCAAGGAGCCGGACATGCTGCCTGCGCGATATCCGAATCTGCTGGTCAATGGTGCGAGCGGCATCGCAGTCGGCCTGGCGACGAATATCCCACCACATAATCTGCGAGAGAGCATTGATGCAGCGATTCTGCTCATGGACAAGCCAGATGCCTCGCTTTCCGAGATCATGCAGGTAATGCCTGCACCGGATTTCCCGACCGGCGGTCGGCTGATCAGCAACGAGGAAATCGTCAGAGCCTATGAAACGGGCCGCGGCAAGCTGACCCAGCGTGCGAAGGTGCATATTGAAGATGGAAGCGCAGGACGCAAGCTCATCGTCATCACCGAAGTGCCTTATCAGGTACCCAAGGCAGCGATGCTCGAGAAGATCCTGAAGCTTAGCGAGGAAAAGAAGGTTCAGCTCGGCGGCATTTACGATATCCGTGATGAGAGCGATCGTACGGGTCTGCGCGCTGTTATCGAACTGAGGCGCGACGTGGATCCTATGCAGATTCTCTCTGTGCTCTATAAGTATTCAGACCTTCAGGTTACCTTTGGCGTGAACATGGTCGCCATCGCAGAAGGACGCCCTGTGCAGATGGGCGTTAAGGCGATGCTTTCCTATTATATTGACCATCAGAAACGCGTCATTACCCGCCGTACAAAGTACGAATTGGCGCAGGCAAAAGCCAGAGAGCATATCCTCGAAGGCCTGATGGTCGCCGTGAATAACCTTGACGAGGTCATCGCCATCATCCGAGCAAGCAAGAATCCAAAGCAGGCCAAAGAACAGTTGATGAATACCTTTGGCCTCACGGATATTCAGGCGCAGGCGATTCTCGATCTTCGTCTGCAGCGTCTGACGGGTCTGGAGATCGAAGCGCTCCGTAAGGAATACGAGGCGATTCTCAAGACGATCCGCCGTCTGGAAGGAATCCTCAAGAGCGAGAAAAAGCTCATCGCAGTCATCCGCGAGGAGATGAGCGAAATCCGCGAGAAATACGGTGACGATCGCCGTACCGAACTGATTGAAGACGACAGCGCGAAGATGCCTGTGGTTGAGAATAAACCCATTGCCGAGGATACGACAATCTTGCGGTTGAGCGATGGCCAGATTCGGCGCATGAGTCCGCGTATGGTGGATAAGTTCCTCCAGCAGCCGGGCGTGGCTGCCGAAGTTGTGCAGACAATTCAAACCGCGACGGATGAATCACTGTATATCTTCACGAACCTGGGCAATTGCTTCATGCTGGATATTGCCAAAGTTCCGGAGACTATGCGCCTCAAAGAGCGCGGCAGCCTGCTTACCGGTCTCGTTGCTGGCCTTGCCGATGGCGAGTATGCTGTAAATATGCTCTGCGCCAAGAGCGATGAAATGGGAAAATATGGCGATCTGCTCTTTATCACCAAGAACGGTCAGCTTAAGCGCACGGCGAGCAGCGAGTATGGCATCCGTCGCTCCCGCTTTGCTGCGATCAATCTGAAGGGTGAAGATCAGGTGGCGGCGATGCTTCCGATAGAACAGGATAGCAAGGGGGATTTGCTGCTGGCTACCCGATTGGGCGTGGGTCTTAGATTCAAGCTTGGCGAGATCCCTGCTACTGGCCGAGCAACGGCCGGTGTACGAGGCATTGATCTCGGCGATGGAGATGAGGTCTGCTGGTGTTTTCTCCCCAAGAATGGCGATATGCTGATGGTCGTCAGCGATCGTGGTTTTGGCAAGCGTATGATGGCCGATGATGTAGATCGCCAGAAACGCGCAACGAAGGGACAGAAACTCCTGCCGATGACCAAATCCGGCGAGAGTGGTACGCAGCTGGCCGCCGTGCTCGATGTAAGCCGTGCACAGCAGGTTGTTTTCACGCAGAAGCATGGTCATATGACGACGATGAACACTTTCGAAATCGGCGTGGAGCGCCGAAGCGGAAAGGGACAGCTGCTCGTCAGCGTTTTGCTGGATGATGTAGTAACCGGTGCAGCTGTAATGGAGAAAACCGAATAATCCGAATGCAGACTCGGGCTTAGCCTGGGTCTGTTTTTCTTCCTGTCCGAATACGGGCGAAGTACACATGTGCTATGATTCTGGTAGCTGACTGACTCAAATAAGGCAGAAATGTGAAACTTGTTTTTTTATGGAAGAAAACGGACGGACGCTTCGTCTAATGGATGAGACCGGACAAAAACGTTCTAAAACCTGCCGTTCACTCATATAAACTCTGCGTAGGAAAGAGTGGAGGCGATGCCGGAATGAACAAAAAGCGCCTCGATTTCCCTGCCGTCAGGCGGGTGATCCCGGTGCTGCTGCTGGCGGCCGTGTTTGCGGCGCATGTATCTATGCGTGCTGCGCCTGCCGTAATGACGGCGGCGAAGAAGCGAGAACTGCCGGTTTACAATGTGGATACGGAGGAAAAGCTGCTCTCCATCAGCTTCGATGCTGCGTGGGGACGAGCAAATACAGAGGAAATCCTGAATATCCTGGATCGGTACGATGTGAAAACCACGTTCTTCCTGGTGGGCTTCTGGGCTGAAAAACACCCGGATCTGGTGCGCGAACTGGTGGCGCGTGGGCATGAAATCGGCAACCACTCGGCAACTCATCCGCATATGTCGCAGCTTTCCCGTGCGCAGATTGGCGAAGAACTGAGGCGGTGTTCAGATCTGGTGGAATCCATCACAGGAAAACCAACGACGCTGTTTCGCCCGCCGTACGGCGAGTATAACGACGATGTTGTCCTCGTCAGCCGCGAAATGGGCTATGAATGCGTGCAGTGGAACGTTGATTCGCTTGACTGGAAGAACCTGGGAAGAGAAAACATGGTCCGCCAGTGCACAAAAAGCGTCAATCCCGGCGACATCGTATTGTTCCACAACGACTCCAAATATATCCTGGAGGCGCTGCCTGAAATTCTTGAATATTACACGCAGGCAGGATACAAGATAATTCCAGTATCGCAGCTGCTGCTTGAGGGGGAAACGTGGATCGATCACACGGGAAAGCAGCATCTGTGTACGCCCGCGCCGCAGGCAGCATTGCCGCGCGAGCAGCCAACAGAGAACGAAGCAAGACAATAAGGAGGACGTACAATGGAAAACGTCATTAACACACTGCATCTGAGCGGTAAGGTAATCGGCACGCCTGTCGTAGGCCACGAGGCCTTTGGTGAAAAGTTTTATTATCTCACACTGGGTGTACCGCGTCTTTCCGGAGCCATGGATCACCTGCCGATCACGCTTTCCGAGCGCCTTCTTGACGGTGCGATGCTTGCCGACGGCGACAGTCTGGCTATCGAGGGGCAGGTGCGCTCGTACAACAAGATCGTCGAAGGAGCGGGCCGTCTGCTCATCACAGCGTTTGCCCAAAGAATAGTGGAGAGCGACGAGCGCGAGAATCCCAACCAGATTCAGCTCACCGGTACGTTGTGCAAGGCTCCGGCATACCGTACCACGCCCTTTGGCCGCGAGATTGCAGATATGATGCTTGCTGTCAACCGCGCTTACGGCAAGAGCGACTATATTCCGTGTATCACCTGGGGCCGCAGCGCGCGCTTTGCAGCCAAGCTGAACATAGGCGATAAGATTACGCTCACCGGTCGGCTGCAGTCTCGTGCGTATCAAAAGCAGATGGCAGACGGCACAGTCGTGGAAAAAACGGCGTATGAGGTATCTGTGGGCCATCTGGAATTGCTGGGCGAGGAAACACTTGGCGATATGCAGATTCAGCAGGCGGCCGACTTTCGATCTGGTGCAGCTTTACCGCAGTGATATGCAATTGCCGGAAGGAAAGTCGGAAAAATAATACAAAAAGGCGGAAGGATTGAAAGCCCCGCCTTTTTTTCCTGCGCAATCCGTGGTATAATATATTGATCAAACAACATATGGAGGTACATATGCTGGACGAACGTATTAAGAATGAACAGGTTGAGGAACTGGCGGAGGCAATGCTTACGCTGGGTACACGCGAAGAGGCGTTTCTGTTCTTTGAAGATATCTTCACCATTAAGGAGCTGCAGGCTGTGGCGCAGCGCCTGGCTGTGGCGCGCCTTCTCAAGAAGAAGGTAACATACCAGGAGATTGCCGAGCAGACCGGCGCCAGCACGGCGACTATCAGCCGCGTGAACCGCAGCCTGATCTACGGTGCGGGAGGGTATCAGATGGTGCTTTCCCGTATGCCGGAGGACGCCAAAGAGGATTGAGGAGATCATCCATGAATCTGAATGATTTGAACAGAGAACAGCGGCTCGCAGCGGAAACGCTTGAAGGGCCGCTTTTGGTGCTTGCGGACGCAGGCTCAGGCAAGACGCGTGCGCTGACCTATCGCGTGGCCAATCTCATTGATCACGGCGTGCCGCCCTGGTCGGTCATGGCCATCACCTTTACCAATAAGGCGGCGGCGGAGATGCGAGAGCGTATTGAAAAGCTTGTCGGCCCGTCTGCTGCGGATGTATGGGTATCCACGTTCCATTCCGGTTGCGCAAAGATTCTGCGCCGAGATATCGAAAAGCTGGGCTATTCTCGTTCGTTCACCATCTATGACGATGACGACCAGATGAGCGCGCTCAAGGAAATCCTGAAGAGGCTGAACATCGACGAAAAATTCCTTCCGCCGCGCGAAATTAAGTCGAAGATTTCCGATGCGAAGAATAAGCTTCTGGGTCCACAGGAGTGGTTTGCACAATCAGACCGTGATTATCGCTGTCAGATGGTTCAGGATGTATACAGCGCTTATGAGGAAAAGCTCAAGTCTTCCAATGCATTGGATTTTGATGATCTGATTGTCAAAACCCTCGAGCTTTTTGCCAATCATCCGCCTGTGCTGGAGGCCTATCAGCGTAAGCTGCGCTATATTCATGTCGATGAGTATCAGGATACCAACTATGCGCAGTATATGCTCGTGCGGCTGCTGGCCCAGCATAGCCGCAATCTGTGCGTCGTAGGTGATGACGACCAGTCTATCTATGGTTGGCGTGGTGCGGATATCCGCAATATTCTGGATTTTGAGAAGGACTTCCCGGACGCGAAAGTCATCAAGCTCGAGCAGAATTACAGATCCAGCGCCAATATTCTGGATGCAGCCAATCAGGTCATTGCCCTCAATGAAAACCGCAAGGATAAGGCGCTGTGGACAGAGGAAGGTCCTGGTGAAATGATCAGGCTCTACCGCGCCGGCGATGAACGCGAGGAAGCGGCATGGATCTGCCAGCAGGTAAAAGGCCTAGCTTTGCAGGGAGAGGATTATGCTCGCAGCGCCGTGCTCTACCGCACCAACGCGCAGTCCCGTGTTATCGAAGAAGCATTTGTGCAGAGTGGCATCAAGTACCGTATGTACGGCGGCCTTCGCTTCTATGATCGCAAGGAAGTCAAGGATATTCTGGCGTATCTGCGTGTAATGATCAATCCGGCAGATGATATTTCTGTACGCCGTATCATCAACGTACCCAAACGTTCCATCGGTGATACGACGGTGAACGAGCTCGCTCGCTATGCAGCGCAGCAGGAGATGCCGCTTCTGACCGCCTGCATGGATATTCCGGAGACGATTTCCTCCCGCGGACGCAAGAGCGTGGAGAAATTTGCCGAGCTGATGATGGGGCTTACAATGATGACAGAAACCATGAAGCTTACCGAGCTTGTGCAGTATGTCATCGATACCACAGGGTTGGAGAGCCAGTATACCAAGGAAGACAACGATGAGAATCGCTCCCGCGTGGAGAATATCCGCGAGTTTTTGGGCGCGGTGCAGGAGTTTGAGGAGAAGTCGGATAATCCCACGCTTTCCGATTATCTGGAGAATGTGGCGCTTGTGTCCGATCTGGATGCGATGAGTGAGGATGGCGGCGCAGTGACGATGATGACGCTGCACAGTGCCAAGGGTCTGGAGTTTCCCAATGTCTTCATGGTCGGCATGGAAGAAAACCTGTTTCCGTCCATGCGCAGCCGGGATGATGCGCAGCGTATGGAGGAAGAGCGCAGACTCTGCTACGTGGGTATCACGCGTGCCAGAGAGCGTTTGTATCTCAGTCACGCGTCGCGCCGTCTGCTTTATAATCAGATGCAGTTCAATGATCGCTCCCGCTTTATCGACGATATTCCGCCACGCGTGCTGGAAGACGTCTCCGAACGCCGAGAGCCGTTTGGTATGCCGGTAGGCGAGCGCCGCACAGGCTTCAGGAGCGCAGCTGTGCAGCAGGACGGCACATGGCGTCAGCCGGCATGGAGCAAGTCCAGTTCCTTTGGGGCGCCGCAGCCGACGCAGAATAACTGGAAACCAAAGACGGCTTATCAGACGGCGATTCCTGCCGGGCAGAAGCAGAGCTTTGCCTCATGGAGTCGAGGCAGCGGTGCAGGCATGGGAAATACAGAGCGTGTTGGCGGCTTGAATGTTGCAGGTGTGCAGCGAGGTATGCAGCCTAAGGCTGAACCAAAGGTAGTCAGGTCTTCTGCGCACGAGAGCACAGGTCCGTCGATTTTTGCTGCGGGCGATCATGTGCTGCATAAAAAGTTTGGCCGTGGTGCGGTTGTCCGCGTCACAGGCAGCGGTTCGGACAGCAGGATCATGATCAGATTTGACGATACGCGCGTAGGCGTAAAAGAATTTGCGCTTTCCATTGCGCCGATCATCAAGACGGAGGGATAACAGATGGACGAACTGCAGCGTATGCGCGAACTGATTGACAGGCTGAATGCAGCGTCTCGCGTGTATTACGATGGAAACGACGCCATCATGTCCGATGACGAGTGGGATGCGATGTATGCTGAACTTCGCAGGCTGGAGGAAGCGACGGGCGAACGCCTGCCGGATTCTCCGACGCGTCGTGTAGGCGGCGAGGTGCTCTCCGGTTTTGCAGAGCATCGCCATATTGCGCGCCTGTGGAGCATGGATAAGGCACAGAGTGAGGAGGAGATTCTTGCCTGGGCGCAGCGCTGTGGGAAGCTGACTAACGAAGCCGGCGGACTGCCGGAGAATTCCTACTGTGTGGAGTATAAGCTCGACGGACTCACGCTCAATCTCACCTATGACGGCGGACATCTCGTCCAGGCAGCTACGCGCGGCAACGGGGAGGTTGGCGAAGCGATCCTCGCACAGGCGCAGACGATCCGCTGTATCCCGCTGAGCATTCCCTTCAGGGGACGTATGGAGGTGCAGGGCGAGTGTATCATGCGTTTGTCCGCGCTGGAAAAATACAATGAAACAGCACAAGAACCGCTTAAGAATGCACGAAATGCCGCAGCAGGCGCGCTGCGCAATCTCGATCCGAAGGTGACGGCAAGCCGGAATCTGGATGCACTGTTTTATCAGGTGGGCTATATCGAGGGGATAAGCTTTTCTTCTCAACAGGAAATGCTGGCTTTTCTGAAGGAAAACAATCTGCCTGCAAGCCCGTTTGCGGGCTATGCTGCGACGATTGAGGAAGCGCTTGCGCTCGTCAGGCAGATTGAGCAGGAGCGCGATTCGCTGGATTTCCTTATCGACGGTGCAACGATCAAGATTACCGATATGCGTACCCGTGAAGTGCTGGGTACGACGGATAAATTCCCGCGCTGGGCGGTTGCGTTTAAATTCGCCGCGCAGGAAACAGTCACCCGGCTTGAGGATATCTCCTGGGAATTGGGCAGAACCGGAAAGCTTACGCCGTTGGCGCATCTGGAGCCTGTGGATATCTGCGGTGTAACGGTGAAGCGCGCAACGCTCAACAACTACGGAGATATCTGCCGCAAGCGCGTACGTGTGGGCAGCGATGTTTGGGTACGCCGTTCCAACGATGTGATCCCGGAGATCATGGGCGTTGTATGGGATCAAGAGGGTGAAGCGCCGGAAACCGATATTCTTCCGCCGGATGCCTGTCCCGCCTGCGGCGGTCCGCTAACGCAGCGAGGAGCGCATATTTTCTGCCTCAATCGACAGAACTGCCGTCCGCAGGCGATTGCGCGTATGGCGCATTTTGCTTCCCGTCAGGGCATGGATATCGAATCTTTCAGCGAAAAAACAGCCGAGCTTTTCTATGATCATCTCGGCGTGCGAAGCGCAGCGGATTTGTATCAGCTGGATAAGGCGAGCATGGTTGCGCTCAAAGGCTTTGGTGTCAAAAAAGCGGATAAGCTCCTTGCAGAACTGGAAAAGAGCAAAGATTGTGAGCTCGACGCATTTCTCTTTGCCATTGGCATACCCAATATCGGCAAGAAGACGGCGCGCGATCTGATGGAGCATTTCGGCTCGCTGGACAGCCTTATGCAGGCGTCACAGGAGGAACTCACCGCTTTGGATGATGTGGGCGGTATTGTCGCAACCTCCATCACGGAGTTCTTTGCAGATGAGGAGAACCAGACGTTTGTTCGCAGGCTTCTGGATTTCGGCGTTGCGCCCAAGATGCATGCCCAGGAGGCTGCCGGCAATCTGTTCGCCGGGATGACGTTTGTTCTTACCGGCACACTGCCTACGCTTTCCCGTGCGCAGGCAGAGGAGATTATCAGAAAGAATGGCGGTAAGGCAGCAGGAAGTGTATCGAAAAAGACCAGTGTTGTGCTCGCGGGCGAAAGCGCGGGCAGCAAACTGGAAAAGGCGCAGAAGCTGGGTGTACGCATCATGGACGAAGCGGAGTTCCTCTCGCTTGTCGGTGGCGCTGTGCCGCGGGATGTAGTGCAGAAGCAGATGAGTCTGCTGGATATGTGAGCAGGTTGAAGCACAGAAACGCACATATTTCCGTACAGTTTTGTCTTTCCAATTTCTGTATCTGGTGGTATAATATAAAGATCGAATATGCTGCTAAAGGAGTGTACATTCCGTGAAGAGCATGACAGGCTATGGCCGCTGCCATATTGAAGAAGATGGACGTGAGATGACCGTAGAGGTCAAGAGCGTTAACCATCGCTTTCTGGATATTTCATACAGGCTTTCGCGTGCCCTGTCCTTTCTGGACGATGTGGTGCGCAAGGGGGTTGGCGCAAAGCTGGCCCGTGGTCATGTTGATGTGTTCGTCAGCTATGCGAATCATCGTCAGGACGCGAAAGAAGTCCGCGTGGATACTGCGCTGGCGGTGGCGTATAAGCAGGCGCTTGGCGAATTGGCCGCTGCTGTGGGCAAGGATGCAGATGTGCCGCTCACAGATTATGCCCGCCTGCCGGACGTGCTGACTGTGCAGGAAAAAGAAGAGGATCAGCAGGCTGTGCGCGATCTGTTTGAGCGTGCGCTGTCCGGTGCGCTGGATAGCTTGATTGTCATGCGAGAGCAGGAAGGCGAGCGGATGTGCGCGGACATCCTTGAGAAGATTGCGAACATCGAAAGCATCCGCAATCAGGTCGCTGAGCGGGCGCCGCTGGTGGTCAGTGAATATCGCGATAAGCTCCATCAGCGTATCGCTGCGCTGACTGAGGGTGAGATTGACGAGGCACGCCTGATTACAGAGGTGGCGATCTTTGCCGATCGTGCCGCGATTGACGAGGAACTTGTGCGTCTGCTCAGCCATATCGCAGCGATCCGCGATACAGTAAAGCTGGCTGAGCCGGTAGGCCGAAGGCTCGATTTCCTCGTGCAGGAACTCAACCGCGAAGTCAATACCATTGGCTCCAAAGCCAGTGACACCATGATCGCGCAGGCTGTCGTTTCTGCCAAGGGCGAAATTGAAAAGCTGCGCGAGCAGGTACAGAATGTGGAGTAACGGGGAGAGGAAGTTGGGACTGCCGTCCCAAGCCTACTTGGGGATATTGTCCCCAGCGCCCGTCTTCGCTGCGCATACGCGCAGCGGAAAATAAACGATAATTTGCTTAAACCGCCGCGAAGCGGAAGAAGGGAGTCTGAGGGATGAAATCCCTCAGGCGGAGTTTGAGGCGGCAGCTTCAATGTTTCCCTTCCCGGAGGAAACATGGATATCAAGCTTATTAACGTCGGCTACGGAAATTTCATTTCTTCCAGTCGAATCATTGCGATTATCGGCCCGGAAAGCGCGCCGGTCAAGCGCATCATTCAGGAGGCAAAGGAAGAGCGCCGTCTGATCGATGCGACGTATGGCCGTCGTACCCGAGCAGTCATCATTTCTGACAGCGACCACGTGATTCTCTCGGCTGTGCAGCCGGAGACAATCGCGCATCGCTTTGACGTCAAGGACAACACCACGATCGTGGAGGAGGAAGAACCCTGATGGATCAGCAAAAGAAGGGCACGCTCTTTGTCTTTTCCGGACCGTCCGGCGTGGGCAAGGGTACGCTTAACGCTAAGCTCTTTGCCGAGTATGGCGAGCAGATGGCTTTTTCCGTCTCCGCGACTACGCGCGCGCCGCGCGAGGGCGAGATTGACGGAACGCACTACTTTTTCATCACGAAGCAGGAGTTTGAAGCGCGTATCGCGAATAATGATTTCTTGGAGTATGCGCAGTTTGCCGGCAATTGCTATGGCACGCCTAAATCCTACGTGATGAGTCTGCTGGAAGCGGGCAAGAACGTCCTGCTGGAGATTGAGGTGCAGGGTGCGATGCAGGTGATGGAGCGCATGCCGGAATGCGTGAGCATCTTTGTGCTGCCGCCCAGCTTTGAGGAACTTGAGCGTCGCCTGCGTGGGCGCGGTACAGAAACCGAAGAAAAGATTCAGGCCCGGTTGGAAACCGCCCGCGGCGAACTCGAACATGCCCACAGGTATCGGTACCAGGTGGTCAATGGCGGCGACCTAGAAGCGGCCTATCAGGAGCTGCGCAGCATCTATCTGAAGGAAACGGGCCAGAATTAACGTTTATCATTTGTATTGCAGGAGCCTGCATGAAAAGACATGCAGCGAATGCCGGAGTATTTTTCTATGTAACTGTGTCGGAAATGGAAGCGGGTACAGCCCGCAGAGGAGGACTTCGTTATGTCTATGACCAATCCCAACATTCTGCAGCTGCTGGAAAAGGCGGACTGCCGTTATACCCTCGTGGTTGAGGTTTCCAAGCGTGCCCGTCAGCTGGTGGATGGTATTCCGCCGCTGATTGACGCTAAGGACAAGGAGAATATGCCCGTCTCCATTGCGGTTGATGAGGTCAATCGTGGCCTGATCACCTACGAGCGCAGCGCTGAGATCGATGTCAAGTAAAAAAACATGCATTGTCCTCGGTGTTACCGGGGGCATTGCTGCATATAAGGCTTGCGAGTTGCTTCGTCTGCTGCAAAAGCGGGGCATGGATGTGTATGTGGTGATGACGAAGCATGCGACGCAGTTTGTCGCGCCGCTCACATTTGAAACGCTTTCAGGCCATCCGGTTGCCGTGGATACATTTGAGCGTCCGGCGACATGGGAGGTGGAGCATATTGCTCTGGCCAAGCGTGCAGATCTGTTTCTGATCGCGCCTGCTACAGCCAATATCATCGGCAAAATGGCCAATGGCATTGCTGATGACATGCTCTCCACAACTGTCATGGCGACAAAAGCGCCTGTAATGATCGCTCCAGCCATGAATACCGGTATGTGGGATAATCCTGCAACGCAGCAGAATATTCAGACGCTCATTTCCCGCGGTGTGCATGTCGTTGCGCCTGCAACAGGACATCTGGCCTGCGGTGACAGTGGCGCGGGTAAGCTGGAAGACGTTGCCGTAATCGCGGAGCGTGCGATTGCTGTGCTTCAGGCAACGGAAAAGAGGCGCGATATGCAGGGCCTTCGCGTGATGGTGACTGCTGGCCCGACGCGCGAGGCGCTTGATCCTGTGCGCTATATTTCCAATCGATCCTCCGGAAAGATGGGCTTTGCCATCGCGCGGGAAGCTGTGGAGCGCGGCGCGCAGGTTACGCTGCTTACCGGTCCGGTGGCCATCGAGCCGCCCAAGGGTGTCACCGTTGTACCGTTCACTACAACGCAGGATCTGCTTGACCGAGCACTGGAGCATGCGCAGCATCAGGATATCATCATTCAGTCTGCTGCGCCTGCAGATTATCGTGCCAGAGAGATCGCCGATAAAAAGATCAAGAAGCAGAACGGCGAGGGCATGACGATCGAGCTGGTAGAGAATCCGGACGTCGCTGCGACGATCGGAAAGAGCAAGCGGGCAGATCAAACGTTTGTCGGCTTTGCTGCTGAAACGAACGATGTGCTTGAACATGCCAAGGGGAAACTGGCCAAAAAGAACCTGGATATGATCGTAGCCAACGACGTGACTGTGCCTGGCGCAGGATTTGACGTAAATACCAATATCGTGACGCTGATCACAAAGGATAATATGACGTCACTGCCTTTGCTTTCCAAGGATGAAGTTGCCGAGTGTATTCTGGATGAGGTCTTGAAGCTGCGCGCATAAATTGCATCATTTCTGCCGCTTTCCGTGAGGAGAGCGGCAGTTTTTGCGTGTAATTTGGACGTTTTGAAGCTGTCAATCTTGACGGCGTGCAGATTTGCGCCTATAATGGAGAGTACTTGAATTATGGGTTTTCCTAACCTTGCGCGAGAGGAGGCGGAGAAGCATGGAGAAAAAAGCCGAACGATCGATTGTTTTGCTTGCTGTGCTCTTCGTCTTCGCCTGTTTGCTGCTTAGCGGCGGTTGGCGGCTGATCGGCACTTCCTGCGAGGCCTCCCCTGATTCAGTCCGGCAGCAGATGCCGGTCCGGGCAGCGATTACGAGTATGCCTGCGCCTTGCTCAGAACTGGGCGCAGCGCCGACCCGCGGACAGATTGCACTGCGATTTGTAGCCGCACCTGCCTCGGAAAACCTCAACCTGAGCCTCTGTGTATTGTGTGATGCCAACGGCAACGTGCTCGCCGGCAAAACATATCTGCACACGGTGTATCAGGCATTTACGCTGGGTGACGGGTTTGTGTAAGAAACGCAGAGTTTCTGCATAAACACCGATCAAACAAGATAAAGAGAGGAAAATCACTATGGCGAACAAGAACGCAAAGCAGAAGAATCCGCGCACCCGCGCGATCGTCTCGCTCGTTGCCATCCTGGTGGTTGTCGCGGTCTGCGGATACGTGGCGCTGTTTGGTATCGGCAAGGGTACGATGATCAATTACGTAAAGCCCTGGGGCGAAGCGATCTCCCTGGGTCTTGACCTGCGCGGCGGCGTGTATACCGTGTATGCTGCGGATAACGATGGCAGTGCCGACTTCGAGACGAAGATGAGCTCTACCGTTTCTATCCTTACCAGCCGACTGACCCGTCAGGGCTTCACCGAGGCGACCGTGACCCGCCAGGGTACCGATCGCATCCGTGTTGAGATTCCGAACGTGTCTGATCCGAACGAGATTCTGCGTATCATTGGTACCCCGGCTCAGCTGGATTTCATGGATGAAGCCGGCAATGTGCTCATGGAAGGCTCCATGATCAAGAATGCTGCCGCTTCTCAGGATGAGAACGGCCTGCCGTGCGTGGCCTTCGAGCTTAATGATGAGGGCGCGAAGATCTTTGCTGAGGCGACCGCTGCGAACCTGAACAAGACCATCGCGATCACGCTGGACGGTGAAGTGATCTCTGCGCCAACCGTCAATTCCGTTATCGCGGGCGGTCAGGGCCAGATTACCGGCAACTTTACCGCTGACGAGGCCAAGAACCTGGCGACCCTCATTCTCTCCGGCGCTCTGCCGCTGAATCTGACCCAGCTCGAGGTCAGCGCTATCTCTGCGACCCTGGGTGTTGAGGCGCTTGATAAGGCGATTCTCGCTGGTGCGATCGGCGTGGCGCTGGTCATGCTCTTCATGCTTTTCCGTTACCGCATCTGCGGTCTGGTGGCCGATATCGCGCTCGCTATCTATATCATGGCTGTCGTGCTGCTGCTGGCGCTTACCGGTGCGCAGCTGACTCTGCCGGGCGTTGCGGGTATTATCCTGGGCATCGGTATGGCTGTCGACGCGAACGTTGTCATCTTCGAGCGTATCCGCGAGGAACTTAAGGTTGGCCGTCCGCTGCCGTCCTCCATCAAGAAGGGCTTCGCCAACGCGCTGACCGCAATCATCGATGCGAACGTTACCACCATCATTGCGGCTGTTGTGCTCTATGCCTTCGGTACCGGCACCATCCGTGGTTTTGCGCTTACGCTGGGCATCGGCGTTGTGACTTCTATGTTCACTGCGATCTTTGTTACCCATAAGCTCCTGGATATCTTTGCCGACCTGGGCATCAAGAACCAGAAGCTCTACGTGTAAGGCAGGAGGGAAATATCATGAAATTTGAAATGAAGAATCGCCTCAAGCCCTGCGCGGCTCTTTCTGCCGTGATCATCGTGATCGCGCTGGTCATGACCATGATGGGCATGGGCATGAATCTGGGTATCGACTTTACCGGCGGCACCCTGATGACCTACAACATGGGTCAGACCTTCAGCTCTGATGATGTTGCTGCTGCGCTGAACGAGTGCGGCGTGGCCGATGCGCAGATCGCTGCGACCGGTGAAGGCAATACTCAGGTCCAGATCCGCATCAAGGATGTGGAGAATACCGATGATCTGCGTGATCAGCTCGAAGAGAAGCTGGCTGTCAATTATCCGGAGATCGAGTACGTGGATATTACCCGAGTTGGCGCTGTCGTGGGCAGTGAACTGATCAGCAACGCGATCAAGAGCCTGACCCTTGCGGCTGTGCTCATGCTGGTGTATATCGCGTTCCGCTTCGATCTGTATTCTGGTCTGGCTGCGATCATCGGCCTTGTGCATGACGTGGCGATCATGATGTCCTTCGTTGTGATCCTGCGCAGCTTTATCCGCGTAGAGACGACGTTCATCGCGGCGCTGCTGACCATCGTCGGCTATTCCATCAATAACACCATCATCATCTTCGATCGTATTCGTGAGAATTCTCACAAGGTTGGCGTGCGTCAGCTGCCGCGTGAGCAGATTGTGAATCTGTCCGTGACGGAATCTCTGCCGCGTACGCTGAATACCACCATCACTACGCTGCTGACTGTCGTTACCCTGTATATCCTGGGTGTCGACTCCATTAAGCAGTTTGCGCTTCCGCTGATCATTGGTATCATTGCGGGTACCTACAGCGCGAACCTGATCAATGGCTATGTTTGGGCGCTGATGATGGACCTTCGTGCCAAGAGCAAGAAGGCGTAAATGCTTTTGTATCGTAAGGGCGGGCGGATTTCACCCGCCCTTATGGTCTTTCGATTTCTGCTTGGCCATGGGCATGCGTTCATGCCTATGGCCAAACAGAAAAGCCAATCTGACAGAAAGGAGGCCGCACATTATGCTTCGATTTATGCCTAAAAACACGGATGGGCGTGTAATTCCCGAAGAGCTTCAGTCTTTGGGCATTCCGACGCAGCTTCTCAGCCTGCTGCTGGATCGTGGTATCGATACACCGCAGAAGATTGATAAGTATCTGCATCCGGAAATGGATGATCTGCATGATCCGATGCTCATGCAGGACATGGATAAGGCTGTTGCGGTCATCCGTGATGCGATCAGAAAGGGAGAGGAGATCGTCGTCTTCGGCGATTACGATGTTGACGGCGTGACTGCGACAGCAATTCTGCTTACATATCTGCGCAAGCAGGGCGCGAAGGTGGGTTATTATATCCCAGATAGACATGGAGAGGGCTATGGCCTGAATGTCGCTGCGGTTGAACAGATCGCTTCGCATGCGAAGCTACTTATCACCGTGGACTGCGGTATTACATGCCCGAATGAAGTGGCGCGCGCCATTGAACTGGGCATGCGTGTGATTGTGACCGATCATCATCAGCTCGGTCCGCAGCTGCCGCAGTGCTCTGCGGTGCTCAATCCGCTGTTGGGCATCTATCCGTTCCGCCGCCTGTGCGGTGCGGGCGTGGCTTTTAAGCTGGTGCAGGCGCTGGGCGGCATGGAGGCGATTGAGCCCCTGTGGGAATTGGCCGCCCTGGCGACGATTGCGGATATCGTTCCTCTTCTGGATGAAAACCGCGTAATTGTCTCCTTTGGTCTTAAAGCGATGGCCCAGTCTCAGCGTCCTGGTCTGATTGCGCTGATGGAATCTGCGGGAGTGGAGCCCAAGAATGTATCCGCCTCCGATGTGGCATTTCGCATGGCGCCGCGCATCAATGCGGGCGGTAGGCTGGCACTGGCCTCGCGCGGCGTAGAATTGCTGACTACCCGCAGGTTGGATACGGCCAGAGAGATTGCTGCCGAACTGGATCAGGACAACACCAAGCGACGGGAAATCGAACTGGAGATCTTCGCACAGGCGGATCAGAAGACGTGCAGTGAGATTGATTTCCTGACGGAGCGTGCGATCGTCGTATGCGGTGAGGGCTGGAATCCGGGTGTAATTGGTCTGGCTGCGTCGCGTCTGGTCGAAAAGTATAAGTGGCCTGCTGTTCTGCTTGCGCAGGACGGCGAGATTTGTGTTGGCTCTGCGCGTTCTATCCCGGGTGTGGATATCCATCAGGCAATGGCAGCCTGCCGGGATCTGTTTGTCCGCTTCGGCGGTCATGCGCAGGCTGCAGGTCTTACCATTGAAACGAAGAATGTTCTGGCGTTCAAGCAGCGCCTGACGCAGGCAATTCTCGAGCAGTCCGAGCCGGAGGCGTATATTCCTACGGAGGAATATGATCTGGAGCTGGAACTGAGCGACATGAGTGAAGAGCTCGTGCGTGCGTTTTCTTCCATGCAGCCTACAGGATTTGGCAATCCTGCGCCGGTATTCTGTATTCGCGGCGTGCATACGACGGATGTGCGTGCGATCGGCAAGGAGGGGGCGCATCTTCGAATGCGTTTGTCCTCCGGCAGCGAGATGCGCAATGCCATTGGTTTCCGCATGGGAGATAAGGCGCGCATGATGCCTGAGGTCATTGAAGCTGTGGTCGGCCTTTCTATCAATGAGTGGCAGGACAGGCGCAGCGTGCAGTGTGAATTGCGCCAGATCAAGGCATATATGCCGGCTAAGGCGTTTCTTTCTGAGTGCCAGCGCCGTGAGGATGAGATTGATGCGGCGGTAATCGCTGCATTGGCCGGGGATGGAGAATCCGTAAACACAGAGCGCATGACGCTGGAGGCGGCCAAGCATGTGCTTTCTGCTGAATTGCTGACAGCCTACCAGGGTACGCTCTTGTGTGTGCATTCCGTCTCTGCACTGAAGATGCTCAATATCCATCTTGCGATTGTGCATGCACAGTTGGATTATGCCATGCATGAGCTCGACGATATCCGTTCGTTCAATACGCTGGTTATGGCACCGGATTGGGATGAGTTGAATTGCCATCCTACGGCGATTGTTGCGCTGGATGGCTTTGTGAGCGATGCGGAGCGCTGCGCCGCCAGGAGGAGGTTCCCCAACGCGCGCATGATCGAGGTGACAGACATGGCATCCTATGGTGCGCAGACTGCTGAACGGCTTTTATGCGATGACGATAGTCTTCGTGCTGTGTATCGTGTGCTGCGTCAACGGGAGAAGATGGAGTATACGCTGGATGTGATTGCCTGTGAGGCGGGTATTTCGCAAAGTCAGGCGCTGTGTGCCTTGTATATTTTCCGTGAGCTGAATCTGCTGGAGTTTTCTGTAGAACCGCTCGCATACAGGCTGTACAAGAGTGGAAAGGTTTCCCTCGAGGCCAGCAGGCTTCGGGGCAGACTGCTTGAGATGAAAGGATAAAACGGCGGGGAGGTATTGGATATGATTCGCGAAGAATGCAGGTCTTTGGAAGAGCTGATCAGCACGCTGGTCAAATACCATCCGGAAGCCGATGTAGCGCTGGTTGAAAAGGCGTACCACTTTGCCCAGGTGGCGCATGAGGGCCAGATGCGCAAATCCGGCGAACCGTATTTTTTCCATCCGCTGACAGTTGCGGGCATCCTGGCCAAGTTGATGCTCGATCCGCCGACGATTGCAGCTGGCCTTTTGCATGATACCGTGGAGGACTGCGAGGAAGTGACGCTGGACGTTATTACCAAGGAGTTCGGTCAGGATGTTGCGCTGCTGGTAGATGGCGTCACAAAGCTCAAACGGCTGGATTTTTCCTCCCGTGTGGAGCAGCAGGCGGAATCCATCCGTAAGATGATTCTCGCTATGAGCAAGGACATTCGCGTCGTGCTCATCAAGCTGGCGGATCGTACGCACAATATGCGTACGCTCAAGGCGCAGTCACCTCAGAGCCAGCGCCGCATTGCGCAGGAGACGCTGGACATCTATGCGCCGCTTGCACATCGCTTGGGCGTGTATAAGATTAAGCAGGAGTTGGAAGATCTGTGCCTGCGCTATCTGGATCCGGAAGGATATCAGAACCTGATTGCGAAGGTCGGCATGAAGCGTTCGGAGCGCGAGGCTTACATTCAGGTATTTATGAATACGCTGGGCGACAAGATTTCCGAAATGGGTATCAAGTTCGAAATCGATGGACGCCCCAAGCATTTTTACAGCATCTACCGCAAGATGGTGCTTCAGCATAAGCCGTTTGAGCAGATCTTCGATCTGATCGCTTTGCGCGTGCTGGTGGACAGTGTACAGGATTGTTATGCTGTTCTGGGTATTGTCCATACCCTGTGGAAGCAGATTCCTAACCGCTTCAAGGATTACATTTCCATGCCCAAGCCGAACATGTATCAGTCGCTGCATACGACAGTTGTGGGCGAAAACGGCATGCCTTTTGAGGTGCAGATCCGTACGCATGAGATGCATCGCATCGCAGAATACGGTATTGCTGCGCATTGGCGCTATAAAGAGGGAAGGCATGCGGCGGATGGCTTGGACGGTAAACTCTACTGGCTGCGTCAGATCTTGGATTGGCAGAACGATATGCGCGATTCGGAGGAGTTTATCTCCTCGCTCAAGGTCGACCTGTTCAGCGATGAGATCTTTGTATTTACCCCGAAGGGTGAAATTGTCGATCTGCCGCGAGGAGCTACGCCGATTGACTTTGCATACCGCATCCATAGCGCCGTGGGCAATAAATGCGTCGGCGCTAAGGTCAACGGTCGTATTGTGACGCTGGATTATCAACTGGATACCGGTGATTTTGTCGAAATCATTACCCAGCAGAATAGCAAAGGTCCCAGCCGAGACTGGCTCAAGATCGTCAGGACCTCGCAGGCGAAGGCAAAAATACGTAATTTCTATAAGAAGGAACTCAAGGACGAAAACATTGCTACGGGCAAATCAATGCTCGAAGCTGAGGCTAAGCGTCAGTCTTCCAGCCTTCCGGTGCTGATGAAGCAGGAGTATGCTGAGCCGATCCTGCGCAAGTTCTCTTTTGCGGATCTCAACGATTTGTTTGCGGCAGTTGGCTGCGGAGGCATCACGGCTGCGCATGTCATTACCCGCCTGCGTGAGGAGCAGAAGAGCCACGAAAAGCCGCTTGTCCCGCTGATGCCGCGCATCTCTGCTGAGCCTATGCCGCCCGTCAAGGGTGGAAAATCCTCGGCAAAGGATGATATGGGCATCCGCGTTGCAGGTCTTCCGGGATGCCAGGTACATTTCGCCAAGTGCTGTACACCGTTGCCCGGTGACGAGATTATCGGCTATATTACGCGCGGCCGCGGTGTGACTATCCATTCCCGAGAGTGTGTGAATGTAAATGACTCCCATGATCCTGCCCGCTGGATCGAAGCGGAGTGGTCCGAGACAACAAACAGTTCTTACAATGGCTCTATTCAGATTCTGGCAGTTGACAGGAGCAATCTGCTGGCTGATCTGATGAGCTATTTGTCTGCCCAAAAGGTGACGGTCTGCGCACTTAACGCTCGAGTGAACAGCAACCAGACCTGTACCATCGAGTTGACGCTGCAGGTAGCCAGTAAGCAAGAGCTGGATTGGGTGATTAAACAGATCGCCAAGAGGCAGGATACCATTGAGATTTTCCGCGTTTAAGCGAAGAGAAAGAGAGTTTTACCATGAGACTGGTCATACAGAGGGTGCTTGAATCCAGCGTCAGGGTGGATGAAAAAGTTGTTGGTTCCATCGGCAAGGGATTCATGGTGCTTTGCGGCGTACAGGAGGGCGATACGCTTGAAGATGTGCGCTATTGCGTGGAAAAGACCGCCGGTCTGCGTATCTTTGAGGATGATGCCGGTAAGATGAACCGCTCCATCATGGATGAGGGCGGAGAAATCCTGGCGATTTCGCAGTTTACCCTCAGCGGAGATGCTCGCCATGGCCGCCGTCCCAGTTTTTCCGCAGCGGCTCGTCCGGATGTTGCTGTACCGCTGTATGAGGCTTACTGTAATGGCCTGCGTGAGAAGGGCATTCATGTGGAAACCGGCATTTTCCAGGCAGATATGAAAGTTTCCCTGATCAACGACGGCCCGGTGACCATGCTGCTGGATTCCAGGAGGCTCTTCTGATGGAGAAGCTGGATATCCGTACGGTACAGGGAGGCCCGCTGGATGTAAATACCTACGTCGTCGGCCTGGAGGGTGGCGATTGCTGCGTGCTCATCGATCCGGGTGCGGAGCCGGAAAAGGTGTCTTCGGCGGTAGGCGAGCGAAAGGTGAGCGCTGTACTGCTTACGCACGGTCACTTTGATCATATGCTCTTCGCCAATCACTGGCTGGAGCGAGGCGCGAAGCTCTACGTACATGCTTTAGATGCCGACGCGCTGGCCCAGTCGAAGATGAATCTTGGTCATATGATCGGTGTAAAGCTGATTCTGCCTGAGGCAGATGTGCTCCTGCAGGAGGGGGATGTCATCCGGGAGGCAGGTCTTGAGCTTCTTGTGCTGCATACGCCCGGTCATACGCCTGGTGGTGTATGCTATCAAAATGGAGATGTGCTCTTCAGCGGCGATACGCTGTTTTGCGGCAGCTATGGCAGGTTGGATCTGCCTGGCGGCAGCGTAAGCAATATGCGCGCGTCGCTGCTGCGCCTGATGCAGCTGGATGGTGATACGGTTGCCTATCCGGGGCATGGCATGAAGACGAAGATCGCCTGGGAACGGGGGAACTACGCGTGAAAATCGCCATTCAGACGCCGTTTGAGGGCTTTGTGAACGATATCGCCGACGTTGTCCGCTTGTTTTATGGAGAGGGTGCGGCGGTGACCATGCTCGAGCCGCATGAGCGTGAGCTTGTGCATATGCATATTCTGGAAGACGACACGTGGATTGAGCGCTTTGTATTGTCTGGCGGGGAGTCGGATGTATCTGTCACGCTTCGAGGAGAAGCGGTTACCTGCGGCGGACTGGAAGAAAAGCGCCAGCTTAAGCGGCTGATCAAGCGCTGCTGCTACAAGCTTTTTAAGCAGTATACCGGCAGGCGGCCTGCTTGGGGATCGCTCACCGGTATCCGTCCGACGAGGTTGTATTATCAGCAGATGGAGAGCGGAAAAAGCCATGTTGATGCACGGAAAGCGCTTTCCGATCTGTTTGATCTCTCTGATGAAAAGCTCGGTCTGCTTGATGAAATCATTACTGCGCAGGATGGTCTGATTCAGCGCCCGCTGAATGCCTGCGATCTGTATATCGGCATACCGTTCTGTACGACGCGCTGCGCGTATTGCTCGTTTTCTTCCGGCGAGATTGGCAATGGCAAGCTGGTTGAGCCATATCTGGAAGCGCTCTTTCATGAGATCGACCTTTGCAGCGAGATGGCCTGTGAGATGGGACTGGATATCCGCGTTGGCTATATCGGGGGCGGCACGCCTAGCAGCCTGACCACAGATCAGCTGAACAGACTGTTGGATCATATGCGGGTTCGCTTTGGAACGCTTTCTGAGTTGACGGTGGAGGCTGGCAGGCCGGATACTCTGGATCGTGAAAAGCTTGCGATGCTCAGGCGTCATCCGGTTACGCGTATCAGCATCAATCCTCAGACCATGAACGACGAGACATTGCGTGTGATTGGCCGCGCACATACAGCACAGCAGACGATCGACTGTTATCATCTTGCACGAGAGCTTGGTTTTGAAAATATCAATATGGATGTGATTGCAGCACTGCCGGGCGAAGATTATGGGATGTTTGCCCATACGCTTGATGTGATCCGAGAGCTTAATCCCGACAGTATGACCGTACATACGCTTGCCATCAAGCGTTCCTCAAAGCTGCATGAGCAAAAGTATCAGCAGCAGGAAGAGGATGTAGCGCGTATGGTGGCCCTTGGCCGCGAAACCGCGCACAGCTTGGGTATGCGTGCGTATTATCTGTATAGGCAGAAGTACATGGCCGAGAATCTGGAAAATGTGGGCTATGCCCGTCCGCGCAGTATTTGCCGTTATAATATTGATAACATGGAGGAAACCACCAGCGTGCTGGCTTTGGGCGCAGGCGGAATCTCAAAATGTGTCATGCGGCAAGAGGAAAAGATCCTGCGTGCACCGAATATAGCCAATATTGAGCAATATATTGCCCGTGTGGATGAAATGGTGAAGCGCAAACGCGATGCCTTTGAAGAGAAGGCAAAGCAGATCGCGCGCATGCAGAAGGAGTGAAGCCGACGTGATCATCAGCGATAAACAGGAACTGCGCCGCTGCGTCAAGCAGCTGGTTCGTCGTGCAGATGTGTGTGAGGCTTCGCTGGATTTCGATGTGCTTCATGGCGCTATCGGGGTGGAGGCAATGCTCGATTTGTGGGCAAGGCCAGCACTCACGCCGGGTGAAGCGCTGCAGCGTTCCGTTGCAGAGCAGACGCCGTTTTCGCCCGACGCTGCGGCGATGTTTGCCGCGCTGGATGCCATGGATATGCCCGTGCGGGATCTGGACCGCGCTCAGACAATGGAGCGTGAGTATGAGCGCAATGCATATCTGCGAGAAGTTCTTGATACTCTGCGTGCAAAATGCGTGCTTATCCGCGTGCCGATGGCGCGTGCAGATGAAGTGGCTTTTGAGGATGACCGTTTTGAGCCTCTCATGTGTGTGGATCGCGATTTGTTTAATCCGGGGCGTTATGGCGTCAGCTATGAGGCTGCGGCACGGCGCATAGAGGCTGCTTGTGCAGTGTGTTCCGCACGCAATATCGCATTTGATCGCTTTGATGCGGATGCGCTGCGCTACTGCCTGCTGCCGCTTTGCCAGGATAACGGATATGCGCTGCATGTGCATCTTGCCTCCCGTGATGAGATTAATCGTTTTGCAGCGCTGCTGGATGCGTTTGATGGCGTACATGCATTGGCTGCTGCACCGGAAGACGAACAGACGCATCTGATTGAGGCGGCTGCACAGCGTATGCGTATGCTGGTGTGTTTGAGCGATCTTTCTGTTATGGGAAAGGCGCTCACAGCGCTGGGCACACGCTTTGTTCCGTATAGCGCACAGGCTAAACAGCCTGAGCAGATGCTTGGGCGTTGGCTGCTGAAAAAAGAGGTGATCTGGCAGGCGCTCGTGGAGGCATATTTGCCGCTGGCCCGTACCGGATATGAACTGGAAAGCAGCGCGGTCGAGCGCGATGTGCGCAGACTGCTCAGCGGGAACCTGCTTGCTCTATGCAGGCCGGATACAATGTAATACCGATATATGTTCAGGAGGAAAAGACAATGAGTAATCCGATTTTTACAATTGAAATGGAAAATGGCATGACCATGAAGGGCGAACTCTACCCGGAGATTGCGCCCAACAGCGTAGCGAACTTTGTGGAGCTGGCCAACAGCGGTTTTTATGATGGCGTAATCTTTCATCGTGTGATCCCGGGTTTCATGATTCAGGGCGGTGATCCGATGGGTCAGGGCATTGGCGGCCCGGGCTACTGCATCAAGGGCGAGTTCAAGCGTAACGGTTTTGATAATCCGCTCAAGCATACCCGCGGCGTGCTCTCTATGGCCCGCAGCATGATGCCTAATTCTGCTGGCAGCCAGTTCTTTGTGATGGTTGAAGATGCTCCGCATCTGGATGGTCAGTATGCCGCATTCGGCAAGGTGACCGAGGGCATGGAAACCGCTGATGCTATCGTGTCTGTGCCGCGTGATCGCTATAACGACAAGCCGTATGAAGAGCAGAAGATGAAGTCTGTTCGAGTTGAGACCTTTGGCGTGGAGTATAAGGTTGAAAAGATCAAGAGCAGCAGGTTCTGATCGGGAGGGCGCCTGTGAAGAAGAATAAGGTTGTCATTCATCTGATGGGCCGGGACTATGTGCTGCTGACCGATCAGGATACAGCGCAGGTACAGCGTCTGGCACGCTATGTGGATCGCAAGATGCGAGAAGTATCCGTTACGACACGCGCGGGCGAAAACATGGTTCCTACGCTGACGGCCATGACGCTGGCGGGAGAACTGTTTCGTGCACAGGATGAGAATGTACGCCTGAAGAAGGAACTGGATGCCCTGCAGTCCGAGAAAAAAGCGTAATGACATGCGGCGGTACGGAGATTCTGTGCTGCCGCATTTTCAAATGCGAAATATTGCAGACTTGTTTGATATGCGCGAAGCGAAGAAGGGGTCTGGGGACAATGTCCCCGGGCGGGTTTCAGGGCAGCAGATCTGACGTATCATATGCGATAACCCTAAACGTAACCCATCTGCTTCTATTCGGAGGTTTTATGGAATTGCTTTCCCCGGCGGGCAACCGCGAAGCACTCGTCGCCGCCCTTTCCTGCGGTGCTGATGCAGTATATCTGGGCTATACGGCCTTTGGTGCGCGTAGCTATGCGGGCAATTTTAATGATCAGCAGCTTAAAGAGGCGGTAGAATATGCGCATGAGCGCGGCAGGAAGATATTTGTGACCGTTAATACGCTGATCAAGCAGTGCGAGGTGGACGACCTGTGCGACGTACTCGAGCTGATTGTCCGTCACGGAGTAGACGCCGCTATCGTGCAGGATCTGGGCGTGGTGCGCATTGCCAGAGAGCGCTTTCCGCAGCTGACACTGCATGCCAGTACGCAGATGACGGTGAATAATGCGCACGGGGCTCAGATGCTCAGAAATTTGGGCCTTACCCGAGTAGTGCCTGCGAGGGAATGCCCGCTTTCGGAACTGAAAAAGATGGCGGATACCGGTGTGGAGATCGAAGCCTTTGCGCATGGCGCGCTGTGTGTGGCGGTTTCCGGTCAGTGCCTGTTTTCCAGCATGATCGGCGGCAGAAGCGGTAATAGAGGGCGCTGTGCACAGCCGTGCCGCCTGCCATATAGGCTCGATGACGGTACGAGCGGCTATCTGCTTTCCACGCGTGATCTGATGCTTATCGATAAGATTCCACAGATGCGCGACGCGGGCGTATATTCCTTCAAGCTGGAAGGACGCATGAAGCGGCCGGAATATGTGGGCGTGATCACCAGGGCGTATCGCGAAGCGCTCGATGCAGCTCAGGCGTATGTGCCGTATCATCCAAGTAAAAAGACGATCGATGCGCTCAAGCAGATCTTTAATCGCGGCGGTTTCACCGAGGGCTATGTGATGAATCGCAGCAATGCGGCTTTGATGAGCTGGGAACGTCCAAACCACTGGGGTATTAAGGTGGGTAGAATCACATCGATGCGCGGCCCGCTGGCGAAGGTGCTGCTGGAGGAAAACCTGAGCGACGGCGACGGTCTGCAGGTACGCGGTAAAGAAGAGATTGATTTTACATACTCGGGCAATAACGCTATGCGCGGATGCGAAGCAACCGTGCGAATAGCTTCAGGAAAGCATAAGCCGGGCGATAGTGTGTACCGACTGACCGATGCTGTGCAGATGGCGGAGATCCGGGAGCGCATGACGCAGGAATACGAGAGAATTCCGCTGGAAGCGACGCTTACAGCTATGCCCGGATATACAGCTGTACTGGAACTGTGCGATAGAGATGGTCATACTGTTCGTGCAGAAAGCGAACAGATCGTCGATCATGCACAGCAGCGCGCACTTGACCGAGAATATGCATTTAAACAGATTGCAAAAACCGGTGGTACTCCGTATGAGATTACGAATTTGAATCTCATCAGCGAGAATGCATTTATGACGGCAAGCATGCTCAATGGCCTGCGCCGAGATGCACTCACGGCAATGAAGACGGCCAGAATTCAAGTGGTCCGCGAAGAAAAAAAGGGTAAAAAGCTGCAGGCGGACATGCCTGCGCAGGAACAGATACTTGTTGTTCAGAGTGAGCGTCTGGGTGACTCTTCGGAACTGACGGCCTGCGGAGCAGATACGTTTTATTGGGAGCCACAGGTATATGCGCCTGCAGCGATTGAAGCGGAACTGGCAAAAAACCCTGACGCCAAACCGGTACTTGTCCTGCCGGCTGTAATGTACAGCGAAGAACTCGACAGGATATATGCGCTTGTTTGTGCTTATGCAGATCGATTTGCAGGCGTTGCGGTCAACAATATCGGTCAGCTTGGCTTAAAGTGGCCGATTCCGGTATATGGCGGACAGGGACTGAACGTCATGAATGGTGACTGCGCAGCATTCTATTTTGCGTATGGAGCCTGCCGGTTGACGGCTTCGTGTGAGTTGAGCTATAAGGAACTCAGAGAATTGCAGGCATGCGGAGGCAATTACGAAATTGAAGCCTATGGTCGCACACAGCTGATGCTGCTCAGCCATTGTCCGAGAAGAACGAAAGCGGGCGATGAAAAGCAGGATGCTGCATGCAATGCCTGTGCTGCCAATCATGGATGTCCGCAGGTGTATACCGACCGAAAAGGATATCGTTTTCCCACCTGGCGGCAGAAGATGGAACATGGGTGTGTCGTTCGTCTGTACAACAGTGTGCCTACGGATATGGCGCGCTCGGCGAAGAAACTGTATGATGCCAGACTATCCCTGCGCCTGAACTTTACGGATGAGAGTCTTGAACGGCAGAAGGAAATTGTTTCGTCCTATCGTCGTGTGCTGGATGAAGGCGTATTTGATCATGAGATCACAGAATTCTCAACGAGCGGCCATCTGACCCGCGGGGTTGAGTGAAGGAGGAAGCTATGACCGAAAGAACCTTACGTGTTCTGGAGTTTAACAAAATCCGTGCGCAACTGACGCAATTCTGCGAATCGGATATGGGTGCGGCATTGTGCGAAGCCTTGGAGCCGGTCAGCAGGATCGATGATGTGCGGCGCATGCAGCAAGAGACGAGGGAAGCGCATGATTTGCTGACCTATCTTGGAGGCACACCGATGGTGTCTTTTTCCGATGTGCGTGCGCAGCTGCATCTGGCGGAGATCGGTTCTACGCTTTCTCCGCGTGCGCTGATGGATATCGGCGCATCGCTTCGAGCAGCGCGGGCGTGTCGGGAAGCGCTGGTGCATGATCGTGGAGGTACGCCGATGATCACGGCAAACGCTTCGCGCCTGTCCACGTTCAAGGCTGTTGAGCAGGCGATTACCGACGCGATTATCAGCGAAGAAGAGATTGCCGATCGCGCAAGTCCTGAACTGTTTTCCATTCGCAGAAAGATGCGCGCCTGCAATGAGCGCGTTCGTGAGAAGCTTAACGGCATGATTCATAGCCCGACATATGCAAAGTACTTGCAGGATACGATCATCACCATGCGTGGTGACCGCTATGTGCTGCCTGTGAGGCAGGAATATCGCTCTATGGTGCCGGGCATCGTACATGACCAGTCTGCCACGGGTGCGACGATCTTTGTAGAGCCGATGTCTGTTGTGGAGATTGGCAACGAGCTCAAGCAGCTGGTTGCCAGCGAGCGGGCGGAAATTGAGCGTATTCTCCGCATGCTTTCTGCCCAGATCGCGCCGGATGCACCGGCTATGGCTGATAATTTGGCTATTCTGGCTCAATTGGATTTTGCGTTTGCCAAGGCAATGCTTGCCAGAGAGATGTTCGCTGTCGAGCCCAAGATCAACGATCAGGGCAGAATCAAAATTGTTCGTGGCCGCCATCCGCTGATTGACCCGCAGAAGGTCGTCCCACTGGATATCCGTTTGGGAGAGGACTTTATCAGCCTGATCATCACAGGTCCCAATACCGGCGGCAAGACGGTTACCCTTAAGACTACCGGTCTGTTCACGCTGATGGCGCAGGCAGGACTGCAGGTTCCGGCAGAATACGGCACAGAGCTGGCTGTGTTCGACGATGTCTTCGCCGATATCGGTGACGAGCAGTCGATTGAGCAGTCTCTTTCTACGTTCTCCGGTCATATGAAAAACATCGTGTCGATTCTGGAAAATGTGACGCCGGATTCGCTTGTGCTCTTTGACGAGTTGGGTGCGGGTACTGATCCGACAGAGGGTGCAGCATTGGCCCAGTCTATTCTGTCCACGCTGCTGACCATGCGTACGCGTAACGTCGCTACTACGCATTACAGCGAGCTCAAAGAATATGCGCTTACAACGCCGAATGTTGAAAATGCATCTGTCGAATTCGACGTATCGACACTGAGACCGACATACAGGCTTTCTATCGGTATTCCGGGTAAGTCCAATGCTTTTGAGATTTCTCGCAAGCTGGGGCTTCCGGAATATGTCATTGACAAAGCCAAAGATCTGCTCTCCAAGGAAGCGGTTCGCTTTGAGGACGTTATCGCGAATGCTGAGTATCATCGACAGATTGCGGAGAAGGAACGAAAGATTGCAGAAGAGGCCCGCCAGGAGATGGTGAACATCCGCAATCAGGCGGAAGTAGAGCGCAAGAAGCTGGAGGATCAGCGTGACCGTGCGATCAAGAAAGCGAAGGAAGAGGCGAAACGCATCATCGAAAACACGCGTCGTGAATCCGAGGCTATGATTGCAGAACTCCGTGCCATGAAGAAAGCCGGAGGCGCGCAGGAGCATGAGATACAGCGCGTAAAAAAGAAAATGGAGCAGGCACAGGATGCTCTTGCGGAAAAGAAAGAGGTTGGAGGCGAGATTCCAAAGACGGTCAAGCCGGGTGATATGGTACATATTGCTTCTATGGATGTGGATGCGACGATCGTTACTGTTCCGGATGCCAAGGGCTATGTTCAGCTTAAGGTTGGCATGATGAAGATGCGTGCGCAGCTGTCCGATTTGCGTACGATGACGTCGACTCAGCAGATGATCAAGAAGGGGCAGAAGAAGCTCGAGCGCAAGAAGTCTATGCGTGAGCTGCGGGTGGATGTGACTTCGCGCTCCGTTCGTCAGGAACTGGATGTACGCGGCATGGCGCTGGACGAGGCACTGCCCGAGGTTCAGAAGTTTCTGGACGATGCGATGCTCTCATCGCTTGGAGAGGTATCTATTATCCACGGCAACGGCATGGGCATCCTGCGGTCCGGTATTCAGGATTGCCTGCGCCGCCATCCCTGTGTGAGCAGTTTCCGCCTGGGCCGTTATGGCGAGGGTGAAACAGGCGTGACGATCGTCTCGCTCAGGTAAGTTTTTTTGATAGTTTCACGCATTCCTGCCCATACTGTCGTATGGGGTGAGCGAATGAGTATGAAAAGAGAGATTGCAGCGAGCACCCTGCTCTTGGGGATGCTTGCTGCAATTCTATTTATCGGGAAGGACTCTTCCGGGGAGACCAGCGCAGTTTATGCGCAGGGTGAGTATGTGCAGCTGCTTGGCGGAATTACCAGTCCGTTTGCGGATGTAGCGCAGCTTGTGATGCCGTGCGTTGTCGGCGTGAGCAACCGGGCCAATACATATAGTATCATCAGCGGGCAAACCGAGATGATTGAACAATCCAGCGGATCAGGGGTGGTTATCACTACGCAGGGACATGTGGTTACCAATTATCACGTGGTCGAAGGAGCGAGCGATGTACAGGTGCTCTGGCAGGGACAGTATCTGAAAGCGGAGATCATCGGCGTGGATGAACTGACGGATCTGGCTGTGCTTCGTGTAAAGGAGGATGTGATGCTGCCTGCGGTGAAAATGGGCAATACAGAAGATGTGCGAGTGGGAGATTGGGCGATTGTGGTTGGAAATCCGCTGGGTAAGCAATTTGCAGATACGGTGACAGTGGGTGTGGTTTCTGCATTAAATCGGGAGATTGATGGATCCTCGATCGTTAAAATGCTTCAAACGGATGCAGCGATCAACTCAGGCAACAGCGGCGGCGGCATGTTCAATACTCGCGGAGAATTGATTGGAATTCCTTCGCTTAAGTTCAGCGCTTCAGGTAGGAAAGGTGTGGCGAGCATAGAAGGAATTGCGATGGCAATTCCGATGGATGTGGTACATCCTGTGGTGAACAGTTTGATTCAGTACGGAAAAGTCACTCGACCTAAGTTGGGTATTTCTGTGATGACGCTGCGAGGGAGTGAAGAACCGACGGAGGGTATGCTGCCTGCTGGCGTATATGTGAGCGCGGTTTCTGCTGGCGGCGCAGCACAGATTGCAGGTATCCAGCCTGATGATATCATCATCCGTGTGGATGGAGAACGAGTCATGCTGCATACGGATCTGACCAATCGCATTGCGGCAAAGCAGTCGGGAGATTCGGTTGAACTGACCGTGTATAGGATTCCTGGTCTGGCGGAATTGACTGTACAGGATCGGATTCCTCAGGGAGAGGAACTGGAATTCACGGTGATGCTTCAGGTTCCGTCTGAAGCGTCGCTGTAAAGTGCAGCATACTTGCTCCCGCGCATGCATACCTTTGCGTGACGGCAGGGAGGGATGATGATGGAAGCTTACGATCTGTACAATGATATTTCTGAGAGAACACAGGGAGACGTATATATTGGCATTGTTGGTCCGGTCAGAACGGGAAAATCCACCTTTATTGCGAGATTGATGGAAAAGCTTGTGCTTCCCGGAATTGAGAATGACCACATACGAGCAAGGATGCAGGATGAAATGCCGCAAAGCGGAAGCGGACGAACGGTCATGACCACACAGCCCACCTTTGTTCCCAATGATGCTGTGGAAATTATGCTGCCATCGGAGAATCGGGTACGGCTGCGACTGATTGACAGTGTGGGTTATCTGGTTGACGGTGCATTGGGTACTCAAGAAGGAGGAGCGCTGCGCATGGTGCGGACGCCATGGGCAGGTGAAGAGATTCCCTTTGAGCAGGCTGCTGAGATCGGTACAAAAAAAGTGATCAGCGAGCATTCAACCATCGGCTTGGTAATTACGACGGATGGAAGTGTGACGGATTTGCCGAGGGAGAACTATGTCCCGGCGGAAAACAGAGTCATTGGTGAACTGAAGAAACTGAAGAAACCGTTCGTTGTCGTTCTTAATACGGAGAATCCCTCTTCTGCAAGGGCGCAAGAACTGGCAAAAAAACTGGAAGAGATACATGATGTACCTGTTCTCGCGCTCAATGTGATGAGAATTGACGAGGGAGATATCCGTGTAGTGCTTGAAAAGATACTTGGACAGTTTCCCATAATCTCTTTGAGTATACAAACGCCGGAGTGGCTCAGCGCGTTGGAAAGCAGCCATTGGCTGATGGAGAGTCTTGCATCCGGAGTCACTCAGGCGTCAGGGGAAAGACCAAGAATAGAGGATGTTGAAAGCATGGCCAAGGCCATGGAGGATAACCCTTATATAGAGAACGTGACGAAAAAAAGTGTACATCATGGAAGCGGAAGTGTTGCACTTCAGATGAATCTTCAGGAAGGGTTGTTCAGTAAGATTTTGGCTGAACAGTGTGGAACGGAAATCCAGGGAGATGCGCATCTGCTGGCACTGATGAGAGAACTCGTGGCAGCAAAGAGAGAATACGACCATGTTGCTCAGGCGCTTAAGTCTGTACGAGAGACGGGATATGGACTGGTTCCACCGTTGTTGGAGGAGATGACGCTCCAGGAGCCGGAAATCATGCGTCAGGGCGGACACTTTGGTGTGAAGCTGCGTGCAAGCGCGCCGAGCCTTCATCTGATTCGGGTAGATATTCAAACGGAAGTATCGCCTGTAGTGGGTACGGAGCAGCAATCCGAAGAGATGATCCGCTATCTGATGGAGGGATTTGAACAGAATCCTCAGAAACTATGGGGAAGCAATCTCTTTGGGAAGCCGTTATCGGATCTTGTCAGAGAAGGATTATCCAACAAGCTGATGCATATGCCGGTTGATACACAGCTGAAGGTACAGCAGACCCTGGAGAAAATCATTAATGAGGGCAGCGGGGGAATGGTTTGCATTCTTCTCTGAACAAAGGAACATAGACTTACGGTCTGTTTTTATAAAACAGGCCGCAAGTCTTTTTTATGGAATATAAATCGAAAGATATAAATGCATAAAATGACAAAAATCGCCCCGGTGAGCGATGTAAAAATGACGGTCTTGATAAAAATGAAGAAAACTTCCTTTGCTTTTATCCCTTTGTATGGTATAATGAAGCGTAACATTTTACTTCAATTCCTTAAGTAATGGATTGAAAAGTGAAGGGAGGAACTTGTCTGTGGCTACTACCCAGACATTTGGCGGCGGCGTCCATCCTCATGAGATTGGCAACGGTAAAAACTCGACCCAGTCTCAGCCGATTGTGAACGCGGCTGCCCCGGCTCGAGTGACGATTGCCATGTCCCAGCATCTGGGCGCCCCTGCGGCGTGCTGCGTGAAGGTGGGTCAGGTGGTCAATATGGGCCAGGTCATCGGTGAGGCGCAGGGATTCATTTCTGCGCCGGTTCATGCATCTGTTTCCGGTAAGGTTGTTGCGTTGACGACCTGCGTCCTTGCTACCGGTAAGAGCGTGCCTGCCGTTGTGATCGAGAACGACTATGAGGATCGCTGGGACGAGTCCGTCAAGCCGTGCGAGAATGTTGATGCGCTCAATGCACAGGATATCATCAAGATTGCGCGTGACTGCGGTGTTGTCGGCCTTGGCGGTGCAACGTTCCCGACCTTTGTCAAGCTTGATAACAGCAAGCTTGATCCCAAGCCGGATACGCTTGTGATTAACGGCAGCGAATGTGAACCGTATTTGACCAGCGATCATCGCCTGATGGTTGAGAATGCCGCTCAGGTGATCGATGGTATCCGCTTTGCGATGAAGGCGCTTGATATCAAGTGCGCCAAAGTTGGTATTGAGGACAACAAGCCGGACGCCATTGAGGCGATGAAGGCTGCTGCGACCGAGGGTATCGAGGTTGTTGCGCTGCCGGCGAAGTATCCGCAGGGCTATGAGAAGATGCTCATCTATGCTCTGACCGGTCGCAAGGTGCCCAATGGCAAGCTGCCCAGCGCTGTTCAGTGTGTTGTGATGAACGTGGCGACCTGCGCCGCGCTGTCCGATGCGGTGCGCAAGGGTCAGCCGATTATCGATCGCGTCGTGACCGTTGCCGGTCGTGTGGCCAATCCGTGCAATCTGCGTGTTCGCATCGGTGTTGATCTGCTGGATGTGATCGATCAGGTTGGCGGCATGACCGAAGGCGTGCGCAAGCTGATCTGCGGCGGTCCGATGATGGGCAGAACGATGTCCACCCTCAATACGCCGATTACCAAGAATTTCAGCGCTTTCCTGCCGCTGGGCGATGAGAGCGTCAGCCCGGAGGAGTCCGCCTGCATCCGTTGCGGCCGTTGTTCCCGTGCCTGCCCGATGGGCCTGATGCCGGCGAAGATGGACGCGCTCGTGCGCCATGGCGATTACGCCGGTGCGCTGGCTGCCGGTGCGCTCAATTGCATGGAGTGCGGCTCCTGTACGTATTCCTGCCCGGCCAAGCGTGAACTGCTGCAGGCCATCAAGGTTGCCAAGTGCATGGGCGGCAACATCAAGGCTTAATAGTTACGGAGGAACGTGAAAATGTCTAAGTATGTTGTTTCGTGTTCTCCGCATCTGCGCGACAATGTGTCGACCAGGAGCATCATGCAGGACGTGTGCCTTGCGATGCTGCCTGCCTGCCTCGTCGGTGTGCTGTTCTTCGGTTACCGCGCGGCAATCATCCTCGTATTGTCTGTTGCGGCTGCGGTTCTGAGCGAAAAGTTCTACTGCAAGGCTGCTCATATTAAGGATACCACCGGCGATTTCAGCGCTGTGGTTACCGGTATGCTCCTGGCGATGAACCTGCCGTCCACCGTTCCGTACTGGATGCCGGTGATCGGCAGCATCATTGCGATTCTGCTGTGCAAGATGATCTTCGGCGGCATCGGCCAGAACTTCATCAACCCGGCCCTGGCTGCCCGTGCGATTCTTGCGCTGTCCTGGGCGAGTGTTATGAACACCTTCGCCGCTCCGGCGTTTGGCAATCTGGCGGGTGTGGATACCATTGCTTCCGTTACGCCTGTTTCCGGCGCTGCCAATGGCAGCTTCACCCTGGCTCAGCTTGCGCTGGGCAACATTCCGGGTACCATCGGCGAGACCTGTAAGATCGCGCTGCTGCTGGGCGGTGCATACCTGTTGTATAAGAAGGTCATCACCTGGCACATTCCGGTGGCATTCATCGGTTCTTTCGCCGTGTGCTATCTGCTCTTCACCGGCTTTGATGTGAATGTTGCACTGTATCAGGTTCTCTCCGGCGGCCTGATCCTGGGCGCGTTCTTTATGGCGACCGACTATTCGTCTTCTCCGACGACTGCCAAGGGCAAGATCATCTTTGGTCTGGGCTGCGGTCTGCTGTTGTTCTGGTTCCGCTTTGGCAAGAAGGCCCCGGCAGAGTGGTGCTCCTTCGCCATCCTGCTGATGAACGTCGTGTCTCCGCTAATCGAGCGTGTGACCGGCACCAAGAGCTTTGGGGAGGTTAAGAAGTAATGGGTGACATTTTTAAGCTCGCGCTTCGTCTCTTCGTGTTCGCGCTTGTGGCTGCCGTCGCGCTGGCGATGACTAACGAAGTGACCAAGGGCCCGATCGAGGCCCAGAAGCTCGCCGCCAAGATGGAAGCGCTCAATACCGTGCTTCCGGGCTGCGAATATGCTCAGATTGAATATGAAGGCCTGGCTGAGGGCAGCACCCTCGACGAGATCTTCGAAGCCAAGGATGCTTCCGGTGCGACCGTTGGCTATGCGCTGACTGCTGCGCCGCAGGGCTACGGCGGACCGATTCCGATCACCGTCGGCATCAGCACCGAAGGCCACATTACCCAGACTTTTGTTGGCGCTCTGCAGGAGACCGCCGGTCTGGGCACCAAGGTTGGCGAGGCTGACTTCAAGGATCAGTTCATCGCCATTGCTGCCGATCCGGATACCCTGAATGATGACGTCGATACCATCGGCGGCGCGACGGTTTCTTCCAGCGCGTTCGTGAATGCGGTTTCCGAGATCCTTACTTATTCTAAGAACACTTTGAACATCGCGCCTGCTGCGGGCGATAAGGAAGCCATCCTTGCGGCGGCCGCTGCTGCCGCTGGCAATGCTGAGCCTGTGATCACCACCAACACCTACGACGTTAACGGCTTTGGCCCGATGAAGGTTGAGGTAGCGGTTGACGACGCTGGTAAGATCGTGTCCGTGAAGGTCCTTGAGCATGGCGAGACCCCGGGCTTCGGTGCGGATCTGATTGCGGATACCGCGGTCTTCGATGCGCTGGTTGGTCAGGATATCGCTGGTGCTGCGATCGATGTGAAGGCTGGCGTGACGATGACCTCTAAGGGCATCAATGCTGCACTGAAGGCTGCCGGTCCGCAGGTTCCGACTGATCCGTACACCGTTAAGGGCTTTGGCAAGTTCACCATGAACGTTGCTGTGCAGGACGGTGCAATCGCTGCGATCAATGCCCCGGTTCATAACGAGACCCCGGGCTTCGGTGCGGACATCCTCACCGAGGACGCGCTGGCTTATCTGGTTGGTCAGGACATCGCGACCGTGCAGGTCGATATGAAGTCCGGCGTAACCATGACCTCCAATGCGATTGCTGACGCGCTCAAGCAGGCTGCTGCTGCCAACGGCATCGTGGTGGAGGCTGCTGAGGCTGCTCCGGCTGCCGATGTGACTTCCTCTGCGTCCACTGCCACTGCCGCCCCGGCTGCTGCTGAGACCGCTGCCGCCGGTAACGTCTACGACGTGAAGGGCTTCCAGCCGATGAAGGTTGCTGTCGATGTGGATGCTGACGGCAAGATCGTGTCTGTGAGTGTTGTCGAGCACAACGAGACTCCGGGCTTCGGCGCTGACCTGATCGGTGCTGGCTTCGATGCGCTGGTTGGTCAGGACATCGCGACTGCGGCGATCGACGTGAAGTCCGG
Organism: Clostridia bacterium; assembly: GCA_017397695.1. Next base: position 58,476 of record JAFQIF010000066.1, read on the forward strand.
CGTGACGATGACCTCCAATGGTATGAATGATGCGCTGAAGGCTGCTGCCGCCGCTGCTCCGGCTGCTGAGGCTGCTCCGGCTGCTGCCGGCAACGTCTACGACGTGAAGGGCTTCCAGCCGATGAAGGTTGCCGTTGAGGTTGACGAGGCTGGTAAGATCGTTTCCGTCGCCGTGACCGAGCACAACGAGACCCCGGGCTTTGGCGCTGACCTGATCGGCGCGGGCTTCGATGCGCTGGTTGGCCAGGACATCGCGACCGCAGCGATCGATGTGAAGTCCGGCGTGACGATGACCTCCAACGGCATCAATGAGGCGCTGAAGGCTGCTGCTGCTGCCGCTCCGGCCGCTGAGGCTGCTCCGGTTGAGGAAGCTGCTGCTGTGACTGCCGAGGTTGCCAAGGTATATGAAGTGTCAGTGATGGGCATGAACAGCAAGCATCCGCTCACGCTGAGCATCTCTGTGGATGCCGAGGGCGTGATTGTCTCTGCTGTCTGCACGGATAGCAGCGAGGATAGGGGCGCTGCCGCTCTGGCTGAGGAAGCGCTTGCTGCGTTGGTTGGCCAGAACATCACCGATGCCAAGTATGATACTGTTGCCGGTGCGACTGTCACCAGCAACGCTGTCAATCAGGCGCTTGATACGATTGCGGCTTATGTCCGCGCTGAGGAGGTGCAGTAAATGAAGGAGCTTCGCAAAATCTTCATGAACGGCATCATCGACGAGAACCCCACGTTCCGCATGGTGCTGGGCATGTGTCCGACGCTGGCTATCACGACCGCTGTCAGCAACGGCATCGGCATGGGTCTGGCGACGACGGTTGTCTTGGTCTGTTCTAACCTGTTTATTTCTCTGCTTCGCAAGGTGATTCCGGATGAAATCCGTATTCCGGCGTTTATCGTGGTTATCGCGACGTTCGTTACCATTGTTCAGTTGGTCATCAAGGCGTTCCTGCCGGCCCTTGATGCTGCCCTGGGCATGTTCATTCCGCTGATCGTCGTAAACTGCATTATTTTCGGCCGCGCGGAAGCGTTTGCTTGCAAGAATAAGCCGCTTGCATCCATTGCTGATGGCCTCGGTATGGGTCTTGGTTTCACCTGCGCGATCACCCTGATCTGTGCTGTTCGCGAGCTGTTCGGTGCGGGCACCTTGCTGGGCGTGCAGGTGATGCCGACTAGCTACATGCCGATGGACTTGCTGGTTAAGCCGGCAGGTGGCTTCATCGTGCTGGGCCTGATGATGGCGCTCATGAACAAGCTGCTGCCCAAGAAGGCGTAAGGAGGAAAAGTAATGGAACAGATTCTTACGATCCTGATTGGCTCTATCTTCGTTAACAACTTTGCGATGTCCCGCTTCCTGGGTATCTGTCCGTTCCTGGGTGTTTCTAAGAAGCTGGATTCTGCGTTTGGCATGGGCATGGCCGTTACCTTCGTTATGGCGATGGCGTCTCTTGTCGCTTACATGGTTAACTCTTTCCTGCTTGTGCCGTTTGGTCTTGAGTATCTGCAGACGATCGCCTTTATTCTGGTTATCGCCGTGCTGGTTCAGATCGTCGAGATGGCGCTCAAGAAGATGATGCCGAGCCTGTATCAGGCGCTGGGCGTTTATCTGCCGCTGATCACTACCAACTGTGCTGTACTGGGTGTTACTCAGCTGAATGTCACCGAAGGCTATAACCTGGTTCTGTCTGTCATCAATGGTACGGCTTCCGCTCTGGGTTTCACGCTGGCGATCTGCCTGTTCGCAGGTATCCGCGAGCGCCTGGCAGTTGGCAACATGCCCAAGTGGATGGATGGTTTCGTCGGTGCACTGCTGACTGCCGGTCTGATGGCCGTGGCTTTCAACGGCTTCAGTGGTCTGATTTAAGCGTGGAGCGAGGAGGAAACAAAAGTGAGTATTACTGCTATTCTTGCCGCTGCGCTTGTCATCAGTGTGATGGGTCTCGTTTTCGGCGCTCTGCTGGGCGTGACTGGTCGTGTTTTTGCGGTTCCGTCCAATCCCACTGTTGTTGCGCTGCGTGAATGCCTGCCGGGCGCGAACTGCGGCGCCTGCGGCTATCCTGGCTGCGACGGCTATGCTGCTGCCGTTGCCGAAGGCAAGGCTGAAGTCGGATCCTGCTCCGTCGGCGGCCCGAAGTGCACCGCTGCGATGGCTGAGATCATGGGTGTCTCCGCCAGCGCTGGCGTGCGCATGGTGGCGACTGTTGCCTGCCAGGGCTATGGCGATCACTGCGCGGAGAAGAACTATCAGGGTATCACCGACTGTGTCGCTGCGTCCCTGATCAACAATGGCACTAAGGCCTGCCAGTATGCCTGCCTTGGTCTGGGCACCTGCGAGCGTGCCTGTCCGTTCGGCGCAATCCATGTCGATCCGGTGAAGAAGATCGCCGTTGTCGACAAGGAGAAGTGCCAGGGCTGTAAGAAGTGCGTTGCTGCCTGCCCGCAGCACGTGCTGAGCATGCAGCCTGACAACATCGTCGCACAGATTAAGTGCCACAATCCGGAGAAGGGCAACGCCCTAAAGGAGAAGTGCGATAAGGCCTGCGTTGGCTGCGAGGCCTGCGTGAAGTCCTGTAACTTCGGCGCGCTGACCATGGAGAATGGTGTTCCGAAGTTTGACTACGAGAAGTGCGTGGGCTGCATGGCCTGTGCCGATGCCTGTCCGACTGGTGCGCTGACTGCTCAGTATGAGCTGCGCAAGGAAGCGTACATTGATCCGGCCAAGTGTGTGGGCTGCACGCTGTGCGTCAAGCAGTGTAAGTTTGACGCTATTGAGGGCGCGCTCAAGCAGAAGCACAAGGTGCTGGGTGCCTGTACTGGCTGCGGCGCCTGTGCTGCGAAGTGCCCGCGCAAGGCGATTACCATGCGTGACCGTCGTGCTCCGCGCAACAAGATGGACAAGGTGAAGAAGGTTCCTGCAGCTCCGGCTGCTAAGCCTGCTGCTCCAGCGGCTAAGCCGGCTGCTCCTGCTGAGCAGAAGTAATCTGTTGGAATAATACAAACCGAGAAGAGGAATGGGCAAAACCGTTCCTCTTCTTTCGTTTTTATTGTACAAAAAAACAAATTGACGAGAAAAATGAAAGATTAAAACTTGATTTCTGCAAGATTTGCGGTTATAATAATCGAGAATTAAGTATTATAAGGCGGTGCCGAATATGATCGATTTTAAATCCATTAATGCTGCAGATCCTGAGCTTTGTGCTGCAATGCAGGATGAGCTCAAGCGTCAGCGTGAGCATATCGAGTTGATTGCTTCTGAGAATTTTGTCAGTGATGCTGTGCTTGCAGCGATGGGTTCTCATCTTACCAATAAATATGCCGAGGGATATCCAGGAAAGCGTTACTACGGCGGCTGCCAGTATGTAGATGTTGTTGAGAATCTTGCGCGTGACCGTGCTAAGCAGCTCTTTGGTGCAGAGCATGCCAATGTACAGCCTCATTCCGGTGCGCAGGCCAATATGGCAGTCTATTTTGCTATGCTGAATCCGGGGGATACGGTCATGGGTATGAACTTGTCCCATGGTGGTCATCTTACGCATGGCAGCCCGGTTAACATGTCTGGTAAGTATTTCAACTTTGTGGCCTATGGCGTCACGGATGACGAAGAGGTCATCGATTACGATGCGCTGGAGAAGCAGGCGATGGAGGTTCAGCCCAAGCTGATCGGTGCTGGAGCTTCTGCCTATCCGCGTGTGATTGATTTTGCGCGTCTGCGTGAGATTGCGGATAAAGTTGGCTGCCTTCTGATGGTTGATATGGCGCATATTGCAGGCCTCGTTGCTGCGGGGGAGCATCCGAATCCTGTTCCGTATGCTGATTTTGTCACAACCACGACGCATAAGACGCTGCGTGGCCCGCGCGGTGGTATGATCCTGTGCAAAGAACAGTATGCAAAGGCTGTTGATAAGGCAATTTTTCCCGGAACGCAGGGTGGTCCGCTGGAGCATGTGATCGCCGGCAAGGCAGTTTGCTTCAAGGAAGCGCTTAGCGATGAATTCAAGGTATATCAGCATCAGATTGTGCTCAATGCCAAGGCGATGGCGGATGAGTTCACCAGACAGGGCATTCGTTTGGTTTCTGGCGGTACGGATAATCATCTGATGCTGCTCGACCTTACTGGTACTGGTGTAACCGGCAAGGCGTTGGAAGGCCTGCTGGGTGCGGCAAATATCACGGTGAATAAGAATACAATTCCCAAGGAGACGCTCAGCCCGTTTGTGACCAGCGGCGTGCGAATTGGTACGCCGGCGGTTACTTCCAGAGGTATGAAGGAACCGGAGATGGTGCTTATCGCTCAGCTGATTGCAAAGCTCATTCGTGAGGGCGAAGCGGCTGTAGAAACCGTGAAGGCAGAAGTGCTTGCACTATGTGCTCGCTTCCCGCTGTATGATGGCTGCGTCAACGAGTGAATAATATGATAAAGCGTATCGGAGCAGGATCCGATGCGCTTTTCCATATTCTGCCAAATTGTTCTGCCAAGTTTATGGTTGACACGAATGCGGGCACAGAGTAAACTAAATATGTATGTATTTTTTCAGAGAAGGGGGAAGCGAATGGAATGATCTATTTGGATCACGCAGCAACGACGCCTGTCAGGGATGAAGTACTTGCCGATATGCTTCCGTATTTCTCTCAATCCTTTGCCAATGCCAGCAGCGGTTATTCTCAGGCTCGTGAGAGCAGGCGGGCAATAGACTGTGCTCGCGGAGAAGTGGCCGATCTAATTGGTGCAAATCGAAGCGAGATTTACTTTACATCTGGCGGCAGCGAATCGGATAATTGGGCGTTGCTGGGTGCTGCTGCGGCGCAGCCGGCTAAAAAGCATATCATTACAACAAAGGTTGAGCATCATGCAGTGCTCCATACATGCCAAGCGCTGGAGCGTCGCGGCTATGAGGTGACGTATCTTGGTGTTGATTCTATGGGGCGGGTTTTGCTGAAGGAATTTGAAGAGGCAATTCGGCCAGATACGCTCATGGCGTCTGTGATGTTGGCCAACAATGAAACAGGCACGATTCAGCCGATCAGGGAATTGTCTTGTATTGCGCATGCCTATGGAATCATGATGCATACTGATGCAATCCAGGCTGTAGGTCACATTCCGGTGAATGTTGCAGATCTGGATGTGGATATGCTTTCAGTGTCGGCACACAAGTTTGGCGGACCGAAGGGAATAGGCGCTCTGTATGTAAAATGTGGTGTACGGCTGGAGAAGCTGATCTACGGCGGCGCGCAGGAAAGAAACATGCGTGCTGGTACAGAAAATACGCCTGCCATTGTCGGCATGGGAAAAGCGGCTGTCCTCTCATCGCGCTGCATGCAGCAGGAATCTGCGCATGTGATGGCACTGCGAGACGATCTTGAGCGGAAACTGTTGCGCATAAAGGGTATCAGGGTAAATGGCGATCGGACAAACAGGCTGCCGGGGCATTTGCATGTTTCGATCGGACAGGCAAATAAGACGCTTTTGCTGATGCAGCTGGATTTGGAAGGAATTGCTGTTTCTGCAGGCAGTGCGTGCTCTTCTGGAGCGGCTATACGTTCGCATGTGATAGAAGCTATGGGGCTTGCATCGGATGGACAAGCCGACATCCGTTTTTCTATCGCTGCGCAGAATACAACAGAAGAAATCGATAAAACAGTAACCGCAATCCGGCGGATTTTAAAGCGATAAAGGAGAAAGAACCTTTTCATGATCTATGGCAATAAAGAGGGTATCCGCGATTCTGTGTTGGCTCAGCTGGAAACGCTGTATGATCTTGATCTGACGAGCGAAATCTTTGCTCCGGCAGAGCTGCTGGACGTGCTCGCTGCATTTACTTGCGCGATCAATCGAGAGATCAGCATCTATGTTTCTCGCAGCGGTGCAATTCTGGATATCACCATCGGGGGACTCAACAGCGTCGATCTCAAGGATATGCATCTGCGTCGTAATACGCGCCGCCTGAGTATGATTCGCTGTATTCATACACATCCGGGTGGCAATCCGCAGCTATCGGATGTGGATATCAGTTCATTGCGTTCCATGCATTTTGATGCAATGGCAGCTGTTGGAGCAAAGGATGGCAAGGCTACAGGTATTCAGACAGCGTTTCTGGGTGAAATCGTAAACGGTGTGAACAAGGTTTTCCTCACGGATATAACGCCGGTTAAAAAGATTCCACAGCGGGCATGGATGGACGCGATTGAACGAGCCGACAGCGAAGTGATGATCGGCGCAAGCAGCAGCACGCAGGAAGAAAAAGAACGAGCGTATCTTGTCGGATTGGATAGTGAACGGTCGCTGGAGGAATTGGCTCGTCTGGCAGATACAGCAGGCGCGATTGTTGTGGGTAGCATGCTCCAAAAAAAGACCAGACCAGATACATCAACATACATCGGCAGCGGCAAGGCTGATGAGCTGGCACTGGACTGTCAGGCGAAAGACGCGGATATTGTGATCTTCGACGATGAACTTACCGGTGTGCAGACGCGCAATCTGGAGGACATTCTGCGCGGTGTGAAGGTTTTGGATCGCACAACGCTGATTCTGGATATCTTTGCGCAGCGTGCACAGTCTCGTGAGGGACGCTTGCAGGTAGAACTGGCGCAGATGGCGTATCAGCTTCCTCGTCTGATGGGTCATGGTGTGTCCATGTCCCGTTTAGGCGGCGGTATTGGTACAAGAGGTCCGGGTGAAACGCGTCTTGAGATGGATCGGCGTCGTATCCGCAGGCGCATGAGTGATTTGCGTCACGAGATTAAGGAACTGGAAGAGCAGAGAAGCTTGCGACGTGCGCGTCGCGAAAAGAATCGCGTGCCGGTTGTGGCGCTTGTAGGTTATACCAATGCTGGAAAATCCACGCTGCTCAATGCGCTTTCTGACGCAAATGTGCTGGCAGAAGACAAGCTTTTCGCTACGCTGGATCCCGTTGTCCGCACGGTGAAGCTGCCCAACGGAGGCGAGTTCTTGTTGGTCGATACAGTTGGTTTTATCAGCAAGCTACCGCATGCGCTCGTCGATGCGTTCCGATCTACGCTGGAAGAAGCGCTGCTGGCAGATATTCTGCTGATTATCTCGGATGGTGCGTCTGATGAGATGCTCCATCAGCACGATGTTGTTCTGGAAGTGCTGAAGTCTCTTGGTGCCGAGGACAAGCCGATGATTGACGTCATCAACAAGGTGGATCTGCTGGAAGCGAAGCCGCAATGGCCGGGTGCACATTTTATCAGTGCAAAGACAGGTGAAGGCGTAGAAGTACTCCTGGAAGAGATTAAGCGCCAGATTCGCGGTGTGCAGCGGAAACTGCGTGTGTGCATTCCATATGCTCAAGGGGCTTTGACTTCGATGCTTCACAGCAGCGGCAGTGTTTTATCCGAGGAATACACCGACACAGGCGTTATGATTGAGGCCATGGCTGATGATCAGCTCTACGGAAAGTTGTCTGCAAGACTGGGAGAAAAGGCGCTTGTCTGGCTTGAGTGAGAAAGGAACGATTGCATGCTTGCAATGCGAGCAATTGCTGCGCTGACATTGGGCGCTGCGATGCTGTTTGAATCCTGGGCTTTTGTGATGCCGCATCAGGATCCGACGGACACGCTTATTCTGGTGAATAAATACAACAAAGCGCCCGCGGTGCCGATTACGCTGGTAAAGCCTGACGTACCGCCGACACGTGAAGCGCTTTCGGAGAACATCTATATGCAGCCCGTGGCTGCAGCTGCGCTGGAGGAGCTTTTTGCGGGAGCAAAGGAAGATGGCTTTACGCTGCTTGCTACCAGTGGGTTCAGAAGCTATTCCACGCAGAAGGCAATTTTCGAGCGCAAGCTTGACAAGATGAGCGAACGTGCTGCCAATGCAAGTGTGGCCAAGCCGGGCTATTCTGAGCATCAGACGGGTCTGGCTATGGATGTGGAAGGAGAGGCTTCTCTGGGCATCGGTCTGGTCGATGACTTTGGTGAAACGCCGGAGGGCATGTGGCTGGCAGAGCATTGCCACGAGTACGGATTCATTATTCGATATCCCAAGGGAAAAACGGACATCACCGGATATATTTATGAGCCGTGGCATATTCGCTATGTCGGCAAGGAAGCTGCGGCGGAGATCGATGCACTGAATGTGACGTTTGAAGAGTATATTCTCATGATACGTGGTGATCGTGTGAAATACTTGGAGGGAGGAATTGCTGATGAGGCTGCTCAGTAAAACTGCAATTGTTATCCTTGCGCTTATGCTGACAGTCCAGCCTGTTTTTGCTGAAATGCTTGACCTTTCTGCGTTGGGCGATATTCAGGAAGCGCAGCTGTATGAAGAGATGTTGCCCGAAAGAACGTGGACGTATCCGATTTCTTATGAGCTGCTGACCACCAGTGAGTATATCGTTTTGGCCAATACAGAGAATCTGCTCGACGAGGAATATATTCCAGATGATCTGACAAAGGATTTGAAGTGCAGAAAGATCAGTTATGATCCGATCCAGATGCGCCAGACAGCTGCGGATGCGCTGTGCGCGCTTTTTGACGCGGCACAGGAAGAGGATATCTATTTGTATGCCCATTCCGGATATCGCAGCTATCGTACGCAGAAGACCATGTATTATAATCGCTTGGAAAAGAACAAGGGCAAGGATGACGGTGTTGTTGCTTATCCTGGTTCTTCAGATCATCAGACTGGATTGGGCATCGACGTGATCAACAAGGCTGGTATCGGCAAGAAATTCACTGAGGCATTCGGCGAGACCAAGCAGGGAAAATGGCTTGCAGAGAATTGCTGGGATTATGGCTTTATTATCCGTTATCAGAAGGATAAAGAAGATATTACGGGAATCATCTATGAGCCGTGGCATCTGCGTTATGTAGGCGTACAGGTGGCGCAGTATATGCGCGATAATCACCTTTGTCTGGAAGAGTTTACCAAGGAATGGAAGGAGGCCGTGGCTGCATATGAGGCTGCGGGGCTGTGATCATGAAGATTATCGACATCTCTCAGGAAATTCATCCGGATATGACGGTTTATCCCGGTGATCCGAAGTTCAGTAGTCATCTGGTCAGCAGCTTTAAGCAGGGCAGTATGTGCGAAGTCAGCGAATTGACTATCGGAAGCCATTGCGGTACGCATATTGATGCGCCGTTGCATATGATTCCCAGCGGTGCGACACTGGAAACCATGCCGCTGGATTGTTTTATCGGTCCATGCCGTGTGCTGACTCTCCCGGTCAATGTTGTGACAGAAAAAATGCTCGTCGAGCGCGGTGTCAAGGAAGGAGAACGCATTCTTTTGCGTACGGATCCAAAGGGTGAGCATACGCCTACAGATGGTCAGTTTAACCCTGCGGTGCTCAGCCTTCGCGCTGCTCAGCTTCTGGCACGGCTGAATGTAAAGCTGATTGGCATTGATGCGCTTACAGTGGAGAATATGGAAATCTGCGACGGAGAAATCCATAGGACGCTGCTTTCCAGCGGAGTGGCCATCCTGGAAGGACTCCGACTGGAAAAAGCCATCAAGGAGCACTATTTTCTCAGCGCTCTTCCGCTGTCGCTCACGGGAGAAAACGGCGCGCCGTGCCGTGCAGTCCTTATTGAGGAATAAACGATTGCCACATCGCAAAAGCGGTGGTATAATAGTAACAGCAAGTACATATTTTCGCACAAGAAGAGAGAGGAGAATCATCCCATGAACATCCTTCTGACTGGCGGTGCCGGTTTCATTGGTTCTCATACCGGCGTGGAACTGCTCAATGCGGGCCATGATGTCGTTGTTGTTGATAATCTTTACAACAGCAGCGAAAAGTCCCTGGAGCGTGTACAGGAACTGACTGGAAAGACTGTCAAGTTCTACAATGCAGATTGCTGCGACTTTGCGGCGATGGATAAGATCTTTGCTGAGAATGAGATCGATGCTGTTATTCATTTTGCTGCGTATAAGGCTGTTGGCGAATCTGTGGCCAAGCCGATGGAGTATTACCGCAACAACATCGATGCGACGCTGACTGTCTGCGAAGCGATGAAAAAGCATGGTGTCAAGCGCTTCATTTTCAGCTCTTCTGCGACAGTGTATGGAATCCCGGATCATATGCCGCTGGATGAGACCATGCCTACCAGCTGCACCAATCCGTATGGCTGGACGAAGTACATGAACGAGCGCATTCTGACCGATATCGCTGCTGCGAATAAGGATTGGTCTGTTGTGCTCCTGCGCTATTTCAATCCGATCGGTGCGCATGAGAGCGGCCGCATCGGTGAGATGCCCAACGGCATCCCGAATAACCTGATGCCGTTTATCACTCAGGTTGCCTGCGGCAAGCGTGAGTTCCTGTCTGTCTTTGGCAATGATTATCCGACTCCGGATGGCACCGGCGTGCGCGACTATATCCATGTTGTCGACCTGGCGAAGGGCCATCTCGCTGCTGCGAATTATGCGATGACTCACACCGGCACCGAGATTGTAAATCTTGGCACCGGTCATGGCTACAGCGTGCTGGATATCGTCAATGCCTTTGAGAAGGTTAATGGCGTGAAGGTTCCCTACAAGATCGTTGATCGTCGTCCGGGCGATATTGCTGAGTGCTGGGCCGACCCGAAGAAGGCGAAGGAAGATCTTGGCTGGGTGGCCGAAAAAGGTCTTGAAGAGATGTGCCGCGATGCGTGGCGCTGGCAGACCCAGAATCCGAACGGCTACGAAGACTAACCCAATATCGAAAAGGAGACCTGCTTTTGCAGATCTCCTTTTTATTATGCTCTTAAAGCCGCCGCGAAGCGCAGAAGGGGGGGAAGGGGTTCCTCAGGCAAGTGCTAAGGCAGCCGTTCAAATTAAATCTTGCTCACATTTTTAGGCACCAGGAATATAAAGATCGAACCGCCAAGGAGGAACATAAACATAACCGCCAGCACACCATAGTTGGTGATGCCGGTCAACTGAGCCACCAAACCAAAGAGAGCGGGGCCGATGACCGCAGAAAACTTACCGAAAACGTCGAAGAAACCGAAATACTCGCTGGCTTCTTCAGCAGGAACGAGTTTGCCATAGAACGAGCAGGAAAGCGCCTGAATACCGCCTTGCGCAGTGCCAACCAGAACGGCAAGCATCAGGAAATCCTTCATTTCCTTGAGATTGAAACCGAGGAAGCAGACGACAATGTAGGTCGAAATACCAAATAGAATCATGCTGCGGGAACCAAATCTACCTGCGAGCTTGCCGTAGAGAATTGCAAAGGGAAAGGCGACGATTTGGACAACCAGCAAAATGACCATCATGTCCATGCTTTCCAGACCGCAGGAAGCGCCGAATACTGTAGCCATGTGGATGATCGTGCCAACGCCGTCAATATAGAAGAAATAGGCGATCAGGAAGAAAAGCACGCTCTTGTTGCTGATAATCATGGACAGTGTGTGCTTCATATTGCGCATCGTATGCGCGAGAATATTACGATCGGGTTTAATGTCATGCTTCTGCCGTACGTGACGCAGCATTGGAATGGAGAAGAGCAGCCACCAAGCAGCAGTCAGAATAAAGGAGAACTTAGTGGCAGGAATCGTTGCGATACCAAAGCTCTCGCCGAACTGGATCAGTATGAGGGAAATAATCAGCGGAATGGTCGATCCGCCGATGTATCCCAGACCGTAGCCGACGGAGGATACGCGATCCATGCGGGAAATATCGGTTACATCCAGCAGGAAGCTGTCATAATATATGCAGGAACCGGAGAACCCCAGCGTTCCAAGAATGTAGAACAGCAAAAGCCCCTGCCAGCTGTCAGTGATAGCCAGAAAGAAGGTGCATACAACGCCCAGCAGCATGAATGCCGTAAAAAGCTTTTTCTTCATTCCGCTGAAATCGCCAAGCGTTCCAAGGAAGGGCGCAAGAACCGCACAGATCAGCGTGCCGAAAGAGGTGGCATAACCCCAGTAAGCGGTAGAATCAACGCTGGATACGCCGCCGTTTTGTGCAACGTTCTGGAAGAAAACAGGAAGAATGATGGCCGCCACAATGGCAGAAAAAGCGGAATTGGCCCAGTCATATAAGATCCAGGACTTTTCTTCTCTTGTATAATTCTTAAGCATCAGGGCCTCCCGCGGCCTTTGCCGCTGTACATATGCAGGTCGTTATTGATATAGCTGGCCAGAATCTCATTGATCTTGGCATTTTTACCGCCGCCGGCAACAATCACATCGGCATGTTGCTCGTAATTTCGGATATACTGATCGAACATCGGCTTAACGGTGGACATGTATTGGGAAGAGATGTTGTCGATAGCGCGGCCGCGTTCGTTGATGTCACGCTGAATGCGGCGTAGCAGACAGATATCAGAATCGACGCGGACGTAAAGCTTGAGATCCATCATCTCGCGCAGTCGGGCGTCATAGAAGGCATGAATACCCTCAACGATAATGACATCATGAGGCTCCAGATATTCGTCCAGCTGTGGAGCACGGCGATGATTGGGATAATCGTAGCGCTTGCGGAGAACGTGCTTACCGCCAAGCAGTGAGCGGATATCATCAAGCAGCAGATCGTGATCGAAGATTGCAGGCTCGTCGTAGTTGAGCTGGCAGCGTTCTTCAAATGTCATATCAGGGTGATCATAGTAATAAGCGTCCTGGTTGATGATTAGAATGCTCTTATTGACCATTCTGGCCAGTTCTTCGGCCAGCGTGGATTTGCCGGAACCGCTGGCACCGCAGATACCGATAAACAGCATGTTCAAATCACTCCTTTGTATGATCAGTTTTCTTCCTGCAGGGCTGCTTCGGCTTTTTCCCATTCCTCATAGAGATGGGAAAGAGCGCTTTGCGCCTGCTGATAGGCTTTTTGCACTTCTGCAGCACGCTTTGCGTCGCTGTAAAGATCTGGATCAGCCAACTGTGCCTCAAGCTCAGCAATTTCTTCTTCCTTGAGACCGACTGCTTTTTCCGCTTCCTGAGCACGAACCTTGAGTTGGCGCAGTGCTTGTTTGTTCATCTTCTCGCGGCGTTTTTCTTTTTCCAGTTCGGTCTTGGTCTTCCCGGCGACGACTTCCTGCTCAACTGGACGATTCTTCTTTTCCAGATAGTCGTCGTAGTTGCCCATGTATTCTGTGACGCCGTCCGGCATCATTTCGATGACACGGTCTGCTACACGGTTGATAAAATACCGGTCATGAGAGACGGTGATGATTGTTCCGCCGAATCCTGCAAGTGCGTTTTCCAGCACCTCGCGGGAATCCATATCCAGATGGTTTGTTGGTTCATCCAGAAGAAGCAGATTGTCCTTGCGCAGCATCAGCGCAGTCAGTGCAACTCGGCCTTTTTCACCGCCGGATAAGGTCTTGATCGGCTGAAATACATCGTCTCCCGTGAACAGGAACATACCCAGCGCGCCTCGTACATCAGATTGCTCCATTCTTGGAAAGCGGTCCCAGACTTCGTCGAGTACCGTCTTTTCCGGATTCAGGGAGCTTTGATGCTGATCGTAGTAACCCAGATCTACGTTGGATCCGTAGCGTATATCGCCGCTGTCGCTGGCTACGTCGCCGGTAATCAGCTTGATAAGCGTTGATTTGCCTACACCGTTCGGTCCAATGAGTGCAATGCGGTCGCCGGCACGGACATGCAGTGAGAAGTTGGAGAAAAGGTGCTTTTCTCCAAAAGATTTGCTGACGTCATTGATCCGGAGAACATCTTCGCCGGTACGCCTGCGTGCCTCGAATCGGAAGTGAATTGCACGCTCATCGATAGGCTTTTCCAGTTTTTCCATACGCTCAAGCGCCTTTTCGCGGCTTTCTGCGGCACGAATGGATTTTTCGCGGTTGAACATCCTGTAGCGTGCGATGATCGCCTGTTGGCGCTCAATCTCTTTCTGCTGGAGCTCGTAGGCTCGGATGCGTGTTTCAAAGCGTTCTTCTCGCTGGGCGATGTAACGGGTATAGTTTCCGTTGTATTGCTCTGCGGTACCCATCAGGATTTCGACCATGCCATTGCATACGTGATCCAGGAAGTAGCGGTCATGGGAGATAACCAATACGGTGCCGCGATAAGCTGCCAGATAGTTCTCCAACCAATTCAGGGTTTCCATATCCAGGTGGTTGGTTGGCTCATCCAGCAACAGCAGATCAGGCTTTTGCAGCAGCAGACGAGCGAGGCATAAGCGGGTCTTTTCGCCGCCGGAGAGGGAATCAACCTCCTGCTCGTATTGACTGGGCTTAAAGCCCAGTCCATTGAGCACGCCGGATACCATGCTCTTCCAGGCATAGCCGTCTGCATCCTCGAATCTGCGCATCAGCTTGTCATAATCTGCGGAGAGGCGGTTAAAATGCGCGGTATCGGTGTGGGCATGCGACATTTCAGCCTCTAGGGCGCGTAGCCGCTTTTCCATCTCGAAGACAGGCTCGTATACTTTTTCCAATTCGGCCCATACGCTTGCGCCGCTGGTTACCATGTCCTGCTGGGCGAGGTAGCCGATTCTTGTTCCGCGAACGATGGAGATTTCGCCGCCATCCGGAGAATCTAAGCCGGCAATAATGCGCATCAGGGTTGACTTTCCGCATCCGTTTACGCCGACCAGACCAATGCGATCTCCTTGCTGCATGGTAAAAGAGACATCCTTCAGCACAACGTTGACACCAAATGCTTTGGCGATATTCTGTGCACTCAGAACGATCATAGATTCAAACTCCTATCAAACTGTCATTCTATGCAAAACATATCAATTTATTATACGATACCAAACCGGGAGAAGCAAGCGGTTTTATTCGTTTGGATTGAATGGGTGTCCGGATGAAATTCACTCTTGCGCATGACGGAAAACACGCGTATAATATAAAAGGTCAAAGAAAGTTAAATTTATAAAGAGAGGTGTTTCGTATGAGGCTGCTCAGCGATTCGATCGAGGATTTTATCAAAGCGCTCATGGAAGACGAGACGCATGAAATAGAATTGAGAAGAAATGAGCTTGCGGAGCATTTTCAGTGTGCACCGTCACAGATCAACTATGTGCTGGCGACGCGTTTCACGCCGGATCACGGATACGTGATCGAGTCTAGGCGTGGCGGCGGCGGATATATCCGTATCGTTCGGCTGGCGGCAACAAGCAGGGAAGAGCTTCTGCAGTCGCTGTATCAGCGTATCGGTACATCGATCAGCGGCGCTGATGCAGCCAGGATTGTAGAGCATCTGAAGATGGAGAAGATTGTCACTTCAGATGAAGCAGCGTTGATGCTTGCCGCATTGTCCCCGCAGGCAGTTCCGCTGCCGCTGGCCATGAAGGATGCGCTCTGCGCGGGTACGCTGCGCAGCATGATTCTTGCGCTGGCTAAGCGTCGGATCTGATAACCTTACAGGAGGTAGATATGGTGAATATCCCTAAGGGGTTCACGCAGAGTGCAATCAAAGCGCTGGTTCAGGCACAGATTTGTGCAGCGGCTATGGGTCAGGAAAGGCTGGGTACGGGCCATATTGTAGTCGGATTGTGCAAAAGCGGAGATAATCTGACACAATGTATCCTGGGTGATCTATCGGCGCAAGAACTTGAAAAAGAGGTGCTCAGCCGTTACGGACGCGGTGAAGCTGGATTTTCCAGGATCACGGGGATCACGCCGCATGCCCAGCGTGTGCTGCTGCGCGCACTCAGCTATGCGAATCCTGAAAAGAAAACATTGGCTGGCATTGCGCATATCTGGCAGGAAATGCTTTTTGAAGAGGGATGTTGTGGGCTCAATGTGCTCACGTATCTTGGCAAGACGATCGACGGTATGCGTGCAGCATTGCTGGATGCAGCGGGTGAAATTGAGCGTCCCATGGCAGCCAAGAGTATTAGGGCATCATCGTTGCCTGTTTCCGGTCAGGAGGCTGAGGCTGTGCAACGCGCCGAGCAAAAGCAGAAGGAAGAAAGTGTTCCGTCTGAACAAGTACTGGATCAGTATGCGCGTAACCTGACAAAAGCTGCACGAAACGGAGAACTTGAGCCGCTGATTGGGCGTCACGAGGAAGTGGAGTCTATGATTCGTGTGCTTGGTAAAAAAATGAAGAATAATCCTCTCCTCATTGGCGAGCCAGGTGTAGGAAAGTCTGCATTGGTAGAAGGTCTGGCTGCGCGGATTGCTAAAAGCGATGTGCCGTCAATGCTTTCTGGCGCACAGGTTTATGCATTGGATATGGCTCAAATCATTGCTGGAAGCAAATATCGTGGCGAGTTTGAAGAGCGTATCAAGAAAGTACTTGCCAGCGTGATGGATATGGGGAATGTTATCTTGTTTATCGATGAAATGCATACGCTCATCGGTGCTGGCAGTTCGAGCGAGGGGTCCATGGATGCGGCTAATCTGCTTAAGCCTGCGCTGGCGAGAGGACAGGTGCGCATCATCGGTGCGACCACCTATAAAGAATATCGCAAATATGTGGAAAAGGATGCTGCGCTAGCAAGGCGTTTTCAGCGTATTGATGTTCGCGAACCGGATCAGGAAGAAACGCTCAGGATACTAGACGGTCTCCGCGGGCGTTATGAAGCATACCATCATGTGACAATTGCCGACGATGCACTGCACTCAGCGGTGGAGTTGTCTGCTCGTTATGTGACAGACCGGTATATGCCGGATAAAGCAATTGATCTGATTGATGAGGCATCCTCAATGGCGAAGCTTTCGATATGGAAAACGGAGCATGATCCTGACGAAGTGGTTATTCATGCTGAAGAGATTGCCAGGGTTGTCGCGCAATGGACTGGCGTGCCGGTTGAACGGATAGGAACGGATAACCAACAGGACATTCTTCAGCTCGAAGGTAAATTGAATCGGAGAATTGTTGGTCAGGAAGAGGCGGTATCGTCAATGGCACGTGCTCTGCGCCGTTCTCGTGCGGGGCTGGGCGATCCTTCCAGACCACTTGGTGTATTCATGCTGCTGGGGCCGTCAGGCGTAGGCAAAACGGAACTGTGCAAGGCGCTTAGCGAGGCGCTCTTTGGCAGCGAAGAGGCGCTGATTCGCATTGATATGTCTGAATATAGCGAAGAGGCCTCGGCGTCCCGCCTGATCGGTTCCCCACCCGGTTACGTAGGACATGGCGAAGGCGGACAACTTACGGATGCTGTGCTCAAACGTCCGTATTCCGTTGTTTTGTTTGATGAGATTGAAAAGGCGCATCCAAAGATTTTTAGCTTGCTGCTCCAGCTTCTGGATGATGGCCATCTCACAGACAGTGTGGGTCATAAGGTCAACTTTAAGAATACCATCGTCGTAATGACCTCGAATGCAGGCGTCTCCTTCGATATGGAGAAAAAGCTCGGCTTTGCTTCTGCGGAGCAGCCCAGCGAGACCGGAAAAGCCATTATGGCACAGGTGAAGCGCATGTTTAGACCGGAGTTTTTGGGCCGTATCGATGAGTTGATTGTCATGCATAGTCTGACGCAATCCGACGGTGAGCGTATTGCGGCGCTGATGCTTGGTAGAATTGCGCAGCAGCTGGCGAGGCAGGGTGTGATGCTTGAATATGAAGATGCTGTTCTGGTGCTTCTCGCCAAGGAAGGTGTGGATAGCATGAGCGGTGCGCGAAATCTTCGCCGAGTGATTGCAAAAAACGTGGAGGATCCGCTTAGCGACTTGTTGCTTGCACGAAACTGCACCGGTGAACGAATTGTGCTTCGGGTCAAGCAGGATCAGATTGGTATCGAATTGCCGCATGAAGAAACGGTGCTGGCATAATATGGCGAAAGCGGGCGCTGCCCGCTTTTGCTTCATCATAAGATTTTCTTGCATGGTGCGCAGAGATGTTTTACAATAGAACGTAACATGGAGCATTGATGCTTGGGAGGGATTACGGATGAATCTTGAACAGCTTCTGGGCTGGCTGAAAAATACGCCTTCTTTCATGGAGAATGTTACGCATTGGGAGACAATTCCGGCAAAAGATGCGGAGTATGAAGCGTTTCCTCCTGGGATTGACAGCCGTATTCCACCGGTGCTTGCTTCGCGTGGAGTGTACCAACTCTATAGTCATCAGCGACGCGCCTTTGATTTTGCACAGCTGCGTAGAGATATGTGCGTGGTGACGCCTACTGCTTCTGGCAAGACCCTGTGTTATAATCTTCCCGTACTTGACACAATTCTTAAAGAGCCTGATGCGCGTGCATTGTATCTGTTTCCGACAAAGGCGCTTTCTGCGGATCAGGTATCGGAGCTTTACGAGCTTATCGAGGCGATGGGCGTGGATGTGAAAACCTTCACCTATGACGGAGATACGCCTGCAGCTGCACGCAGGCAGGTACGTCAGGCGGGGCATATCGTCGTGACGAATCCTGATATGCTGCATTCCGGCATCCTGCCGCATCATACCAAGTGGGTCAAACTCTTTGAAAACCTGCGCTACATCGTAATAGATGAAATCCATGCCTATAGAGGTGTGTTTGGCTCCAATCTGGCCAATGTCATTCGAAGGCTGATTCGCCTCTGCGAATTTTACGGTTCGAAGCCGCAGTTTATCTGCTGTTCGGCAACGATTGCCAATCCGGCAGAGTTGGCACGAACGCTTATAGGCCGCCCGGTAGAATTGATTGACAAAAGCGGTGCAGCCAGCGGAGAAAAGCATATCGTTTTTTATAATCCGCCCGTAGTGAATCGTCAGCTTGGCGTACGTAAGTCTGTTCTTCAGGAGACGCTGAGAATTGCTTCTATGCTGGTGGATAACGACATATCCACCATTGTTTTCGGAAAGTCCAGGCTGACAGTAGAAGTGCTGACGCGTCATCTCAAAGAGCGGGTACGCGATCCGCTTGGCAACGCAGGCAGGGTGCGAGGATATCGGGGTGGATACCTGCCTACGCTCAGACGTGAGATTGAGCGCGGTCTGCGCAAAGGAGAAATCCGAGCCGTGGTTTCTACTAATGCGCTGGAACTTGGAATCGATATTGGCCAGCTTGATGCATGCGTGATGTGTGGTTATCCAGGGTCTATTGCCAGTACATGGCAAGAAGCCGGCCGCGCGGGTCGGCGAAAGAATACTGCGCTGATCATTGTTGTGGCGTCTTCATCTGCTCTGGATCAGTATATTGTGACGCATCCGCAGTATTTTTTCGGACAGTCTCCGGAGAATGCACTCGTGCATCCGGATAACTTGTATGTACTGCTCAATCATGTTAAATGCGCGGCTTACGAATTGCCGTTTGAAGTGGGTGAAAGCTACGCGCAGGGTGTTTCTACGCAGGAATTGCTGGATTACTTGTGCGAGGAGCGTATTCTCAATTTGGCTGGAAGCCGCTATTATTGGATGGCGGAAGAATTCCCTGCTGCTGATCTGTCTCTGCGTTCGGTAACCAGCGAAAACTTTGTGATCATTGATATTACTAACGCTGCACATCATAATGTTATTGGCGAAATGGACCGCTATACGGTTTCCATGCTTTTGCATGAGCATGCCATCTACATGCACGAGGGACAGCAATTCCAGGTGGAAAAACTGGATTTTACAGAGAAAAAAGCCTATGTGCGCAGTGTTGATGTGGATTATTACACAGACGCTGATCTCAATACGAGCGTAAAGGTACTGGATGTGCTCAAGGAGCAGCCGCTTGGAAAAGGGTCGCTGGCTTACGGCGAAGTACTGGTTACGTGGCTGGTAACCATGTTCAAAAAGTTCAAGCTTGATACGCAGGAGACGCTTGGCTTTGGTCCTGTGGATCTACCGGAGCTTGAAATGCCGACTAACGCATGTTGGTGGGCGCTAGACGAGCAGCTGACCGGAGGATTATCTATGGACGATCTGCAGGGAGGTATGCTGGGTATTGCTAATGCGCTCAGGCAAATTATTCCGCTGTATCTGATGTGTTCACCGGGTGATATCTGTGTGCAATACCGTGTGCGTGATCCGTTCACGAAGCTGCCGACGATCGTGGTATTTGATAATTACGCGGGTGGCATCGGCCTGAGCGAGCGAGTCTATGGCATGCGAAACTTGATATTTAGCGATGTGTATGCGTTGATTCAGGGCTGTCCGTGCGATGCCGGCTGTCCATCCTGTGTGGGGCCTCGTGCTGAAGTGGGTGATCGAGGCAAACAGACGGCGCTGCTGCTGACGGAAAGGCTGATGTCGCTATGAGAAATCTGCGAGAGCGGCTGATGGCGGTTGCATCAGCCAAGCCGCTGGCGCCGGAGCAAAAGCCAAAGGCTGAGCCCTTTTTCAGACGGGAGCATATCGTTCCGCTTGATGAATTGCAAGGCGTGGAATATGCAACGTTGGAAGAAATCAAAGCGGTGGATCCGCTGTTTACAGGGACGAACTGGGATATCCGGCGGGTTCTGTTTCTTGATACGGAGACGACAGGTTTGAACGGCGGCGCAGGCACGGTGGCATTTGAGATTGGCTTGGGCTTTGTTGATGCACGCGGCATGGTGATCAGGCAATACGTTATGCGGGATTATAGCGAAGAGGGTGCTATGCTTGAGGAGATCGCATCTTTAATTCGTCGTTTTGATACCGTAGTATCGTTTAATGGAAAGTCTTTTGATCTTCCGCTTCTGGAATCTCGCATGGTGATGAATCGCATTCGGTTTAGTGTTACGCAGATGCCGCATCTGGATATTCTGCATGCAGCACGTCGTGTGTATAAGCTTAGATTAAGGCGCTGCAACCTGGCTTCGCTTGAAGAAGCTTTGCTTGGTCAGCATCGCTGTGATGATCTTCCGGGATCACAGGTCCCGCAGCGTTATTTTGATTATGTGCGAACAGGCGAGTTTGCACTGCTGGAGGATGTGCTGCACCATAATTTTGAGGATGTCAAGAGCCTTGCCAGCCTGACGGGGTATCTGTGCGCGGTTTTCAGACAGCCGGAAATCATCGACTATCCACAGGATCTTTTGGGCGTAGGCAGAACGCTCATGCGAAGCGGTAATACACAGCGCGCCAGAACATGCTTTAGGATTTTAGGACACAGCACGTTGTCTGCCCAGGCACATATGCATCTTGCAATAAGCTATAAAAAAGAAAAGGAATGGGTAGAAGCTGCCGAAACTTGGCAAACCATGGTTGCTCGAGGTGATGGCGGAATATGGCCGTATATTGAGCTTGCGAAGTATTACGAACATGTCGTCAGAGATATTCCAAGGGCGCTGAATTATGCAAGCGGCGCACTTCGTTATGTACTCAACGTGTCCCTTTTGTGGGATCAGGATGAGACACAAGTGACGTTGATTCGAAAGAGAATTGAAAGGTTGCAAAGGAAAATGAAAAGTACACCGGCCAGCGGTATTCAGGAGGAATAAAAGCAATGAGTTTTATGGGAAACATGACGGGCAATAAAGCATTGACCGCGCACAGCAAGGGCGATTACAGAACGGCTCTGAAGCTTTACGAGGAGGCCTATGCGAAAGGCATGGACAAGCCGAAGCTGCTTAAAAGCTACAGCGTGCTGCTGATTCGCACCAGTCAGTTTGACAAAGCGCTTGAAATCATTAAGCAACTGGAAAAGATGCCGATGGATGCCAAGAGCAAGACGGACCTGCATATCAATTACGCAATCATTCTCTGGCAGAAGGGATATCTGGATCGTGCGCTGGAGATTCTGGAGGATGAGTTCCGTCATACCAAGAATGGAACGCTCTACAGCATCATAGGTTATCTCAAAATTGAGAAGGGTGATGTAGACGAGGCTATTCGCTTCAATCAGGAAGCAGTCGAGTATGATGATGAAGATGCAGTCTTCCTGGATAATCTGGCCCAAAGCTATTACCGCCTTAAGGGGGATAAGGAAACCGCAAAAGTGTATTTTGACAGGGCGATTGCAATCAGACCCAAGTCTATTGATACCAATTACTTCCTCGCGCTTTATGATATTGAGAACGGCGATATTGAGAGTGCTAAGGACAGGCTTGACCTTGCGCGCTTGGGTATGACGTCTCCGCTCAATTACGCGACTCCGGAGATGATCGACGCCAAGCGTGATGAGTTGCGAAGCATGTAATCATATATGAAAGAAGCACCGCATTTGAGCGATGCTTCTTTTTGTTAAGGCTATGGTTATGTATTTGCTACGTTTGAGCCCCTGCCTTACTTATTGCACCTGCGTGGATAGTGCTGGCAGCAGACTGCGTAATCCTGCTAAGAAGCCTCCGGAGTCTGTGGATGCAACCTGAGCGATCTGCACAGCTTGGTTGCCTTCTAGCCAAATGCCTTGCTGCAAAAGCTCTTCGTGGATAGGAATAATGCGGTAGGTGTACAAAACGCCAGGGATAGCGCTTTGATCGCTGTAAGTCATATTCTGGCCACTTGAACCGAGTACTTCTGTCAGAATGACGGATTCGCCGACTGCATCACGCTGAATTCGGTATCGTGCTTCTGCTACTGCTTTGAAATGCAGTTCTGGATAGCCGGCTGCGTCGTGTGAGACATAGAACGCGGAAGGAGCAGGAGGGGCATTCCATAGATCGGAGACTGCATACGGGCGGTTTGCGGTGGTGAATACTTCGCTGATTCGATAGTCTTTGGGTGTTGTATTGCCTGCAAGCATGACAGACCGTCGAGATGTGATCGCACGCTTGTCCAGCGTGAGCCAGATAAGGCCATCTGGCTCAGGAAACTCAGGCTTGTCTCTGCCTGCGTAGACCTCCTTAAAGAATGCTGCGGCGACAGAGGCGGTGTTTTTGCCGCCGGTTACACCGTTGGGGATTTTGTGCTTTGCGTCGGTCTGGTCAAATCCCATCCAGACTGCTACAGATAGTTCTGTGTTGTAAGCTGCCATCCAAATATCGCGATTGCCTCCGTTTGTAGATACTGTGCCGGTTTTGCCTGCTATAGGGGTATTGGCAGAGAGCATGCGTGTGCCTGTACCATTGGAGACAACGGATTGAAGCAGGGAAGTCATCAGGTATGCATTCTGTTCAGAAATAACGCGGTTTCCATCGATGCGGCGTTCATATACCACATCTCCGGCAGCATTTGCAATGCGCTGAACGCAATATGGCTCGTGGTATATTCCACCATTAGCGTATGGAATATATGCAGCAGCAAGCTCAACCGGTGTGACGCCATAGGTCATGGATCCGAGAGCGAGAGAAAGATTTCTGTCGCTGTTCTGGATAGGGATCCCCATTCTGGTCAGATAGTCAATGGCTGTATCGATTCCGATTTCCTCCAGAAGACGGACAGCAGGGATATTCAGTGAATTGCGTACAGCGGTACGAAGCGTGACCGGGCCATAGTATCGGTCACCAGCATTCTGCGGCGTATATCCACCGGTAAAGCTTGTTCTTTCATCCAGAAGGACGGAAGCTGTTGTGTATCCTTTTTCAAGAGCAGGACCATAGACAGCCAGCGGTTTAAGCGCAGAGCCGGGTTGTCTCCGCATTTGCGTAGCCCGATTCAGACCGCGTTTGACTGAATAATTCCTTCCTCCAATCATCGCGCGGATAGCACCGGAGCGAGCATCCAGCACGGCAAGCGCGCTTTGGACAGGCGTACCATCTGAAGCGTTTGATGGAAACAGACTGTTATTTGCATAAACGTTATCAGCAATCGCCTGAAGTTGCGGACTGAAGCCTGTATGAATGGAATATCCTCCTCGAATGAGCTCGTCAGCGGTGAGGCTGAGTAACCTGCTGCTTTCCTCGATCGCCTCGTCAATATACCAATTGTATATTTCCGTATCTGCCTGTTTGGCAAGCACCCATGTGCTTTGCTGGACAGCTTCTTCATATTCGGCCGTTGTGATGAAACTGTGTTCTTTCATGGTAGCCAGTATGTAGTCTCTGCGTGCCTTGTTGCTTTCGGGGCTGATATGAGGAGCGTATATGGAAGGCGCCTTGATCGAAGCAGCCAGGCTTGCACTTTGCGCAACGGATAAACTGGATGCATCAATACCAAAATAGGAGTGAGCTGCAGCTTGAATGCCGTATGCGCCGCGCCCAAAGTATACAGTATTCAAATACATTTCCAGAATTTCGTTCTTGCTGTATTGCTGCTCAATTTGGAAAGCAAGATAAATTTCCTCAAGCTTTCTTCGTATAGTCTTCCGGCTGCTCAGGTGTGTCAGCTTGGCCAGCTGCTGTGTAATCGTACTGGCGCCTTCTGCCAGTGTTCTGCTGGTCAGGTTACTTTTCAATGCGCCGAATATCCGATATATGTCAATCCCCTTATGCGTATAGAATCGCAGATCTTCGGCGGCAATGAACGCATTCTGAGTATGCTCTGGTATTTCGGATAGCGAAACGATCATACGGTTTTCTGCACCGCGTACATTGCTCATCAGTTCGCCGTTCATATCATATATGGAAGACGTCTGCGCCAGTCCATGCAGAAGCTTTGGATTCAGCGTCTGCCAGTTCGCAACATCAAAAACGATAAAAAAGGCAGCAAAAAAAACAACGAACAAAAACAAAACGACGGAAACACCACCCAATAGCCGCCTTTTCTTCTTTTCCATGAGCATAGGTCTCCCTTGAAATCGATCTAAGTGCTTTTTTCCCCGAAATGAAGCAGATTATACGTTGGATTGATGCATGAATGTACAAGGCTTTCATATATATAGAATCATCCGGCTAAGCAAAAGACACAGGAGGCGATTGCGATGAAATCAAAGCTGCAGGGGAGCCAGCTTACCGTTTATCTGGATGGGGAAATCGACCATTGCTCGGCAAATCAGCTAAGAAAGGATATTGAGCGTCTGATTGCGGACACAAATGTACGCAAATTGACGATGGATTTTTCATCCGTCAGCTTTATAGATAGTTCTGGCGTGGGGATGATCATCGGAAGATATAAGACAATGAATATGCGCGGCGGCTTCATGACCGTGTGTGGTCTGCATTTTCCCGTCGACCAGCTTTTTCATATGGCGGGCTTGCATAGAATTATCAGGGAAGAGACTGCAGGAGGGCAGGTAAAGGAATGAAAAATCAGATGGAATTAAGTTTTTCTGCGCATGCGGAAAATGAGGCGTTTGCTCGTATGGTGATCAGCGCATTTTTGGTAAGAACCAATCCGATGCTAAGCGCTGTTTCTGAAATCCGTACGGCTGTCAGCGAGGCAGTAACCAATTCGGTTGTGCATGCCTATGAAGATGGAAGCCAGGAAGGATTTATCATTATGCGAGCTGTTCTTGAGGATAAGAAGATTCAGATTGAGATTCAGGACTTTGGATGCGGTATTGAAGATGTTAATAAAGCTATGACACCGTTTTACACGTCTAAGCCTGAACAGGAGCGTACAGGAATGGGGTTTTCTCTGATGCTCTCATTCATGGATAGAGTTCATGTTGAGTCAGAACCCGGTAGTGGTACACTGGTTAGAATGTCGAAGTATTTGGGGAATGACGACCTGGATGCTGTATGACATGAGTAAATGCGATGAAGATAAGCTAATTCTGGAAGCACAGATGGGGGTGCCGGAATCTTTGGAAAGGGTGATCATGGCGTACCAGCCCTTTCTGAACGCTTTGAGTAAGCGATTCTTTGTTGGCAAGGATGAAAGGATAGAGTTAATACAAGCAGGAAATCTGGGTATTCTACAGGCCTTAATGCGTTACAATCCTGAAAAAGAGTGTCGGCTGGTCACGTATGCGGTGCCATGGATATTGGGTGAAATGCGCAGGACACTTCGAAAGCTGAGCAGATTTGGTATCTCTCTGGAGAAACCTGCAGAAGAAACAGGCTTGTCTTTGATTGAGATGATTCAGGGAAGCGCTGGAATGGACGTGGAGCGGCTGGATTTGCGCTTGGCCCTGAAAAAACTTGAAGGAGAGGAACAACGACTGATCTGTCTGCGCTACTATCGAAATCTTTCCCAGAAGGAAACAGCGCTTCTGCTTGGAAAGAGTCAGACGCAGATCAGCAGGATCGAACGGCGTGCCCTGGATACGCTTAAAGCATATCTTTCATAGGTTCAGGAAAAAGGGAAAAGTATTGCCATCATAATACCGGCGCCCAACGCGCGAATGAGCGCCGGAATAAAGAGCTGGTAGAAGTGAATGCCTAGTGGTTTTAGTACTGCGTAGTTCTGAAAAAGAATTGAAAAACTGGTAAAGCCGCAGAGTGGTGCAATGTAAAAGAGTTTATGGCGTATAGGAATATCTGCGATGGAAAGTGCATGAATACCGCCCGAAATTTCAATAAGGCTATGGAAGAGTGCCCTCGTTATGCCGTGAAAGAAAGGTGTTTTTGTTAGCAGGCCTGCAGTGACGCTACAGCAGACGATGCTTCCTCCAACCTGCAGGATAGCGTCGATGCTTTGAGTGAGTGCAGAGGACGTTGAACCCTCTGAAGTGGGTGCTGAATTTGCTGGTTGTATAGGAAAAAAGCGCAGCAGAATATAAGTAAATATTGCGGAAAAGGCTGCGCCACACCAATGGCTGATCAGAAGTATTGAACCGTAGTGATGAGTATGCATCCATGTTGGTATAGTGCTTAGCAAAAACATCGGGCTGATGGTTCCGGTAAATGCGCAAAGCACAAGCAGCATTCTACTTGAAAGACGACTGCTGTATGCCAGAATTGCCGATGCTCCGCTTGGCGATCCGCCTGTAAGACCGAGAAATACAGCAGCAAGAGGAGCCGGAAAGGAGAGAACGCGGAGCTTTTGGCAAAGCAGGCGGCAAAAGACCATATATGGAAATAGCGTAGGCAGAACATCTGATGCCCAGATATACAGCGCATCCTCAGCAATTTTAGCTGTGTATTGCGGAAAAAGAAAAAGACAGAGGATAACACAGAGATAGATTGCGATGCTCATAGTAGCCTCCGGTTCAGTTTTGAATAAGCCTATGACGGCATGACGAGCAGATTGCCTGCTTTTATGCGCAATTCTTCGATTTTTGAGCAAAAAAAGAAGAAAAAAAGCAAGTGCCATGTTGCGCATGAGGTAAATGCCGTGCTATAATGACCGATGTAGCAAAATCAACCGGGAGGTTTTATATTATGTCTGGCCATTCTAAGTGGGCGAATATTAAGCACAAGAAGGGTAAAGCGGATGCAGCGCGCGGTAAGATTTTTACCAAGATCGGCCGTGAGATTGCGATTGCTGTTCGTGATGGTGGCAGCGATCCTGCTGTTAATGGCAAGCTGCGCGATATTATCGCCAAGGCGAAGTCCAACAACATGCCCAATGACAATATCAAGCGCTCTATTGCGAAGGCTGCGGGTGAACTCGGCAGCGTTAATTACGAAGAAATCCAGTACGAAGGCTATGCCCCGGGCGGTATGGCGGTAATCGTGACCACCGTTACCGATAACCGTAACCGTACGGCTTCTGATATCCGTCATATCTTCGATAAGAACGGTGGTTCTCTGGGTACCAATGGCTGCGTTTCTTACATGTTCGATAAGGTTGGTATGCTTGTCATCGAGCGTAAGCCGGGCATGGATGAGGATGAGGTCATGATGGCTGCGCTGGATGCCGGTGCATCGGATATCCAGGCGCTGGATGATAGCTTCGAGGTGACCACGGAGGTCAGCGATTTCTCCGCTGTCCGTGAGAATCTGGAGAATGCCGGATATAGCTTCCTGAGTGCTGAGCTGACCATGATTCCGCAGAACACCAATGCGATCACTGATCCGGATACGCTTGCAAAGATCCAAAAGATGCTGGAGATGCTTGATGATCTGGATGACGTACAGGATGTCTATCACAATGGCGAACTGCCGGAGGATGAGGAAGAAGACGATTGATCGTCTGATTAGGCTATATTTTCGCCCGGACACAACTGTCCGGGCGGTTTTCTTTTCTGCATTATTGACTTTTTTTGCTGGATATGAAACAATAAGATAATATCAATGCGAAAGAGTGTGAGGGTGATCATATGAAAAAATCTGTCACGCTGATTGTCCCGTGTTATAATGAAGAGGCTTCGCTGCCGATTTTTTACGATGCTGTCTGCGAAGTCGCAAAATCACTGGATAGCTATAACGTATCCATGCTTTTGGTCAATGATGGCTCGCGGGATGGGACGTTGTCTATCATGAGAGAACTCGCGGCGAAAGATAGCCGCGTGCGATATCTCTCTTTTTCGCGTAATTTTGGAAAAGAAGCGGCAATGTATGCCGGTTTTTGTAATGCAAAAAGCGACTATGTTGCGGTGATGGACGCTGATATGCAGGATCCGCCTTCACTGCTGCCCGAGATGCTGGAAATTCTCGAAACGCAAGCGTATGACAGCGTAGCTACTCGTCGTGTGACGCGCGAGGGAGAACCACCGATACGCTCGTTCTTCGCCCGCATGTTCTATCGTATCATCAACAAGATTTCTGACGCTGACATTGTCGATGGCGCTCGTGACTTTAGATTGATGAAGCGGGAAATGGTAGATGCGATCGTGGCGATGGGCGAATACAACCGTTTTTCTAAGGGTATCTTTGGTTGGATCGGTTTCAGAACCAAGTGGCTTCCCTACAAAAATGTAGAGCGTGTTGCGGGCGAAACGAAGTGGAATTTCTGGGGGCTGTTTAGGTATTCGATCGACGGCATTGTGAATTTTTCGCAGGCACCGCTTTCCATTGCGTCGCTGATGGGACTCTTGCTCACGATGGTGTCTTTTGCTGCAATTCTGTTTATTGTCGTCCGTAGAATCCTCTTTGGCGACCCGGTTGCCGGTTGGGCGTCGACTGCATGCATCATTCTGTTTATGGGCGGTTTGCAGCTGCTCTGCATGGGCATAATTGGCCAGTATCTAGCCAAGACATATCTGGAAGTTAAGCGTCGTCCGCATTATATTATTGCGGAAACGAATGACGAATCAGTAAAACTGGTCAAGTAAGGCCAGTGGGAGGAATCAATTTGAAGCATAGAAAACATAGTGGAGAGTTTCATCATAAGCATAGCTTGGGACAGAATTTTCTGGAGGATGAGCATCTGCTGGAACAGCTTGCGGAGTTGTCTTTGGTTTCGCAGGAAGATTGCGTTCTGGAGATCGGTCCTGGATTTGGCGCATTAACCAAGCCCCTTGCCCGAAGGGCAAAACAGATCGTTTCATTGGAGATTGATCAGACGCTTCTGCCGATTCTCCATGTTGCGTTGGAGCATTTTGATAATGCACGAGTCATTCAC
This sequence comes from Clostridia bacterium, assembly GCA_017397695.1. The sequence goes on from JAFQIF010000066.1 coordinate 87,441, forward strand.
GGAGATGTAATGAAGACGAATCTGTCTAACCTGGTTGAGGAAGCTTTTGAGGAGGGCTGTTCGCTTCGCGTAGCGGCCAATCTTCCTTATTATATTACAACGGATGTGCTTACCAAGCTGCTGATGACACTGCCTCAAGCGAGGTCTATTGCCGTCATGATCCAAAAAGAAGTTGGGGATAAGATTCTTAGTGCTCCTGGCGAAGAAGGATATGGTCCGCTTGCTATTATGTGTCAGTATTTCTGTGACGTCAGGCGCGCAATGGATGTGCCGGCTGCGTGTTTCACACCGCCGCCTAAGGTGGATTCCAGTTTTATGGTGCTGGAACGCAGGGGGATCAAGCCGTACTCTGCCTGTGATGAAAACGCGCTGATGAAACTGATTAAGGGTGCTTTTGCAATGCGCCGCAAGACACTGGTCAATAATCTGATTGCCTGCTTCTCGCTGGAGCGCAGTCAGGCTGCAGCTGTTTTAGAGACTGTTGGCCTTGGGGTGCAGTGCCGGGCTGAAGAACTCTCCATTGAGCAGTTCTGTCTTCTCGCTGATCAGATTGCGAATGCCCTTCAGAAGTCCTGAATATGGACGGATACAGATTGGCTGTATCCGTTTTTTGCGTTGCTTTTTCGCCAAAAAGCTTTACAGCACGATGGATTTCTGCTATTGTAACATTCGAAACGCAAACACGTTTGGAGGAGTATTATGAAGAGGCTGTATGTTGCGGTGCTGCTTTTAGCACTGATGATGGGTGTGCGTGCTCATGCAGAGGATGCCTTTGCACTACGCGGATATGAACAGAAGGCGGGATATCAGTATGTTGCGTTGGGAGAATTTCCGCAGGATGCTGATGGCACTGTTCGTCCGATTCTCTGGCGTGTACTGAGTGTCGATGATACGCAGGCCTATCTTCTTAGTGAGTATATTCTCTTTAATAATCGTGTGCATCCGGATGACAATGAGTATATCGTCTTTGAGGCTGCGTTTAATCAGACGGAGATGTTCAAGCTGCTCAATGGTCCGTTTGAAGGGGATCCTATTCCGGTTGAGGAACAGGAGAGGTTGAAGGCACGTGAGCGACTGGGGAGAGTGCACATTGCTGAGATATGTTTTAAAGATCAAGCGTTTTCTCAGGCGGAGCAGAATATGCTGATCAGCGATGATGAATTGGGAATGGTTTTTCTTGCGACGGCAGATGATTTGAAAAACCGCGATATGGGATTTGCTTCTTCAAAACAGCGCAGGGCATATGGAACGGAATATGCTCTAGCCAATGGTTTGTTCAAGTATCAGAACGGTACGAGCCCATACTGGACGCGAACTCAGTCGGTATCCTTTGAGTACGCAACTCGCTGTACGAAGGTCGATGGCGATCTTGGATATATTCGCTGTGTTGTGATGAATGAAGGCTGTCGTCCGGCGGTGCGCCTTTTGCTTGAAGGTCTTGAGCCTGTCGGCGGTAGCGGTACGATGGAAGATCCCTATGTCTTTGCCAGGTGATGAATGATGAAAAGAGTCTTGATGTTCTCGCTTGCATTTGCGCTGGTGCTGTGTGCGGTTGGGGCTTATGCGCAGGAAGCGCGCGATATTACTGCGGAGTGCAATCCGACCTCTCCGGGCCGCTATACGACCAATCTGTATGATCGCAAGTACACCAGTTATTGGAACAGTCGTGAGCAGCGATATCCTTATGTGGAGTTTACGACGCCCGAGGGGGAAGAAGCGGAGTATCTCTATATCTGCTTTGGCGACATGCCTAAGGGCTGGGCGATTGAAGAGGAGGTCGGCGGTGAGTGGAAGCTGCTGATTGAAGGAACGTATGATTATCATCATGTTTTCCTTGATCTCAACGGCAAGACGCATTTTCGCCTGATTGATACCTCCGGCAGAAACACGCAGTTCAAGATTAACGAGATATTTGTTTTTACCGAGGGAGAGATCCCGGAATGGGTGCAGCGCTGGGAACCTACGCCGGAAAAGGCTGATATGCTGGTGCTTTCCGCTCATCCGGATGATGAGTTGATTTTCTTTGGCGGTACGATACCGACGTATGATACGGAAAGGGGCATGAATGTTGTTGTCGCATACATGTCCTATTCCAATACAACGCGTCGCAGTGAGTTGCTCAATGGTCTATGGCTGATGGGCGTACGCAATTATCCGGTGATAGGTAATTTCCATGACACATATTCCCGCAAGCTGGAAGACGCCTACAAGCGTTGGCGCAAGAACGATACACGCATCTTTGTCACAGAGCTTCTTCGTAAGTATAAGCCGGAAGTCGTCGTTACCCATGATGTGAATGGCGAATATGGGCATGGCGCGCATAAGCTCTGTGCCGACGTAATGCAGTTCTGTGTCTCCAGGTCCAATGATCCGACATATCTTCCGGAGATTGCTGCACAGTATGGCACTTGGGAAGTCAAGAAGCTGTATCTGCATCTGTATCAGGAAAATCCCATTGTGATGGATTGGCATATTCCGCTTGTATCTATGGATGGAAAAACCGGATTGGAACTGGCACAAGCAGCATATGAGCTTCATGTTACGCAGGCAACGACAGACTTTGTTGTAACGGATGAGGGTGAGACCAGCTGTGCGCAGTTTGGTCTGGCGCATTCTACTGTGGGCACAGATGTATTTGGCGGCGATTTTTTCGAGAATTTGGAGTGGAAGGCTACGCCGCGTCCGGATGGTACGACGCCGGAACCAACACCAACTCGCGCGCCGACGCCTACACCAAGTCCGACCCCGACCCCGACACCCAGTCCTACGCCCACGCCAAGTCCAAAGCCGACTCCGAGCCCGACACCAACGCCTACCCCGAGCCCGACACCGACTCCTACGCCGAGTCCGACGCCGACTCCCACGCCAAGTCCCACGCCAACACCGACTCCGACACCCAGTCCTACGCCTACGCCCAGTCCAACACCGCATCCTGTGCATGAAAAGCCGGTAGTAGATATCACGTGGCCGGAAGACGGACAGACGAAGGATGATAAGGGGTATTTGAGCAGCGGCGAATATGTGTATGAGAATGAGGAACAGGGACTTTGGTTCTATGCCTCTCCAACACTCGTCGTCCGTGTTGACCGTAAGTTTGACAGTGAAACTGTGCTGACATGGTATGAAACGCATATCTTCTGCGATCCCAGTGAGGAGCGTGTCGGCGCAATCCTTTATAATCCTGAAAAACCACAGAGTAAGCATGTTCAGGCTGCTCAGATTGCCCGGGAAAACCAGATTGTATGGGGCTTTAATACGGATTACTACACGTACCGTATGGGGCGAAAAACCATAACGGGTATGGTGATTCGCGATAAGGAAGTGTTTTTCAATCGCGTTCCGGAAGCTAATCGCGCTCAGTTCCCGAACCTGGATACTTTGGCAATGAACGAGGACGGCAGCTGGGCGGTTTATCGTTCAGACGAGTTGACTGCAGACGAGTATCTGCTTCGCGGTGCTGTGGACGTCTTTTCCTTTGGACCGTACCTTGTGCGGGATGGGGAGATCAATACGTTTGCTACTGAAGGAATGAAGAATGGCAAGACGGAGCAACCGCGCTGTGCGATTGGCATGATTGAGCCGGGGCATTATTACGCGATGCTTGCAGAGGGCAGAATCCGAAATGTCAGTGTTGGCGTTACCATTCCGTTCATTGCTGAGCATATGCTCAATGCCGGATGTGAGATGGCGCTGAATCTCGACGGCGGGCAGACAGCAGTGATGACATTCATGGGTAATCAGATTTCACGTATCGGAAAGTATTCCGGAGGGCGAACCAGCGCTCGCGCAACGACCGAGATCATTGGCGTTGGACGAAGCGAACTAATTGACCCGACGCAAAAGCCGCTTTATCCAAAGCTTCCATAAGCCTAATATAGAACAGCCCTTCGCGTATTATGACGTGAAGGGCTGTTTCGGTAATTCAGCGGATAAACCTGAGTCTGGGCCTGATTCTATTGACATACAGATAAACCATTGGGAGCAGAAGCCTGTCATAAAGCAACAGGCAGGCATTGAGCATTGCAAGGAAGAGAAGGAGTAATGCCGCGCCCATCTGAGTGAATTCCTGAATGAGCGCATTCATATTCAGCAGGAATCCGAGAACAAGATACATAATGATAACGGCTGCGTTAAAAACGAGCAATTTGCAGAGAAGGCGGAGCTTTTTATTTTTTATTCGTTCAATCTCCCATTTCAGTAGCGGATAATAGCCGATAAACAAATAGAAAAAAGATGCTTCCTTATCAACGCCCATTAGTAGTGTAATCAGTGCAACGGCAGCATATGCGGTCCAGGCTGATTTTTTCCCGTATTCGAGCATGACCGGCAGAAGAAGAATACCAGCAGCCATTGGCGCACAATACGTGGCGATGGGAATCAAACCGCCAGTTAGCATTAGTGCGACGGAAAGAGCAGCCGTCAGGCCACAGAATGCAATTCTCTTGCTTTGCTCGCGGCTGCTACTGCGATTGCTCATATATAAAAGTCCCCTTGCAGCGTTATTTCGCGATCATTATAGCATATCAGAGATTTATTCGCAATTGACCGTCATAAAACAAGCGGCCATTACTAGCCGCTATGAAGAAATGACTTTATTTAGTCAGTGCAAGTTGTCTGGCTAACTTACGGATTTGTGGAATCATCGCGATTACGATACAGATTACAGTTTCAGGAATCAGGTAGCTGCCATTGTATACAGCAGAGTAGATGAGTACATTTTGCTCACCTGCACCATCTCCCCAGAAAAAAACACCGGTCAAAAAAGCGCAGAGGAAACGGAGCAGTACACCTGTTAAAATACCGGGAATCATACCCCAATGATCAGGAAGCTTTCTGGCGATACCGGCAAACCCCAGCATTGAAAAGGCAAGAGGATAATCGAGAAGAAACTGAATCGGATGGACAAACCAACCGCCCTGCACAAACTGCAGCATACCGTAGGCAAAGCCGATCATCAACCCCGGTGCTACGCCATAAGCGTAGGCGAACATCAGTATTGGAATCATGGAAGCCAACGTTACGCTGCCGCCTTGAGGCATTTCGTAAAGCTTTACATAGGAAAGGATGAAGGCAAGCGCAATGCACAAAGAAGCGTTGGCCATCATACGCGTCGTCCATTTTTGGCGATTGTGCGTCATAATGTACAGCACTACGCCAAAGATAAGCAAGCCTGCGAGGATGGACCAGGTGGTCAGACTGATTTCTGCGAACTGGAACATAGGAAAACTCCTCTCGTATTCATCAATTCTCAGGCCGCAGTGATCAAGAAAAGGCCGAAGCATTGGAAAAGCTTCGGCCCTGCATGCAAGTATCGTCGCTTCCCTACGGTAGGATTACCTACACAGGTTCAAAGGGACTGGCTTGAAAGCCATCTCAGCAAATTCGCGCCCCTAGCGGTCATTGAATTGTGAGTTCATTATACGTGCAGAAGAAGGTGTTGTCAAGTGCTATTTTACGCATGTCCGCCGCCCATGAGAAGTGACATAACAGCC
>JAFQIF010000067.1 GCA_017397695.1 Clostridia bacterium
GAGGAGGTGTGCTATGCCTATTAAGTTCAAAGTTGATGTCCTTGAGATGCTCAAAGACGCCGGATATACCACGTATAGAATTAAAAAAGAAAAGCTGCTGGCGGAATCGACGGTTCAAAAGCTGCGAAATGATGAAATGGTATCCATCGACAATATCTCTCGTCTTTGCCAAGTACTGCAATGCCAACCGGGTGATATCATCGAATTTGTTCCAGAAGAAGAATAAGAAAAAACAGGGAACAGAACACTGAGGGTGTCTGTTCCCTGCGTCGTATCTGGGGATGGGTTTCGTGCTGTTTTTTGTTGCACCAAATCTGAAAATGGTCGCCCACCCTATTTAACGGGAGAATTCCTTCTGTAGTTCCTTGATGATCTCGTTTCGTGCTTGTTTGATAGACTGCTTAGAGATCTCGATCTCAGGAACGATGACAGGAGGTTTTTGTTTTGTCTCTGTCTTTGATTTAGTTCCTAAAGCTGCTTCTATACTGTCTAATCTGGCATCGATTTCATTGAATTTCTCATTGAAGGCGTATACCCACATATCTGTTGTTCGTGCGAGATCATCAATGCTGTCTGGGGTGGCTCTTAGAAACTCTTTCATTTGCCAATCCTTTTGGTCGGGTGTATAAGCACCAATGTATCGTTGTGCAATATCACGTAGATTTGAAGAGGCCATGTAGAATCTTGACCATAGGTTTTTATAATCTAACAATTGAATTATACTCCTTGAGAGGGCCGCTCTCTGATTTCTTATATTATAATTTTATATCAAAAATTTGCTTTTTTCAAATTCTGAACTGTCAAAGATTTTTGTAAAAGAATTTCGTTTCGCTCCGTCTGCGTCTGTGCTATACTCTCATTAGTAAACTGTTTGGAGGCACACCATGACAGAAGAAAAGGCCGGGCCGCACTCAGGAAAGCGATTTAATCAGAAACTGAAGCCGTATGTGGTGCTGCAATACTTGCTGAAGAATACAGATGAGAACATTGTGTCATCGGCACAGGATATTGTTGCCTATCTTCAGGAATGTGGTATTGATGCAGAACGACGCTCCGTCTATCGAGATATCAAGGATATTAATCTTGTTATGCTGATGCTGGAGGAAGATTGCACGATTGATGAAGCTGAGGATATGCTGAAGGATGATGACGATGATGAACTCAAAATCATCGTTTATGATTCGCATAGAAAAGGTTTCTATGTTCGTCAGCGGCACTATGACCATAACGATATTCGGCTGCTGGCTGAGTGTGTTTATGCCGCAAAGTTTGTGACTGAAGGACAGGCAAAGCGTCTTGTGGATGTGGTTTGTGGTTTTGTGAGTGAACGACAAGCGGAGAGAATCAAACACAATGCTTTTCTTGTAGATCGCATTAAAACGGAGAATAAGTCTGTGCTCAACAATATTTCGGTCATCAATGACGCGATGAGTCTTAGGATAGATGGCGTTGCACACAGACCGGAGAAGATTCGCTTCAAGTACCTGAAATATGCAATTGAGGATGTCAGCAAACAGGTAGAGCGACGAAGCGGTGCGGATTATATGGTTAGTCCGTATCAGTTGCTTATCAATGACGGTAATTACTATCTGCTTGCGTATGATCGAAAAAAGATAAGAACCTATCGTGTCGACAGAATGAAGGGAGTATCGTTTACTGGAGAGCTGCGTGAGGGACAAGAGGAATTCGATAAGATTGATGTCCGAACATATGCACAGCGTGTATTCTCCATGTATAGCGGAAAGAAGAAGCGTGTAACCATCCGATTCATCAACATGCTCTTGGATGTGGCCGTTGAGCGGTTTGGCACGAAAGACGCCCAGTACAGCGTCGTGGATGACAAACACTTTACCGTGTCTGCGGAAGTGGAAATCAGCGATTTGTTCTTTGGCTGGTTGTTGAGTTTCGGTAGGAGGGTGAAGATACTGTATCCTTCGGATGTGCTGGAGGACTTCAGGGCGTATATTGAAAAGATGCGGGATTTGTATATACCGGAGGAAGAGTGAGAGGGAGATATTGATAGATTCTTCGTTGCAGTTGATTCCGAAAGAAATGAGCATTGGAGTTGATTAGATTATGCTTAATGGGGAATTGTTTTTTTCTGGATTGAGTTCTGATGCAGTTGCGGGGTTACTTGGTGCAATAATCGGTGTGATCGGTACGTTAGTAGCAACGTTGTTTACTTATTGGCTGCAAAAACACGGAAAAATCAACATGCATGTTAGGTTGGTGCATTCTAAGGGCAATGTAAATCGTCCATGGGGATTCTATTTGAGTGAGCGTCGTACGCAACTATACATGAGCGTACCGATTTGGCTAGATGTGAGTAATACAAGTGGAGTATCGCGAATTATCCGGGATTTCAATTTGGAAGCATATTATCAAGGCGAGTTTGTTGCAGAGTTTACACAGATTCAATGTATAAGCAAAGATGGGGAGAAAATGCCACTTGGGCAAGATGAGGCATATACACTGGTGGTAGAAGGAAATAGTGCAAGAAGATATAATATGCAATTTCTGCTTCATCAATGTGATATTTCAAAAAACAATAAATCAATTGATGAATTGAGGTTTAGGTACTTTGATGAGCATGATAAGGTGCAAGAATTCTTTTTTACTAAGCTTGACAAGTGCTGGGTTCAGGGTCCTCTTCCAACTAAAAAGGAATGGATATCTTTGTAAGAAACAAGAAATACTGAGGTGAGCATGTGGAAAAGCAACTCAGAATAAGAGCTGAAACTTGGAAAGTTAATGAGCTTTGGGGATTAGTTGGTGTTTTTGAAGATAAGCTCGCAGAAGTGGTCGAAAAGCAACATGTAGTTATTGCAGAGGATTACCGTAACTTGCTTTTGTATGCTGCTGCCAAGAGTATAGTTACTACACGCGAACTATGTATTCTGTGTGCAAATGGATATCCAGATGGGGCATTGTCATTAGCACGCAATATATATGAACAGTTTATTGTTCTGGCGTTTTTAGAATCAAAACGGAAATGCTCAGCGTTTAGGGATTATATTAATGACTACTATGTTGATGCCGATTTACAATACTGTAGAATGGCAAAAGTACAAAGAACTACTATGCCTGAAATAGAGTTTGAAAGAATAGTATCAATAGAGAATGCGGCAAAATCTCGAGCAACTAGAAATACAAAAGGACAGTATTGGTGGACAGGAATACCTAGTTTTAATTCTCTTGTAGATTATATCAGCAAAGAGAATCAAGATTCTGGATTAAATGCCATGCTTGTTAGGTTGCATGCAATGTATAAGTTAGCGTGTGTTGAGTTGCATTCAAATAGTTTGGGAAATCATTTCAGGTTAGGAATAGATAGAAGCTTTGCGGGCATTGATACAAATCCAGTGGATAAGGGGTTAGAACTTCCTCTTGAATTTGTATCATTGACTTTAATCTATATTGTTGGCGTTGTTGGTGCAGAATTTGGTATTGAATATGAAGAAATCACAAAACCCCTGAATTCACTAGCGGCGCATTATCATACATACGGGCAGATTTGATCAGATCTGTGTACAATGATGTTCAAAAGATGTTCAAAAGATGTTTCAGAGATGATATCTGGATGTATCGAGGTTGTATCTTTGTTGTTCAAAAGATGATTGGAAGATGGTTTGTGAATGCCGGAGGCTTTTTCTGAAGTAAGTGTTTTCTACAGATTTGCAAACCAAAACCCCTGTAAACACATGATATAATACCCCTGAGAGACAGCAATAAAGGGCCGAAAACAGACCGATAAACAGCCCGAAAAACCCGACAAACATGTCATGAGATACTATATGTTATTATAAGTTAAATGATGATTTTACATGAATTTTTTACAATAACAAAAATAGAAGAAAATTAAGTAATACAAAGAAAAATATTTCATGCAACAAAAATAAGTATGCGTGAGGCGGGGTTCCGAAAGAAAGCGATTTTCAGCCGACGAATGGGGAGTTTATCGCGCTTGTCAGTGATAGGCTGCGCATCAGGGAGAGCGCATAATGCAGGAAGGGCGAGAGACAAACTGCATTTATTCTGCCTGCAATTCACCGATATATGATTGAAAAAAGCGCGAAAGAATGCTATATTGATCTCAGTATTCCGGCTCAAAATGCCTTGGAAAATGAAAGGGAAAAGCATGAATATTGAAGCGAAAACCGTAGACGAATCGCGGGTAGAAACCATTCATCTGGTGCGCCCTAATCACCTGAACGGCGCCAATCGCTTGTTCGGCGGCATTCTGATGCAGTGGATCGATGAGGTGGCGGGCATTGTTGCCAAAAGGCATTCTATGAGCAATGTTACCACCGCCTCTGTTGATAACCTGACATTCCTGCATGGCGCGTATCAGAATGAGATGGTTGTCATCAAAGGCAAATTGACTTGGGTTGGTTCGTCCTCCATGGAAGTATGCGTGGATACCTATGTGGAAAACCATTTGGGGGAGCGGCACAGAATCAATAATGCGCACTTCATGATGGTTGCGCTGGATGAAAACGACAACCCCGTTCGTGTTCCACGGCTGATTCTGCAGACAGAGGATGAGCATTTAGCCTGGGCCCATGGCGAAGAGCGCCGCAGAATCCGAATCCAGAGAAAAAAGGATAAGCTTGACGGAATCTGAAAAAAGAACACTTCTTGCCTGATTCGTGAAATTAAGAAAAAGAGCTGTACTGCTGTACAGCTCTTTTTTGCATGCGTTTTTTCGTGATTGCCTCTGCGAAGAAAGAGGACTTGGCATCGCAGTCTCCCGTGGCTTGCTGCCAGAAGCCAGACAAAGCGCAGGGGAGGTGAGGCGTTTAGCCCTTAACCGCACCGCTGGTGGTCATCGCGCCCTCAACCTGCTCGGAGAACAGGCAGTAGACAACGATGGCCGGCAGGGAAGCGATGACCATGGTGGCGCCCATGGACCCCCAGTCGGTGGTGAACTGGCCCTGGAAGAAGAGCACGCCCAGCGGGAGGGTCTTCATGTGGGCCGTGGTGCCCACCAGCACGTTGGCCAGCAGGAACTCATTCCAAGCAGACAGGAACACGTAGATCGCGATGGTCATGGTCGCAGGACCGACGAGCGGCATGATGATCAGGAAGAACGTCTGCCAGATATTGGCGCCGTCGATACAGGCGGCCTCTTCCATCTCCTTCGGAATGCCCTTGAAGAAGCCATAGTAAACCATGCAGGAGAAGGCCAGGTTGATCGCCGCGTACGGCAGGATCAGGGACCAGTAGGTACCCATCATGCCCAGCGCGCTGACAGTCTGCACGACCGGCAGCAGGATCGCCTGAACCGGAATGAACTGACCGGTGGAGATCAGCGTACGCGCGCCCTCGCGGCCCTTCCAGTTGAGTCGGGTGACGGCAAAGGTGAACATCATCGCGCAGATGATGGTCAGAATGACAGTGCCGGCGCCGACGACGACGCTGTTCTTGAAGTACAGCGGCACGTCGTACTGATTCCAGGCGTTTACGTAGTTTTCAAAACGCCAGACCTTGGGCAGGCCGAACGGATTGGTCTGGAAGATTTCCGTATTGTCCTTGAAGGAATACATGATCATCCAGAGCATCGGGTAGAGAGAGAAGATCGCATATCCCCACAGGAATACCGTGAACAGCACGGAAGAAAGGCTGTGCGGCTGGCGCTTCTTGCCATCAGCCGTATACTTCTTGGCCTTGCTCATACAAGATCAGCTCCTTTCTTGCGGGCGAACAGCGGAGTTTCGCGGTCCTTGAACAGCCAGTTGAGCACCAGAATGATGACCAGGCACTCCAGCACCAGCACGGAGGCGGAGGTCAGGCCGTAGCCGAAGTTCTGGCGGCCGAACGCATGGTTGTACATGATATAGGTCAGGGTGTTGGTGGCGTTGCCCGGGCCGCCGCCGGTCATGATGTCGATCTCGGAGAAGGCCTTGATACCGCCAGTCACGGAGATCAGCAGGCAGAAGTTGAAGGTATCCTTGAGCAGCGGCAGCGTAATGTACCAATGCGCCTTGACGCTGGTCGCGCCGTCGATTTCGGCAGCCTCGTAGAAGTCCTCACCGATAGACTTGATACCCGCAACGATCAGCGCGAACTGATAACCCATCCACTGCCACGCATTGACGAAGGCGACGGTATAGATGGCGGTATTGCGGTCGTTCAGCCAGTTCTGGCTCCATTCAAAACCGAGGGCCTTCATCAGGGTGTTGAGCAGGCCGTTGTCAGCGTTAAAGACATTGCCCCACAGCTGGCAGACGACGGTAACAGACAGAACAACCGGAATGAAGTACGCCGTGCGGAAGAACTTGCGGCAGCGGATGCGCTTATCGGAAACGGCGATGGCGAAGATGGTTGCCAGCACAAGCTGATACACGGTGATGACCGCGCCGAACTTGAAGCCGTTCGCATTGGCGATCTTAAAGGTCGGATCCCTGCCGATCAGGCGGGTATAGTTGTCCAGGCCGATGAAAGTCGCCTGATTGACGCCGTCCCACTTGAAGAAGCTATAGTAGAACACCTGCAGGATCGGAATGAAGATGAACACCATGAAAAGGATGATCGCCGGCAGACAGAAGACAACGATTGCCTTTCGGTTAGATAGATATTTTTTCATAAATATCCTCCGTCATAATTGAAGGAAGGGGCTGTCGCGCCGGAAGACACGACAACCCCTTTTTAGCTTCAGTTTAAACTGGATCGTCCGGCTTGTTGTTTATGCCGGACACTATCGGGATTACTCCAGCTCGAAGAGCAGCTGATCGATGACTTCCTGCGCGGTGTACTGGCCGCTCAGCAGGGACTGGCCGGCAACGCCGATCGCGTTGGACCAGGTGGTGTTGGTCAGGCCCCAGGTGAAGGCGGTGGTGCTGGTCATGTTCGGCATCTCAGCAACCAGGTCCTGCATCATCTTCGGCAGCTGATCATTGACCAGACCGGTGTTGACAGCGACGAGCGGGTTGTTGCGCAGCATAACCTTGGCTTCGCAGTACTTCTCGGAGATGAACGCGGCAACCTCGGCAGCCAGCTCAGCGTGCTCGCTGTCCGGATTGACGGCATAGCCGGAGATAGAGCCGCCGCCGCCGGAGAAGGCGTGCTTGTTGGCTTCGAAGGACTCCTCGTCATAAGACGGATAGGCGATCCAGGTCACGTTGTCGCCCAGGGCCTTGGTCGCATCCTCGATGTACCACTGGCCGTTGAGGAACATGGCAGCCTTGCCGCCCAGGAACATCTCAGAGGCCTGGTCGTAGTTGGTGGTGGTCACAGCGCTCTGGAACACGCCGGCCTGAGCCAGCTTCTCCAGGGTCTCGGCGGCCTTCAGGTAAGCCTCATCCTCGATGGAGGTGGTGCCATTGTCGATGCCCTTGATGCCGGCGTTGATGTAGCGGGTGGCAACGACGTCGTACATGGCGGCGGCGTTCCAGCCCTCCTGGCCGAACAGAGACATCGGCACGATGCCGTTGGCATTGAAGACCTCGGCGCACGCGATGAGCTCGTCATAGGTGGTCGGGATCTCGAGGCCGTACTGCTCAAACAGCGCGGTGTTCACGAACCACAGGACGTACTCCTGACCGGCGTACGGGAAGGCGTAGATGTTGCCGTCGTCGGCGATCATGAACTCTTTCTCGGTCTCGTAAACCTTCTCCAGGAAGCCAGTCTTCTCGGCGACGTCGTTGAGAACCATCATCTGCTTGCTGTTGCGCAGGGTGGTGACGATACCGGAACCGGTCTGGTAGATGTCCGGCAGGTTGCCGGCGGTAGCCAGGGCCAGCAGGGTGGCGCCGTCGTCCTGAGCCTGCGGGATCAGCTCAAGCTCAACGTTCGGATAAGCCTCAGCGAGCTTCTCCACAGCGTAGTCGTAGGGAACCTTGGTGTCGTCGTCGGCATACTGGCCGTAGATCTGCAGCTTGATTTTCTCCTCGGCGATCGCAGAGGCGCAGCCAATCAGCATCACAGCGGCGAGCAGGACACACAGGAACTTCTTCATGGGGTTTCCTCCTTTGGTGTCGTTCGTTATTTTGTGCAAGGTGATAAATTGACCGTCGTTCAATTTATTACACTAGCAACTTGTCATGTAAGATTATAAGGATGTTTATCCATTTTGTCAACCTTCCGTTTGGTATATACGTCGTTTCTTTCACAAACGTTCGGTTTTCTGCAAAGAACTGTGTGTACCAGAATCCGGATCGCACATCTGTAGGGGAGGAAGCCTCCGGAAATTTGCAGAATTTTATCCTGGCTGATTCATATAGTACGTTTTTCTATTGCGGATGAGACGAATAGTGAATTTTCCTGTGGGAAAGTGAAAGTTTTGTTTGACTTCAACGCTTCGCTGTGCTATACTGTTCCCAATTTCAAAGCCAAAGAGAAAAAGACTATAACGGAAGTAAGCTTCTTTCCAGAAGTTTCAGAGAGCCGGCGGCTGGTGTAAGCCGGTACGGAGGAAAGCAAGCGGTCTCACTCCTGAGTTGACTCTGCGAAGAACGATGATTTGAGTAGTGGAGTACGGTCGCCCCGTTACCGGCTTTGGGCTTGATGGAGCCCGAGAGAGACAGTATGCCGCAAGGCTGCTGTAATCAAGGTGGTACCGCGAATTGTATATTCGTCCTTGAGGCATGACGCTTCAAGGACTTTTTTATTTGACTTTTCGAAGAGGTGTAACACATGGATAGAATCAGAATCAGCGACGTAACCATGAAGCAGAGCGCGAAGGATTTTACACTTTCTTTTAAAGAGAAGATAGAGATTCCCAAACTGCTGGATAAGCTGGGCGTATCCGTGATCGAGCTGGAAGGTATCGCGCAGCCCAAGATCGATGCGCTGCGCATTAAGTCTGTTGCATCCACGGTGAAAAACAGCATCGTGGCCGTGCCGGTTGCGCTGGCGCAGGAGAGCATCGATGCGACCTGGAACGCGCTCAGGGAAGCGAAGCATCCCCGGCTGCAGGTGTGCGCGTCCGTGAGCACGGTACAGATGGAGTATCTCTTTAAAAAGAAGCCGGAGGCAATGCTCAGGGCGATTGAAGAGACGATCAGGGCATGCTGCTGCAAGACTGCGGACGTCGAGTTTGTTGCCGAAGATGCGACCCGAAGCGACAGAAGCTTCCTTTATAGAGTGATTCAGACGGCGATTGACGCCGGCGCGAAGACGGTGACCGTCTGTGATGCGACCGGCGCGATCCTGCCCGATGAACTGGGCGAGTTCCTGGATGCGATCTGCGAAAACGTGCCGCAGCTCAGGAATGTGACGCTGGGTCTTTCCTGCCTTAATGAGCTGGCTATGGCCGATGCCTGCGCCATCGCAGCGATCAAGCACGGGGTCCGTGAGATCAAGGCGGCTGCTTATCAGATCAACCAGATTTCGCTTTCGAATGTATCCCGCCTCATCGCGGCCAAGGGCGACGCCTGGGGCGTTTCCTGCTCGGTGCGCACGGTGGAGATGAACCGGATTGTCAAGCAGATCGCCTGGATGTGCGAAACCCGCCGCAGCAAGAATTCTCCCTTTGACAATGGCGTGCAGGACATGGCGGATGAGATTTCCCTCACTGGCCATGACAACATCACTGCCGTGCTCAAGGCTGTGGAAAAGCTGGGCTATGACCTGAGCGAGGAGGATGGCGCGCGCGTCTACGAGGCGTTCAAGAAGATTGCTGAGCGCAGGGACGTCATCACCAGCCGCGAGCTGGATACCATCGTCGCCTCTGCCGCGATGCAGGTACCCTCCACGTATGTGCTGCGCAGCTATTCCATCACAGCGAGCAATATCTCTTCCTCTATGGCCCATATGGTTCTGGACAAGAATGGTCAGAAGCTCGAAGGTGTGGCGCTGGGCGACGGTCCGGTCGATGCGGCATTCCTGGCGATTGAGAATATCCTGGGCTGCCATTACGAACTGGATGATTTCCAGATTCGTTCCGTTACCGAGGGCCGCGAGGCCATGGGCGAAACCGTCGTGCGGCTCCGCTCGGGCGGCAAGCTCTATTCCGGCCGCGGCACTTCCACCGATATCGTCGGCTCCAGCATTCAGGCCTATATCAATGCGCTCAACAAGATTACCTACGAGGAGGCTGAGGTCGTATGAAACTCTCTTTTTCGACCCGAGGCTGGTCGCACCTGAGCTGGGATGAATGCCTGGACATCGGTGTGAGCATGGACTTTGAGGGTATCGAAGTCTATAACCTGCCGAAGTTTCCCGAGCTGATGGAGCGCAGCGCGCCCTTCCACAAGTACAACATGGCGGCAACAGCCCGTCAGCTGCGCGAAAAGAAGCTCTCCATTCCGTGCTTCGATACATCCTGTGATCTTTCTTCTAATGAAGAGAATTTTGTTCCCGCGCTCAGGGAACTCATTCAGATCGCCAGACATATGCAGGTTCCTTATGTGACCGTCGTTGCGCTTAGTGATCGAGAGGAGACCGTTCGCGAACGCATCAGCGAGCTGCTTCCCGATGCAGAGGAAGCCGGCGTCACCATCCTGATCAAGACCAGCGGTATTTTTGCCAATACGGCCCGCCTGCGCGCACTGATGGATGATTTCGCCTGCGATCAGCTGGCTGCCCTGTGGGATATGCATCATCCGTATCGCGACTTTGGCGAGAGCGCGGATACGACGATCAAGAATCTGGGCGCATATGTGCGTCATGTGCATCTGCGCGATTCCGATGACCAGGATACGTATAACCTCATCGGTGAGGGTACGCTGCCCGTGGCCGATATGATGCGCGCACTTTCTTCTATCGACTATGACGGCTTCATCTCCCTGGAATGGAAGGTGGAGTGGATGGAGGATCTGCCGGATTACGAGGTCATCTTCCCGCACTTTGTCAACTATATGAGCCGCTTTGAAAAGACCCGCGGCAAGAAAAAATCCCTGTATCCCAATCATGACGGTACGGGCCAGTATGTCTGGAAGAAGGATGAGCTGATCAACCTGACGTTTGCGCAGGTGCTCGACCGCATGGTCGAAGAGTTCCCGGATCAGTACGCTTTCAAATACACGACGCTGGACTATGTGCGCACGTATGAAGAATTCCGCGAGGATGTGGATACCTTCGCCCGCGCGCTGATCTCCCTGGGCGTGCGTGCCGGTATGAAGGTGTCCGTCTGGGCGACAAATGTGCCGGCATGGTATATTGCCTTCTGGGCGACCACCAAGATCGGTGCGGTGCTCGTTACGGTCAATACGGCGTATAAGAGCCATGAGGCAGATTATCTGCTGCGCCAGTCGGATACGCATACGCTGATCATGATCGAATCCTGCCTGGATTCCAACTATAAGCAGATTATCAACGATCTCTGTCCGGAGATTGCCAGGGCTACGCCGGGCAAGCCGCTGCACTGCAAACGCCTGCCATTCCTGCGCACTGTGATCACCGTCGGCTTTAAGCAGCCGGGCTGCTTGACGTTTGAAGAGGCGATGGAGCGCGCTGAGCTGGTCGCGCCCGAAGAACTGCACCGCATGGCGGCGCGCGTCCGTCCGGACGACGTGTGCAATATGCAGTATACCTCCGGCACGACGGGCTTCCCCAAGGGTGTCATGCTCACGCACTATAACGTCGTCAACAACGGCAAGTGTATCGGAGACCGCATGGGCTTGTCTACCGCAGACCGCATGATGATCCAGGTGCCGATGTTCCATTGCTTCGGTATGGTGCTTTCTATGACGGCCTCCATGACGCATGGCACGACGGTTTGCCCGCTGCCGTATTTCTCGGCCAAGTCCTCTCTGGCTTGTATCAATCAGGAGCGCATCACGTGCTTCAACGGCGTGCCGACGATGTTCATCGCCATGTTCAATCATGAGGATTACAAAAAGACCAACTTCTCCTATATGCGTACCGGCATCATGGCCGGCGCGGGCTGCCCGCCCGAATTGATGCGCCGCGCAGCAGATCCGGGCGAAATGAACATGACGGGTATCGTCAGCGTCTATGGCCAGACGGAGTCCTCACCGGGCAGTACGATGTCTGCGTGGACCGATCCGCTGGATCTGCGCACCAATACCGTCGGATACAACTTCCCGCATATTGAGTGCAAGATCGTAAGTCCAGAGACGGGCGAGATCGTGCCCGATGGAGAGAACGGCGAATTCTGCTCCCGCGGCTATAACACCATGAAGGGCTATTACAAGATGCCCGAGGCCACCCGCGATACCGTGGACGCCGAGGGTTGGCTCCATTCCGGCGACCTGGCCTGCAGGGATAAGGACGGCACCTACCGTATCACCGGCCGCCTCAAGGATATGATCATCCGCGGCGGCGAGAACATCTATCCCAAGGAAATCGAGGAGTTTATCTACACCCATCCGTATGTCCGCGACGTACAGGTGATCGGCGTACCGGACAAGCGTTATGGTGAGGAAGCCATGGCCTGTATTATCCTCAAGGAGGGCTGTTCCATCACCGAGGAAGAGATGCGCGCCTACATTACCGCGAGCATGGCCCGTCATAAGGTGCCGCGCTATATCGAGTTTGTAGACAGCTTCCCGATGAATGCAGCGGGAAAGGTGCTCAAATACAGGATGCGCGAAGAGGCGTCCAAGCGCCTGGGCCTCGTCGGTGCGGCGGGCATCGATACGGCGAAGGGCAAAGACTGAAACAAACACACAGGAGTGACAAGCAATGCCAGGAACGTATGTGACCATGGACGGCAATGAAGCTGCCGCCTATATGGCATATCCCTTTACAGAAGTAGCTGCGATTTATCCCATTACGCCGTCCTCGCCCATGGCGGGTCTTACGGATGCCTGGTCGGCCAAAGGAAGGAAGAATGCTTTCGGCCAGACTGTGACGCTCACGGAGATGCAGTCCGAGGCGGGCGCGATCACGGCCGTGCACGGTGCGCTGCAGACGGGCTCGCTGGCGACGACGTATACGTCCTCCCAGGGCCTGATGCTGATGGTGCCGGTGCTCTACCGCATTGCGGGCGAGCGCCTGCCTGCCGTGCTGCATGTGGCCTCCCGTACGGTGGGCACGCATGCCATGAGTATATTCGGTGACCACAGCGACGTGATGGCCTGCCGCCAGACAGGCTTTGCGATGCTGTCCGCCGGCAGTGTGCAGGAAGTGGCGGATCTTGCGCCCGTTGCGCATCTGAGCGCGATTGAGGGCCGTGTGCCGTTCATGCATTTCTTTGATGGCTTCCGCACGTCCCACGAGATCAATAAAATTGAACTGCCGGATATGGATCAGGTCGGCGCGCTGATCAATCGGGATGCGCTCAAGGCCTTCCGTGACGGTGCGCTCAATCCGGAGCATCCGACCCTGCGCAATACCGTGCAGAACGGCGACGTCTATTTCCAGGTGCGCGAGGCGAACAATGCGTTTTACACAGCGCTGCCGGATATTGTGGAAAAGTATCTGGGCGAAGTGGCGAAGATCACCGGCAGACAGTATCATGTCTTTGATTACTTTGGCGCACAGGATGCGACCGACGTGGTGATCGCCATGGGCTCCGCCAGCGGCGTAATCCGCGACGTTGTCGATCAGCTGGTGAAGGCAGGCAGGAAGGTCGGCTTCCTGCAGGTGCACCTGTATCGCCCCTTCTCTGCGAAGCATTTCCTGGCGGCGCTGCCGGATACGACGGCGCGCATCGCCGTGCTGGATCGCTGCAAGGCGATGGGCAGCGCGGGCGAGCCGCTGTTTGAGGATGTGTGCAGCGTGCTGATGAACAGCGAGCGCTTTGGCATCCGGGTGATCGGCGGCCGCTACGGCCTGAGTTCCAAGGATACCGATCCTTCTCAGATCGCTGCGGTCTTTGAGAATCTGGCTTCTGAAAAGCCTGTGCGCAGCTTTACCGTGGGCATCAACGACGATGTGACCCATCTCTCTCTGCCGCTGAAGCCCTATCAGGAGCATACCGAGGGCCTTGTCCGCTGTAAGTTCTGGGGCCTTGGCGGCGATGGTACGGTCGGCGCGAACCACAATACCGTGCGCATCATCAACGACAACACGGAGAAGTTTGCGCAGGCGTATTTTGAGTACGACGCCAAGAAGTCCTTCGGTGTCACCAAGTCCCATCTTCGCTTCAGCGACAGGCCGATTACCAGCTCCTATTATGTCAAGCAGGCAGATTTTGTCGCCTGTCATAACCAGAGCTACATCACACAGTATGACATCGTGGACGAGGTTGTGCCGGGCGGCACGTTCCTGCTCAATTGCAGCTGGGCGCAGGAGGCGCTCGCGCAGCATATTCCCGCTGCCGTCAGAAAGCAGATCGCCGAAAAGAACATCCAGTTCTACATGATCGACGCCAACCGCATCGCACGCGAGCTGGGGCTGGGCAGCCATACCAATACCGTGCTGCAGGCGGCGTTCTTCGCGCTCATGCAGGTCATTCCGACCGGGAAGGCGCTGGATATGATCAAGGACGCCGTGCGAAAGACGTACTTTGCCAAGGGCGACGACGTGGTCAGCCGCAATGTGGCGGCTATCGACGCGGGCGCGACGCAGATTGTGAAGGTTGATGTGCCTGCTTCCTGGGCGCAGGCGGAGGAAGAAGCGCGCGCTACGCAGGAAAACCTGCCGGACGTCGTGAAGCATCTGCTCCTGCCGGTGAATCGCCAGAAGGGCGACGATCTGCCGGTCAGCGCGTTTAAGGGCTACGAGGATGGCCGCATCGACATGGGTCTGACCGCCTACGAAAAGCGCGGTATTGCGCTGATGGTGCCCAGCTGGGATGCCAGCAAGTGTATCCAGTGCAACCGCTGCGCGCTGGTCTGTCCGCATGCCGTCATCCGTCCGTATCTGCTCAGCGAGGCAGAAAAACAGAACGCGCCCGAAGGCTTTGAAACCGTGCCGGCCAGCGGCGCGGCGGCGAAGGGCCTGCATTTCTCCATGCAGATTTCCGACCTGGACTGTACCGGCTGCGGAAGCTGCGTGGCCTGCTGCCCGGCGAAGGAAAAGGCACTGAACATGCAGCCGGCTTCCTTTACCGTGCAGAAGAAGGAAAACTGGGAATACGGCCTGAGTCTCTCTGACAAGGGTGATGTTTTTCCGGTGTATACCATCAAGGGCAGCCAGTTCCGCCAGCCGCTGGTCGAGTTCTCGGCGGCCTGCGCGGGCTGCGGCGAGACGCCGTATGCCAAGCTGCTCACCCAGCTCTTCGGCGAGAGCGTCTACTGGGCGAACGCCACCGGCTGTTCTCAGGCCTGGGGTTCTCCAATGCCCGGCATTCCGTATACCACGAATAAGCGCGGCTTCGGCCCGGCATGGACGAACAGCCTGTTTGAAAACAACGCTGAGATGGAGATGGGCATGTTCCTCTCTGTCAAGCAGCAGCGACTCAAGCAGAAGGCACTGGTGGAGGAATACGCCGAAAAGACGGGCAGCGAGGCTGCGAAGGCCTGGCTGGATACATTTGACGACTATGACCGCTCCCGCAGGGCAACGGATGCGCTGATTGCTGAACTGGAAAAGGACGGCGGCGATCTGGCGAAGACGATTCTGGAGCGCCGCGATCAGCTGGCCAAAAAGTGTTTCTGGATGTTCGGCGGCGACGGCTGGGCGTATGATATCGGCTTCGGCGGTCTGGATCATGTGATTGCCAGCGGCGAGGATATCAACGTCTTCGTGATCGATACGGAGGTTTATTCCAATACCGGCGGCCAGAGTTCCAAGGCGACGCCTCTGGGCGCCGTGGCGCAGTTTGCCTCTGCGGGCAAGCGCAGCCGCAAGAAGGAGCTGGGCGCGATTTTCCAGACCTACGGCAATGTCTACGTGGCGCAGGTCGCCATGGGCGCAGATCCGAATCAGCTGATCAAGGCGCTGCGCGAGGCGCAGGAGCATAAGGGGCCGTCTGTCGTCGTGGCATATACGCCCTGTGTACAGCATGGCATCAAGGCGGGCATGAGCAACGTGCAGAGTGAGATGAAGCGCGCGGTTGACGCGGGCTACTGGACGCTGTACCGCTATAATCCGAACGCTGAGCACCCGATGACGGTCGATTCCAAGCGCCCGACGATGGACTATGAGGAGTTCCTGGAGGGCGAGATCCGCTACGCATCCCTCAAGCGCACATTCCCGGAATATGCGCAGACGCTCTTTAAGCAGGCGAAGGAGGATGCAGGCGCGAGATACGACAAGTATAAGGCGATGGAAAGCCTGTAAACGCTGCATCATATAAAGCACGGACGCATCCAGCATGGATGCGTCCGTGTTTTTGCTGGGATTCTGTTCAGCGCGTGAGCAGGAATACGGCTGCGTCGTGCGCGGGAAGGGTGACGCTCAGACAGCCTGCGGCACTGACCTGAGCATGAGACCATAGTTCCTGTACAGAGACGGGCACAAAACCGGCATCCGACAGGTCAAAGGCGATTTTGCGGGCTTCATCCGACAGATTGAACAGGGCGGCGTATATGCCCGTGCCGTCCCGGCGGGGCGCAAGCCATATGCTTTCCTCGTCCGTTGTGCGCAACGGATGGGCGCAGAAGGATTCTTGGCAGATAGCCAGAACGTCTGCGTTGGTCAGAAGGCTCAGCGTGAATGCATCGTTTTTGCTCATCTCCGCGCCGATCATCAGCGGGGAGCGCATCATACACCAGAGCGTCATCATCGTGCGCTGCTCGGCCTGCGTGAAATACGTCCATTCGTCCGGACCGTCGCACTGGCGCAGCGCGCCCACGGGCAGCATGTCCGCATCCGGCCAGTGTCCGGGTCCTGCGTGAATGCACCACTCCTGCGCGCGCTCAAACATGCCTTTGAGCAGGTCCCATCTGTCCCAGAAATCATCGGTGATGCGCCACATGTTGGTGTATCGCTTAAGGTGTTCTGCCTGCTCCAGCGGCGCAGGGCCGGGGGAGAGGCTGAGCACCATATCCCTGCCGCAGCTGCGGCAGCTTTCGCTGATCAGCTCAATTTCTTTTTTGCAGTGCGGGTATTCGCGGGCGATATCGTCGCATTTAATAAAGTCCACGCCCCACTGCGCATAGAGTGCAAAGATGCTTTCGTAATACGCCCGGGCTGCCGCTGTGTCGCAGCGCAGGCCGTACATGTCCGGATTCCAGGCACAGATGCTGCCCGGATCTGCGGCCTGATGGCAGAAGAATTCACTGCCGCAGATGGGCAGGCGGTTGTGCGCCGCCATACGGGGCATGCCGCGCATGATGTGAATGCCGAATTTGAGGCCGAGGCTGTGCACATAGTCGGCCAGTGGCTTAAACCCTGCGCCGCCGTGGCACAGGGAAAGCGGTTGGGCGCGGGCAGGAGTCTTCCGCAGGCGTCCATCACCAGCGAGGAAAAAGGCTCGTACTGATGGTTGACGGCGGTAGGCTGATACCACTGGATATCAACCACGACGTATTCCCAGCCAAAGGGCTTGAGATACCTGGCCATATATTGCGCGTTGCGGCGCACATCTTCTTCGGTAACGGCAGCGCCATAGCAGTCCCAGCTGTTCCAGCCCATGGGCGGATTGGCAGCGATCATCAGGGTTCCTCCTTCGTGTGAAAATGAGAGCCGGATCAGCAGCGCGCTGTCCGGCTTCTCGATGTTATTCGCGGATAAACACGCGCATTTCATTTGCGCCGCGGTTGCTCCAGGCATAGTAGGGAACTGCGCGCAGGGTAACGCGCTTTCCTTCGGGGGCTTCTTCCTGATAGAGCGCGGTCGTGGGCGTCTCGCGGATGGCATCGGCCTCGACGGCGACCACGCCGTGCAGCAGCATCTCGTCATAAGGGAGCTCGCGCAGCACGCTTTCGCGCGGCAGACGGATGCAGGACAGGTCGCGGCCGTTGTCCACGCCCTCGATACAGTAGATGATCGGGCCGCGGGCGATAGCAACATGACCGGCAGCGTCGCGCACCAGCGGATTGGCGTACACGCGGCGCGGCGGCATATCAAAGCGCACGCGCACGCGGTCCCCGTCCTGCCACTCGCGCGTGACGGCGCAGTAACCATTGGCGATATCGGGCGCGATTTCCTCATCATTGACGCAGATATGAGGATTTCTGGCGTGAGCCGGGATGTGGATGCTCAGCGCAAAGGCTTTGCCGGAGCAGGAGGAGAGCGTGTAGTCGGCTTCGCCCTTCCAGGGATAGGCGGTGGTAAGCGCAATCTCGGCATGCGCGGTCTTCGCCGTGCTGCCTACAAACAGGTGGGAATAGACGGCAGCGGCGTCCTCGCTGTACAGGTAGCCGCCCAGGGAGGTGATCAGGCGGGCCAGATTGGGCGGGCAGCAGGCGCAGGCGTGCCATTTCGGGCGCTCAACCAGCACATGCTTGCTGTCGTTGCGCACCATGGTAACGCGCGGATTGACCTCCAGCGGATTCACGTAGAAATAGCGCTGGCCATCCAGCTGCATGCCTGCGAGCGCAGCGTTGAACAGCTGCAGCTCCATCTGGTCCGCGTAGCGGCCGTCGATGTCAAGACCGAGCATCTTGCGGGCGAAGAAAACCATGGCGACGGAAGCGCAGGTTTCGCCGTAGCAGCGCTCCGGCGGCAGATCATAATCCACAGAGAAGGCTTCAAGATGTCCGCTGGCGCCGATAGCGCCGGTCAGATACATCTGCCTGCCAGTGATGTTTTCAAACATACGCCTGCAGGCCTCGGCCAGCTCGGTGTCGTCGGTTTCTGCGGCAGCGTCTGCCATACCCACCAGCATATATACCTGACGCACGGCATGACCGCGCGCAACGGTCTGGCTGCGAACGGGTACATCGCTCTGGTTGTAGGTGTTGTCCGCCGGATCCATGCCGTAGCCGCCGAAGCATACGCCTGCAGTGGCGGGCGGCGTGTTCTTTTTGAAATACGCCGGATCCTGTCCGCGCAGATTGAGGAAGCGCAGCGCCATGTCGCGGTGGCGCGGATCGCCGGTAACGCGATAAAGGCGAAGCAGAGCCAGCTCGATCTCCTGATGGCCGGGGATACCCTCCTCGCCGTTTTCGCCGTAGCGCTCAATGATGTGATCGACAAAGCGCAGCATGATATGCAGCAGCTCGTCCATTCCTGCGTTTTCGTGCAGGGCGACGGCGGCCTCAAGCATGTGGCCTGCACAGTAGAGCTCGTGGCATTCCAGTAGGTTGGTCCAGCGCGGAATCCTGTCCTGCACGGTGAAGTAGGTGTTCAGATAGCCGTCCTCCTGCTGAGCGCGGCCGATGAGGGATACGATCTCCTTGACGCGCGCGCGCAGGGCTTCGTCCTCCTTGAGGGAGAGGGAATAGGCGGCGGCCTCCAGCCACTTGGCCACGTCGCTGTCCTGGAAGACCATGCCGTAGAATTCGCCGGATTCTTCGCCTGCGGCCATGCGGAAATTGCGGATGGCGTTGGATTTCTCCGCGCCCTCCACCTCGTCGCGCAGAATCTTTTCCATATAGGGAATGGTGACGTCGGTCATGAGCCTTTGGCGGCTGGACCAGAATGCGTCGGATACGCGGACCTGCGAAAGCGGTACTTCACGAATGCTGCTTGCCATAGAGCGCCTCCTGTGGTGTTTAGCTTATCTCAGATAGGAATAGATGTCGGGAATCTGTGCAGATACGTTGGGACAGTCTTTTTTGCCGCAGCTGCCGCGGCAGACGATGCTCGGCGGGAAGATGACATGCTGGGGCGGCAGATCCGGCTCATGAATGCGTTTGCGCAGCAGATCGATGCCGCTTTGCGCCATGCCGGCAATGCTGTATTCCACAGAGCACAGCGGAGCGGGAATGGGGAGAGTTCCCTGAATGTTATCAAAGCCGACAAAAGCCATATCTCTGGGAATGGATTTTCCCTGTGCCTGCAGCAGGCTTACGGCGCGCCAAGCCTCCTCGTCACAGAAAACGAAAATGCCTGTAACGCCGATGAGACGCCAGCGTTCCAATTGATCCAGCGCTTCTTCCCGGCCTACGCAGCCGGCGATGAGTCCGTTTTCTCTGGGAATACCGCAGGTATCCAGCGCACGGAAAAAACCTTTCAGTCGGCGCGGGCTGCTGTAGATGACGTCAAAGCTGCTCAAAAAACCCAGGCGCTTGTGGCCGGCTTCGATGAGATGACGTGCGGCCAGATAGCCGCCCTGTTCGTCGTCGCATACGACATAGTCGTCCTCTTCGCGGTCCAGGTGGCGCGCCATGAGCACACAGGGGATACCGACGGCTTTCAGGCGCTGGATGGTACGCTCGGAGCCGGCGCTGGGGAACAGCAGAATACCGTCCACCTGATAGCTCAGCGCGGTCTCCACGACCTGGGACTCAAGCTCAGCATTGTCGCGAGAACAGAAAATCAGAATAGAATAGCCCAGATCTGCGGCAGCATTCTGGATGGCGTCTGTCATGATGCCGTAGTACGGGTTGGACATGCCGCCCACGATCACGCCGATGGTCTTTGTTCTGCCGGAACGCAGGGAGGATGCGGCACGGTTGCGGATATAGCCCATTTCGTCTGCGACAGCCTTGATCTGTTCGCGCGTGGCGATGGAAATATCGCTCTTGTCCTTGAGCGCACGGGAAACCGTGTTGATCGTGAAACCTGTGCGCTCGGCGATGTCCTGCAATGTACAGCGGTGCGGCTTTTCGCTTCTGGGCATAGGCTCCCCTCCTTTGTGTTATTGTTATCTTGTTTCTATTCTACATGAACGTTCATGCTTTGTCAATTTGCATGTTGACATTTCACAAAGCACGTGGTATAATTTTCACAGATGAGAACATTAACGTTAATGTAATGTTCGGTTATTTGACAAATAGGCTATCTGGCGGGATGTCCCGCCATGCGCCATTTTGGCGCATGATCTGTAAGGATTCAAAAGCGTTTTGTTGTATTTGTGAAGTACGGTGAGTGCTTCTCAAAATAAAAAAGGAGGTTTTCGTTATGAAGAAAATCGTTGCTCTGGCTCTTGCTCTGTGCCTGATGGCGACTCTCGCTGTCGCTTCTGCCGAGCCGACCAAGCTGACTGCGTGGACGTTCATCGCCCAGCATCAGGAGTACTACGAGGGCATGGCTGAGAAGTGGAATGCCGAGCATCCCGACGAGCAGATCGAGATCGAAGTGACCACCCTCGGTTATGACGACATGCACAACAAGATGAAGGTCGCGCTCCAGTCCGATCAGGGCGCGCCGGACGCCTGCGACGTTGAGCTGGGCCAGTTCCCGAACATCCTGGCGTTCAACGACAAGCTGGTTGAGCTGGACTCCTACATCGAGCCGCTGAAGGACGATATCGTCACCGCGCGTCTTGAGATCTACTCCAAGGACGGCCACTACTACGGCATGCCGCTGCACGTTGGCGCCATGGTCGCCTACTATCGCGTTGACCTCCTCGAGAAGGCCGGCGTCGACTACACCACCATCAAGACCTGGGACGACTGGTATGAGGCTGGTCTGAAGGTTAAGGAAGCCACCGGCGCCTGGATGGGCACCGTTGAGACCTCCACTCAGTGGGTCACCACCCTCATGCTCGGTCAGCAGGGTACTGACTGGCAGAAGGACGGCGAAGTCCTCGTGA
>JAFQIF010000068.1 GCA_017397695.1 Clostridia bacterium
CTGAGCGAGCAGGAGCAGGAAGAATATCTTGCCTAACTGGAAGCTTCCAAGGCCACCCCGACCCCGACCATTGAGCCCACCGCCACGCCGGAGCCGACTGCGACCCCCGCGCCGCAGCGCCTGGATATCTTCGCCCGCGTGCTCAACGACGGCACGCCGCTGCGCGGCAACCCGGATCCCAACGCCTATCTGCAGAATATCCTCGCTCAGGAGACCGTGGTCTTCCTCTTCCAGAGCCAGGTGGCAGCGGACGGCATGACCTGGTATCTGGTGCAGCACAGCGGTCAGTGGGGCTATATCCGCGCGGATCTCGTGCGTCCGATGGGCGAGCAGGAGACGGCGGACTATCTGGCCCAGCTGGAAGCTGAGCTCGCCACCCCGACCCCGATGCCGCAGGTGACCCCGGAGCCGATTGGCCCGGATTCCACCAGCGCCTATGCCAAGCTGATCAAGGACAAGGTGAACCTGCGCCGCACGCCGTCCCTGTCCGGCACGTCTGTGGACCGCGTGCCGCAGAACACGCTGCTGCTGGTGCTGGGCAGCGAATATGACGGCACCTATACCTGGTATCAGGTGAACTACGACGGCAGGGAAGGCTACATCCGCAGCGATATGGCGCAGATGCTGACCATCAGCGAGCTGACCGATTATTATAAGCAGCAGATGGAAGCCTCCAAGCCGGGCGCGAGCGTTACCCCGAACAAGAACAACAACACCGACGTGGTGATCAACGGCTCTCCGCTGCAGGATCTCATCCCTGTGGACGGCAGCTGGACGAACAATGTGGTCAGCGGCATGCCCAGCTACGCCACCGCCACGCCGGATCCAAACGCCACTCCGACCCCGCAGCCGCCGGCCAAGCTGGCCGCGCTCATCCGCTTCAGCGGCGATATGACCGTGAACAACGTTCCGGCGCTGACGCAGACCGCTTCCTTCTCCGTCTATGGCAAGACCAAGGCATATACGACCGTCACCGCGACGGTGGAAGTGACCGTAGAAATCCCGGCGGCGAACGCCCCGCAGAATTTCGGTCTGGTTGCTTCTGCGATTGCGGAAAACGCGCAGACGGTGAAGAAGACCGTCGGCCAGGCTGTTGCGGATAAGAACGGCCTGTTCGAGATGAATGTGACGCTGCCGGGCGAGGGCGAGTATATCGTCGAATTCGCCAACAGCGAGGGCTCGTTCGCGCAGTATGGCGTGACCTACGATGATGGCGCAACCCCGATCCCCGTTCCCACTGCGACGGCTCAGCCCCTGCCGACTGCCATGCCGGTCGAGGAGGAGAGCGGCATGGGCATCTGGCCGTTTGTGATCGGCGGACTGCTGATCGCCATTGCGGCTGCCGTCTACGGCGTGTATGTGTACCGCCGCAGGACGGAGGAAGAAGAGGACGAGGAAGACGAGGATGAAGAGACCGAAATGCGCCAGGCGCAGCTGAACATGCAGCGCCAGCGTGCGGCTTCCTCTGCCGGGCAGGCTGCCCCCTCCGCGCCGAAGGCCCCGACCTCTGCCGTGATCCCGGGCGCTCAGCGCGCGCCGCGTACGCCGCAGAGCGCGCAGGGCGATGTGCCGTCCTACATGAGAAATGCGGAAGCGAAGACGCCGGTCAGCCCGTATGCCAGACCGACTGCGCCGCAGGCTCCGATCGTGCCGAAGGCCCCGGAAGCCCCGGTTGTGCCGAAGGCTCCGGAAGCCCCGGTTGCTCCGGTTGCACCGAAGGCCCCGGAAGCTCCGGTTGCCCCGGTTGCACCGAAGGCCCCGGAAGCCCCGGTTGCTCCGGCTGCGCCGAAGGCCCCGGAAGCTCCGGTCGCGCCGAAGGCTCCGGTGAGTGATGAGCCTGAGCAGACCGTGACGGCCACGCGCCGCCGCCGTCGTCCGCCGGTGGATCCCAATGCGTAATATCTGAATCAAAGCCGCCCATCCAAACGGATGGGCGGCTTCTTGCTTTGTGCGCGGCGGCATGATATCATACAGTCATGGGAAAGGATCCATCGCGGAAGCGGAGGTTTGGATATGGGGAAAAAGATAGGGAGCATTGCGGCGCTGTGGCTCATACTGGCGGCGCTTGTCTTGATCTATACGAACAGAGGCGAATACACCTGGTCGTTTGATGGAGAAGAGACGGCGCAGGTGATGATCAGCGGCGAAACGGCAGCGCTGCGCGAAGCGCAGGCGCAGGCCGCTATGGCCCGCGAGAAGGCCGAGGCGCGCGAGCGCACCATGAGCGGCGACTGGGGCAAGGCGGACCAGTATGGCGGCGCGCCGAAAACGCGACCTGCCGTGGACGGTGAGCTGGGCATGAACCTGATGTGGGGCGCGTATGAGGCGGAGATTTCTTATACCTCGCCGCAGGCGCTGGATGTACGCGTGGTCAGCGCGCTGCGCGATTCCTTTATTGCGGGCGGGCATGCGCAGCTTGCGCCGGGCGAAGGAACGGAGGTGCTCCCCTTTGAACTGACGGACGCATGCGAGCGGGTGACGATCGCCTGCGATCTGCCCCAGGGCGCGCAGATTCACGGCGTTACCGTGCGCAGGGCCGACACGGGCGTGATTTCGCGTGATCTGGCAGCATATGCGGCGTTTGCCGGCGTGGTGCTCACGGCGCTGCTCGTGCTCACATGGGACAGGCGGCCCAACGGTCGGGCGCGCAGGCGCGATGCGCTGATCGTGGTCCTCATGGCGCTGTTTGCGTCCATGCCGCTTCTGTGGAAGGGCATTTACGATGGACACGATCTCTTCTTCCATCTTGCCAGAATCGAGGGCATTGCCAGCGGCCTGCGTGCCGGGCAGTTCCCTGTGCGTATCCATGCATCGACCCTGCTGGGCTACGGCTATGCAGCGCCGCAGTTCTATCCGGAGCTGTTTTTGTATATCCCGGCGGCGCTGCGCCTTGCGGGCGTGTCTCTGGCGGGCAGCGTACGCTTGTTTGAGATAATGATCAATTTCGCCACGGCGGCGGTATGCTATATGAGCGCGCGCGGCATGCTGCGCAGCCGCCGCATCGCGCTGGGCGCGGCGATGCTCTACACCCTGTGCAGCTACCGCATTGCCAATATGTATGTGCGCGCAACGATGGGCGAAAGCCTGGCGATGATCTTCTTCCCGCTGCTTTTGTGGGCAGCATATGAAGTGTTTGCAGGCGACGAAAAGAAATGGCCGTTGATGGCGCTGGCGATGACGGGCATCTTCATGAGCCACCTGCTCAGCACGCTCTTTGCCGTGGGGCTTTGTGCGCTGGGCGCGCTGATATGCGTCGTGCGGCTTGTGCACGAGCCGCGCAGGATTCTCGCCTGCGCAAAGGCTGCGGGTGTGATGCTCCTGTGCTCCATGTGGTTTCTTGTGCCGTTTCTCTCGTATTCGCGCGAGGGCATCAGCACCAGCGTGGCGGTGATGGCCAGCGAGCACGTGCTGCGCCCGGGCGCGCTGCTGGTGGGCTTTGCCGGCGCGGCGAAGGATCTGCCGTATGCGGCGACGGATTTTTCCTACACGGTGGGCGTGGTGCCGGGCCTTGCGGTGATGCTGGGCTGTGCGCTTGTGCTCGTGCGCGCATTTATCGGCGGTGAAAAGCAGGAGGGCGGCCGCATAGCCGGTGTACTGCTGGCGCTGGGCGCGCTTATGCTGCTGGGCGCGACGCAGGCGTTTCCGTGGGAATGGGCGTGCAGCCTGCCCAGGCCGTATTCCACGTTCTTCAAGCAGATTCAGTATCCGTGGCGGCTGGTGGGCGCGGCGATGCCGATGCTCGCCTTCTGCGCGGCCTGGGGCTATATGAAGGAGGAAAGGACGCGCTCGCAGGCATTGTGCCTGATTGCAGCGCTGTGCGTGGTCTTTGCCGGACACGGCATGCAGATGGTGGTGCAGGATGTGCCGCTGCTGGAGAAAGAGAGCTTCTGCGATACGCGTATTGAGCAGTACGAATACACCTATGAGCGCACGGAGAAAAGCGCGCTGGCGCCGGGCGAGATTGCGGTGCTGGATGCGCCGGCATATCAGGTGCGCGAATACAGCAAGCGGGGCACGAACATGAGCTTTACGCTGGATGCGCCGCAAGGCTTGTCCGGCGTGGAGGTGCCGCTGCTGTATTATCCGGGATACCGCGCCGAGGCGAACGGAGAAAGCTGCCGCGTAGCCATGGGCGAGAACAACGTGATCCGCCTGTACGGCGTGCCGGGCGGCGAGAATATCGCCATCCGTGTCTGGTATGAGGCGCCGGCTGTATGGCAGGCGTCACTGGGTGTGAGCGCGGCGGGCGCTGCGCTGCTGGGCGTGCTGCTTGCGGCGATGAAACGGAGGCGCGCATGAGCCGCCCCGTTGTGCGCATGAGCGCACGTGCCGTGGTGGAGACGACGCTGCATGAGAGCGATCTGACCCCGGCGGGTGCTAGTGCACGCCGTATGCAGGAGGGCTCCGCTGCACACCGGGCACGGCAGGGCAGCGCGCTTGAGCGAGAATACCGCAAAGAGGTGGCGCTTTCTGCCGACTACGAGGGGGAAGCGCTGCTTTTGCACGTTTCAGGGCGTGCAGACGGCATCTTTTTGAACGCGGATGGCGAAACCGTGATCGAGGAGATCAAGCTGGGCGCGTCGGGGCAGGCGCTTGTGCCGGCGCATAGGGCGCAGGCGGCAATATACGGTCATATGCTCTGCGCGGCGGAGGGAATGGACGGCGTATGGCTGCGCGTGCTGTATGTGGATGTGCACGGCGGCGAGGTGGCCGTATACGAGGAAAGGCAGACGGCGCAGGCGCTTTGTGCAGAGTTTGACAGGCTGTGCAGCGCGGCATGTGCGTGGGAGGAAAAAAAGCTCTGCCGCCGTCAGGCGCGGGATGAGTCTCTTTCTGAACTGGCGTTTCCGTTTGACGCCTATCGCGCCGGACAGCGCAAGTTTGCGGCGAATGTGTATATCGCCCTTCGGGAGAAAAAGCGCCTGTTTGCGCAGGCACCCACGGGCATCGGAAAGACGATGGCGGCGCTGTATCCGGCGCTCAAGGCCATCGGCGAGGGTAGATGCGCCCGGGCGGTGTTCCTCACGGCGCGCACGACGGGCCGCCGAAGCGCCCTGGACGCTATGGCGACGCTCCATGAGCGGGGCGCACGGGCGCTGGCGGCTGAAATCACGGCCAAGGATAAGATCTGTCCGCGCACTGTGCGCGATTGCAGGCCGGAGAGTTGTCCGATGGCGGCGGGATTTTACGACAGGCTGCCGGGCGCGCTTGAAGAAGCGCTGAATATGCGGCTGCTGGACCGCGCGGCCATCGAAGCGCTGGCGCAGAGGCACGGGATTTGTCCGTTTGAATTGTCGCTGGAGATCGCGATGCTGTCCGATGTGGCGGTATGCGATTACAACTATGTGTTCGATCCGCTGACGGAGATGGACAGACTGCTGTCCGGCCCCGGCGGCGCATGCCTGCTGGTGGATGAAGCACACCAGCTTGCCCCGCGCGTGCGCGATGCGTATTCCGCGCAGGTGAGCCTGGACGAACTCAGAAGCCTTCGCCGCGAAACGGGCAGGGCGCTGGGCAGGAAAAACAGACTCTACCGCGCACTTGGCGGCGCCGTATCAGCCATGAAGGAGATCGCCGCGCGGGAGGATTTCGAGAGCCTGTCTGCGCCGCCCGAGGTGCTTGGCGAGGCGATGCGGCGCGTGCGCGATGCGGCGGGCGAGCAGCTGGCGCAGGGCGCAGGCAAGCAGGCGGCGGACAGCTTCTCGCTTGCTGTGGCGTATCTGCTGGCAGCCGAGCGATTTGACGTGCGCTACGCGCTGCTCTGCGGCGGCGGGGAAAAGCATGCGCGCATGGAGCTGGCGCTGCTGAGCGCGGCCGATGAGATTCTGGAAAGCACCAAAAGGGCAAAGGGCACGGTGTATTTTTCGGCGACGCTTGCGCCGTTTGATGCGATGCGCAGGATGCTGGGCAGCGAGGAGGGCGACGCGAGCCTGCTGTTGCCCTCGCCGTTTGATCCGGCGCAGCTTACAGCACGGATTGAACCCATCGATATCCGCTATGCCAGCCGGGAACAGACCGCGCCGCAAGTGGCGGACGCCATTTCCGTGCACCTGAAGGAGAATGACGGCAATACGATGGTATTCTTCCCTTCGTATGCGTACATGACGCGCATTGCCGAAATCCTGCTGGGGCAGGAAGGGATGCTTGGCGAAAATTTCCAGCGCGAGAAGCGCGGCATGAGCGAGGAAGAGCGAAATGAGCTGCTTTCTGCGTTTGAGTGCACAGACGGCGAGCGCGTGGTGCTGCTGGCCGTGCTGGGCGGTTCGTTTGGCGAGGGCGTCGATCTGCCGGGTGACAGGCTCAAAAATGTGATCATCATATCCACGGGACTGCCCGTGCCGGATGAACGCGTGAAGGCGATGCAGGCGTATTACGACGCCATTGGCGAGGATGGCTTCTATCTGTGCATGACGCTGCCGGGGATGGTGCGCGTGATTCAGGCTGCCGGCCGGCTGATCCGGACGGGCAGCGACACGGGCACGCTGTTGCTGATTGACAGCCGCTACCGCTACGACGGCATCCGCCGCCTGCTCAGCGGCACGCTGGCTGGAAGCGCGCTGGGCGTATGAATCCAAAAAGGCTTTCTTTGCTGATGCACAGAAAGCCTTTTTTCTATGGAAGATCCATCACAATATCCGGATATCCGCCGATATACGCATGGGCAGGGTCTCGTATTCATCCGGCCAGAGTCGGCTTTCCCAGTGGTCGATCGTGGGGCTTTTGCGGATGGCGATGCGCCCGAAGCCGACGGCGTCGCAGGAGGCGGCGCGCAGCTTGAGCAGCACGCTCATGGCTTTGCGCTCCAGCTGCGCGGCGAGCGGCGTTTCATCCGTGCTTACTTCACCTGCGGCGTGGCGCAGGTTCATGGCGATATGCACGCTGAGCGTGCCGTCTTCGTCGATACGCCTTCTCACGCGCGTGGGCAGGTTCACCTTGTATTGCGCGCCTTCGATGAACGTGGTGCGCCGCTGCGCCTTGCCCATCAGCAGGCAGAGGATGCCTGTCTCTTCGCCGGTGAGTGTGCCTGTCATGTGCGCGCCGGAGAAGATGGCGCTGCCCAGGTATTCGTTTTCGGCGGGCGATGTGCGCGGCAGGTGTCCAGGCAGCCGGTCCAGATCGGCTGCGCCGGGAAGGACGAGCGCGCTGTCAAACGCATTGCCTGCGGCATAGACGACGGCGGCGTCGGTCGTGTCTGATTCCATCGCGGAGATTACGGCGGAGAGCTGAGCGCGAGGTGGGATGGTGTCCAGCTCGGAGAAGTGATCAAAGAGTACCTCCAGGTATTTGGACAGGCGCAGCCCCAGAATTGCTCGCTGGCGGCGGATGAAATCGCCTGCGTCATCCGGCGTGACGACGACGACTGCCTCGCCGTTGGCGCGGTACATGGCGTGAATTTCCTTGAGGATGGAGAGTGTGGCGTCGGTTTCGGCCAGTGCGCGGCTGAGCACGACCTCGCGCAGCTGCGAGAGATTGACCGTGCGCGGCGTGGTCGCGCTGAGCATGCTCAGCGCGCGCAGGCAGCTGGGCGCAGTGGCGCTCATGACGATATAACCCGGTTCCGGCGTTCCTGCGCCGGATGCTTTGCTGCTGCTTTGTGGATCAGGGCTGCTTTGCGGCATGCCGCCCACAGCCTCCTGCGTGCCGGAGAGCGCCTTGACCGTTACCGTCAGGTTGCCGTCCGGCGCGGGATCCACCGCCATGGCGAGCACGAACAGACAGCTTTCGATCTCCTGCCCGCCGCCGCAGCCGCTAAGGGCCAGGCAGAGTGCGGCAAGCAGTGCGCTCAGCAGCAGTTTTTTCACGTTTTTTCCCCCTTTCCGGGCAGGATGAGCAATAGGGCGGCTGGTATGGCCAGCAGTGGTGCGCTCCAGATCAGCCATGTATCGCCCAGTGCGGTAAAGGTCAGCGCGCCCGCAAACAGCAAAAGCACAAGGGGAACGAGCAGCGTCCGGCTTTGCTTTTTCTTTTTTTGTGCCAGGGCCAGCGCCCTGTGGGCGGCGCAGAGCATATTGCCCGCAAGCAGCGCCATGGCGCACAGCTGCAGAAGCGTCAGCGCCATCTGAAGCAGGCCGCGATGGGGCTGATGGGCGGCGAGCAGGAAAAGCCGAATGCCCCAGTCGCTGCGCTCGGCGATGGATTCGTAGGTTGTACAGATGCAAGCCAGGAACAGGAACAACGCGCCTGCGCCCGCACCGGCGAGCACGCGCAGAAGAAAGAAGCGTACGTCGGGCAGGGTATTCTGCTGCGCAGCGGCACTGTCTTCCAGTTCCGGCGGGGGGAGCAGGAGCATCAGCGCGGGAGCCACGCCGCAGAACATGCACAGCGCCGCGGCCAGCAGCGGCGTGCCGCCTGTGCCCAGCAGCGGGAACAAGCCGTCCGGCGTATTGCCCGGCAGGGCGAGCGCGACCAGCGCGAGAAGAAGCCCGGGCAGGATGAAGCGGCAGGAAAAGCTGAGCCGGGAAACACCTTTTTCGCCGCTGAGCGCGCACAGGGCGGCGAAGAATACGCCGATGGCTGCGCTCCATGCCGTGTGCACCTGATCCAGCAGCGTTTGGCCGGTGAAAGCAGCCGTCGCGCCCAGGGCGTATATGGCGCAAAAAAGCAGCACGGCGCTCAGCAGAAGGCAGGCAATCCGGGAGGCATGGCGGCCTCTGGCATGCAGCGCGCGGCAGCGAAGTGCGATCAGCGCGGCGGCGGGCAGCGCGGCGAGCGAAGCGATCCACGCGCCGTTGAGCGAAAGGGACATGGCTGCGCCGCAGCCTGTCAGATAGATCATGGCGGCTGTACACAGGCCTGCCGTGCAGGCATGCACGCGCCAGGCGGAGCATATGCGGCGATTAACGGCGGTTGGATCGTTTGGCAAAGAAGGCCCTCGCTTTCTGGAATTTCATCGGAAGGCGGATCAGCAGATCCGGATTGCCACGGCGGGGTGGGGTGAGCGGTGCGGTCAGCGGCGAACCGGCGGAGGTCATCCGGCACAGGGCGCACAGCAGCACAAGCAGCAAAAGCGATATGGCATACAGGCCGCCTGCTGCGCCTGCGCACAGGAAGAAGAGCTGAACGATCTTCAGCCCGATGCTCAGCGCATAATTGGGGATGCAGAAGCCGCCCAGGCCGCTGGCCGCGATCACGATGAGCAGCAGGGGAGAGACGATATCCGCGCTCACGGCGCTCTGGCCGAGGATGAGGCCGGAGACAATGCCCAGCGCATTGCCCATTGCCCCGGGCGCACGTAGGCCCGCTTCGTTGATCAGATCGAAGGCAAGGGTCATGAGCAGTGCCTCCAGGAAGGCGGGCAGCGGAACGCGCGCGCCGGTTTCGTATACGGAGGTGAGCAGCATGGGAGAGAGCAGTTCCTGATGAAAGCGCAGCACGGCCAGATACAGCCCCGGCAGGAACACGTGGATCAGCAGTCCGATGATACGCACGATGCGCAGGTATGTGCCGTATTGCCAGCGCATGGATGCATCGTCCGGCGTGTGCAGCTGATGAAAGAGCGTAGCGGGCGTTCCCAGCACATCGGGTGAGCCGTCCGTGAGCACGACAATCTGGCCCTCCGCCAGAAAGGAGGCGGCGCGGTCGGGGCGCTCGGTGCGCACGCTGCTGGGCACAAGTGCCCATGGGTGATCCTCGATGAGCTGTTCCACTTCGCCCGTGGTCAGCGCAAAGTCGTACTGACAGCGCTCCAGGCGCGCACGGATTTTTTCCGCCATGTGCTCATCCGCCGTGCCGCGCAGATACAAAAGCGCGCAGCGCGTCTTCATTGCGCCGCCTGCCGTGACGAACTCGGTGATCAGCTCTTCGCGCTGCACGATGCGCCGGATGAGCGTGATGTTGGTACGGATGGATTCGGAGAAGCTCTCGTGCGGGCCGAGCACCACCTGCTCGACCTCCGGTTTGCCGATGGTGCGTTTTTCAAAGCCGCGAACGTCCATCACACAGGCTGTGGAGCAGCCCTCGCACAGCAGCGCGCACTGCCCGCTCAGTATATCAGATAGAATTTCATCGATGTTATACTTGATTTTCATGGGCAGGATGGACACGGCGTGCGCCATCAGGAAGGAAACGCGTTCCTCGGGCGGCACGTCCTCGCCTGCCGCCTTAGGCAGGTCCATGCAGGGCTTGAGGATATTTTCATCGATGCGCTGGCTGCTGACCATGCCGTCGATGGCAATCACAGCGGATTCGAATGCGCCGCTGCGCAGTCGCCGACTGAGCACATCCGCGTTCGCGGGCGCGCCGAGACGGCTTGAGAGGATTTCGATATTGCGCCTGAGCACGCTGCACAGCTCAATGGCGTCCTCCATAGGCATGCACCTCCTGACGGTCAGTATTTCCTTTTCCGGGCGAATTATACATCAAACATGTATACATCCGATCACTTGTAAAATGTGTATCAGATTATCCTTTGGAAAACATAAAAATTCGCGCAAATATCTGGAAATTCCGAAAGGGTTGTGCTATACTGTATTCAACCGATATATGGTTTTCAATGTAAACTTGTATACCAGGATCGTCAAGGAGGTTTTTCCTATGCAGCTTACCGTTCGTCAGCCGTCCGCGGCTCTTGACGCCAAGCACTACACGACCGAGCGCCTTCGCAGCGAATACGTCATCGAGAAGATCTTCGTTGCCGACGAGGCGATGTTCACCTACTCCCACTTTGACCGTATCATTGCCGGCGGCGTGATGCCGGTGAACACGGCTGTGGAGCTCAAGGGCTGCAAGGAGCTGTGCTCCGATACCTTCCTGGAGCGCCGCGAGATGGGCGTGATCAATATCGGCGGCAAGGGCAAGATCACCGTCGACGGCGTTGTTTATGATCTCAAGCAGTATGACGGCCTGTACGTAGGCATGGGCGCGAAGGAAATCAAGATGGAGAGCGTCGACCCGCAGAACCCGGCGAAGTACTACGTCAACACCTGCCCGGCGCATAAGACCTATCCGAACGTGCTGGTGGATATCGACAAGGCGAACAAGCGCCCGCTGGGCAGCGCGGAGACCTGCAACAAGCGCGTGATCAACCAGTATTTCCATCCGGCCGTGATGCAGAGCTGCCAGCTGTGCATGGGCATGACCCAGCTGGCTCCTGGCAGCAACTGGAATTCCATGCCCTGCCATACCCATGAGCGCCGCATGGAGGTCTACTTCTACTTCGACGTCAAGGATGAGAACGTCATCTTCCACATGATGGGCGAGCCGAAGGAGACCCGTCACGTGATCCTGCACAACGAGCAGGCCGTGATCTCCCCGTCCTGGTCCATCCACACCGGCGTGGGTACCAGCAACTACACCTTCATCTGGGGCATGTGCGGCGAGAACCAGGAGTTCGACGATATGGACAACCTGAGCCCGCTGGAGCTGCTCTAAGCGTCCTGCGGCTGCAGCCGCTGCGTTCCGCCTTGCTTCTATGACGTTTTCTTCGGGCAGAGGGCCCTTGAAAACTTCAGTGAAATAGCACTGTCATTCCTTTACTGAATATACTATTTGTCTAGGAGGTTTTTCCCATGAACAATTATGCTCAGAATTTTGATCTGACCGGCAAGGTCGCGCTCGTTACCGGCGCTTCCTACGGCATCGGCTTCGCGATCGCCAAGGCGCTCTCCGCCGCCGGCGCGACCATCTGCTTCAACGACCTTAAGCAGGAGTTTGTCGACAAGGGCCTGGCCAACTACGAGGCCGAGGGCATCAAGGCGCACGGCTATGTCTGCAACGTCTGTGACGAAGAGGGCGTGCAGGCCATGGTCAAGAAGATCGAAGAGGAAGTCGGCGTGATCGACATCCTGGTCAACAATGCCGGCATCATCAAGCGCATTCCGATGCACGAGATGGCCGCCAGCGATTTCCGCATGGTGATCGACGTTGACCTGAACGCGCCGTTCATCTGCTCCAAGGCCGTTATTCCTTCTATGATCAAGACGGGCCACGGCAAGATCATCAACATCTGCTCCA
>JAFQIF010000069.1 GCA_017397695.1 Clostridia bacterium
CCCGGAGAAGCTGATTCCGCTGATGATTGCCAACTGTCTGAACGATAAGCCGCTGCCGGTGTATGGCGAGGGCCTCAATGTGCGTGATTGGCTGTATGTCGAGGATCACTGCAAGGCGATCGATCTCATCATCCATAAGGGCCGTGTGGGTGAGGTGTACAACATCGGCGGCCATAACGAGATGAAGAACATTGATATCGTGAAGATGATCTGCAAGGCGCTGGATAAGCCCGAGAGCCTGATTACCTATGTCACAGACCGTAAGGGTCACGACATGCGCTATGCGATTGATCCTACGAAGATTCACAACGAACTGGGCTGGCTGCCGGAAACGAAGTTTGTCGATGGCATCAAGAAGACGATTCAGTGGTATCTGGATAATCGCGGCTGGTGGGAGGAGATTATCTCCGGCGAGTACCAGAGCTACTATGAGAAGATGTATGCAGGCAGATAATGGAAGATGTCGGGGCTGACGGATAAAACCTGTTTTTGAAATGGGTGCGTCTATCGTTTTCTGTTGCCGCTGATCTGCTTTGAAGAAGGGAATTAGCAATGAAGGTATTGGTAACCGGCGTTGCCGGACAGCTCGGTCACGATGTGGTGAATGAGCTTGAAAAGCGCGGGCATACGGCTGTTGGCGTCGATGTTGCGGAGATGGACATCACGGACAGCGCGGCTGTGGAGCGTGTGATTGCAGGCGAGATGCCAGATGCTGTAATCCACTGTGCGGCTTGGACGGCGGTGGATGCAGCAGAGGATATGGAGAATCGGGACAAAGTGCGCGCGATCAACGCAGGCGGTACGGAGAACATTGCAAAGGTTTGCCGCAAAGTTGGCGCAAAGATGATGTATATCTCCACGGATTACGTGTTTGACGGACAGGGGGATACGCCCTGGGAGCCGGATTGTCAGGATTATGCACCGCTGAATGTGTATGGACAGACTAAGCTCGAAGGTGAGCTCGCTGTGAAGAAGTGGCTGGAAGCATATTTTATTGTGCGCATTGCCTGGGTATTTGGCGTTAACGGCAAAAACTTTATCAGGACGATGCTCAGCGTTGGCCAGAAGTATCCGATGCTGCGCGTGGTTCATGATCAGATCGGCACGCCGACATATACCTATGATCTGGCCCGTCTGTTGGTGGATATGATTGAAACCGACAAATACGGCATGTATCATGCGACAAATGAGGGTGGGTATATTTCCTGGGCTGGTTTTGCCAGGGAGATTTTCCGCCAGGCGGGCATGGATACGCAGGTGACGCCGGTAACTACAGCGGAATACGGTCTGAGCAAGGCTGCGCGTCCGTTCAACAGCAGGCTGGACAAGCGCAAGCTGGTGGAAATGGGCTTTGAGCCGCTGCCAACCTGGCAGGATGCGTTGGCGCGCTATCTCAGGGAGATTCAGTACAACGGATAAACAAGTTGGTTTCGCTTTTGTTCGCGCAAGAGCAGCTTATGTGCAGTACGGATGATCTGTACTCACTGGTGGAAAAGCAAAACAGTTGTTTGAAAAGCCGTGGAGGATATCCTCCGCGGTGCTGCCGCTGCTGATTGTGTTTCTGTGTGCGTCTCAATACTTTATGAGCGGCCTGACTGCCGACGCGATCAAGGAATAACCGGCAGGGCTGTCGAGTGTTTCAAGCATTCACATGAGACCTACGAGACTGATTTGAGGAGGATTTCAAACCATGTCCGTATTGTTGGATGGAAAGAAGCTCGTGTTGGGCACCTGCTATTATCCCGAGCACTGGCCGCAGGAAATCTGGAAGGAAGACCTTGAGCGCATGCTGGAAGCCGGCATCGAGGTCATCCGCATCGCAGAATTTGCCTGGAGTAAGACGGAGCCCTACGAGGGCATGTTCGTGTATGACTTTTTCGACGGATTCCTGGATCTGTGCGAAGAGATGGGCATGAAGGTCATCTTCTGTACACCGACGGCGACCCCGCCCGCCTGGCTGACGGAGAAGTATCCTGAAGTGCTCAATTGCAACATCGATGGTGTGAAGTACCGTCACGGCGCGAGAAGGCACTACAACTATAATGCGCCGATCTATCGCGAGCTGACCGCGCGCATCACACACAAGCTGGGCGAGCACTACGGCCCGCGCAAGTGTATCATCGGCTGGCAGCTGGATAACGAGCTCAACTGCGAGACCAGCGAGTTCTATTCCGAGGCAGACTCTGCAGCGTTCCGTGTCTTCCTGCAGAAGAAGTACGGCACGCTGGATGCGCTCAACAAGGCATGGGGTACCGCATTCTGGAATCAGGATTATACGGCCTGGGATGAGGTGCATGTGCCGCGCACGACGATCTCCTATTCCACCAATCCGCACGAGGTGCTGGATTACACGCGCTTTGTCTCCGACAGCGCGCGCGGCTACGCCAAGCTGCAGGCCGACATCCTGCGCAAGTATCTCAAACCGGATGATTTTATCACCACCAACGGTCTGTTCGGCAACCTGGATAACCACGCGATGACCGAGGAGAGCCTGGATTTCCTGACCTACGACAGCTATCCGAACTTCGCATACTGCCTGGACCAGGATATGAACAAGCCGCGCGATCTGAAGGACCGCAAGTGGAGCCGCAACCTGACGGAGACGCGCTCTGCGTCCGGCAAGTTCGGCATCATGGAGCAGCAGAGCGGCGCAAACGGCTGGAACACCCGCATGGAAGCGCCGACGCCGCGTCCGGGCCAGCTGATGCTGTGGACGATGCAGTCCG
This sequence comes from Clostridia bacterium, assembly GCA_017397695.1. The sequence goes on from JAFQIF010000069.1 coordinate 2,727, forward strand.
TCGCGCACGGCGCGGACTTCATCAGCTACTTCCGCTGGCGCACCTGCACGATGGGCACGGAGATCTACTGGCACGGTATCCTGGATTACTCCAGCCGTGAGAACCGCCGCCTGCGCGAGGTTCGCCAGGTGAACGAGATGTTCAAAAAGATGGCGCCGATTGCCGGTGCGGCTTTCAAGGCCGAAGTCGCGATCCTCAAGGATTATGACAACGTTTGGGATGCACAGCTGGACGTCTGGCATGGCCGCGTGGACAGCGCGAGCCAGAAGGCACTGTTTGCCGCCGCGCAGTACAGCCATACGCCGGTCGACTTTGTGTATTTGGAGCATGCGACGCTTGAGCAGCTGGCCAAGTACAAGGCGCTGTTCTATCCGCATGCGACGATCATGACCAAGGCGCGTGCCGAGCTGCTCAAGGCCTACGTCGAGCAGGGCGGCCAGCTGGTGTTCGCCTGCCGCACGGGCTACAAGGATATCACGGGTCAGTGCGTGATGGTTAAGCTGCCGGGCCTTGTGTCCGGCCTGACCGGCACGGACATTCCGGAGTATTCCTTCATTGCGCCGGACGCGGGCAAGGTAACCATCGACTGGAACGGCACCGAGCTGGACGCTGCTGTGTTTGCCGACCAGCTGGAACCGCTTGAGGGCGCCAAGCAGGAGGGTGTGTATACCGCCGACTACTACGCTGGAACCGGCGCGCTGATCTCTAACGAGGTCGGCAAGGGCAAGGTGTATTACTACGGCACGGCGTTTACCGAACAGGCTGCTCACGTGTTCCTTGAAAAGCTGGGCGTAGCCAATCCATACCAGGATGCGCTCAAACTGCCGGAGTGCTGCGAACTGGCTGTGCGCGAAAAGGACGGAAAGGCGTATGCCTTTATCCTTAACTACGCGAGCGAACCGGCTGAGGTTGACTTCCTGAAGGATGCTGTTAATCTCCTTACTGGTGAGAAGCTCGGCGGCAAGACTGTCCTGCCCAAGTACGGTGTAATTGTAGCCGCGCTGTAAGCGCAGAATCATCGGAACCGCAACGTAAACGAAGAGAATGAAAAGGCCAAAGCTGTCAGGCAATCTGATGGCTTTGGCCTTTTATGGATTGGGAGTTTGCCTGAAAGGCTGTTCGATCTTTACTTTTTGCTCCGGATCGTATATGATAGACACAATGAATTTGTGTGTCAGAAAACATGATTTGGAGAAAAGAGAATGCAAGAAGAAATGAAAGTGATTCTGGATACGCTTCTGGCGGGCAGGGCGTATGTCTTTTCGGTACTTCACAGGCTGCTGGGCAGTGAACCGACGAAGGAACTGCTGGAGGCTGTATCCAGCAGCGAGAGCCTGCAGGCGATTGCCTTGTTTGAAGGCGACAGCGAAGCGGCGGCAAAACTCAAAGGCGTGCTTGCTTCCTGCAGCGAGATGGATCATGATGCAGCAAAGATGGAATACACTCGTTTGTTCCTTGGCCCGGATCAGCTGATCGCCCCGCCGTGGGAATCTTGCTATACGGCTAAAGAGCGTGCGCTGTTTCAGGAGTCGACGCTGCAGGTACGCAGCTGGTATCAGCAGTACAGCTATGTGCCCGCAGGATATCCCAGCCATCCGGACGATCACATCAGCCTGATGATGCACTTCCTTGCGCTGACAACCGAACGCGCGAAGGATTGTCTGACTCAGGAACTGCTGTGCGGCTACCGTAGTCTGCTGGAGGGGCAGAAGCTTTTTGAGAAGAATCATATCCTGAATTGGATGGACGCTTACTGCGCGGATATGGACAAATCCGAAACGAAGCTGCTCTATCCGCAGCTGGCGCGCGCCATGGCGGAATTCATCGCCTACGATCAGCAGGTGATCAGTGAACTTCTGGAAGCTGTTGCTCAGTGAAGAATAAAATAACAGTAAATTTGTAAAAACTGTGTCTTTTTCTGCCGATACAGCCTTCAAAAGGTTGCATCGGCAGATTATTATATGTATACTGTATATAGTGTGATATGCAATTCACAAGAAAAAGGAGAAAGTGAGAGGAAAACAACATGGCACTGATTCAAAACGTGCTCGATACCATGGTCAGCCGCAGGAACTTCCTGAAGGGTTCTGCCGCTGCGATCGGTACCGCCAGCTTCGCGCTGAATGCGACCGCTATCGCTGAGAGTAATACCCTCAAGGCGACCGGTGAAGAGACCATCCCGGCAGCCGGCGAACCTATCGTCTCTGAAGATGGCGGCAAGTGGGTTGCGGCTCCCTGCTGGCACAACTGCGGCGGTAAGTGTCTGGTGAAGGCCTATGTGAAGGATGGCGTCATCCTTCGTCAGAAGACCGACGATTACAACACCGACGATCAGTATAACCGTCAGCAGCGCTCCTGCCTGCGTGGCTTCTCCCAGCAGTATCAGGCGCGCGGTCTGGATCGCCTCAAGTATCCGATGAAGCGCAAGAACTGGACACCGGGCAATCCGAACGGAGCGCTGCGCGGTATCGATGAGTGGGAGCGCATCTCCTGGGACGAGGCGGCGCAGTACATCGCCGATGAGATCAAGCGCGTCAATGAAACCTACGGCGACAACGCCATCCTGTGCAACGGTGCGGGTACCGACGTCCTCAACAAGATGAACATCAACTACCTCAGCGCCTGGCGTACGGGCTCCTGGGGCGGCTGGTTTGCGCCGGGCGTGCTCGGTTGGGGCGACGCCTGCTACGATTACAACTGTAACAACGACCGTATGGACATGTTCAATTGTGAATATGTCGTGGCCTTCGGTTATAACCCGGCCTGGTCTTCTCTGGGCAACGCGACCAACTACGCCAAGGCGTGGAAGGATGCGGGCACCAAGTTCATCCTCTTTGACCCGATTTACACCGATACTGCGTCCATCTTGGATGCGCAGTGGGTGCCGATCCGTCCGGGTACGGACATGGCCGCCATGCTGGCGATGGCCTATGTCATGCTCGAAGAGGATAAGGACGGCAGCCTGATCGATTGGGACTTCCTCAATCGCTGCTGCGTGGGCTTCGATGCCGATCATATGCCGGCCGACGCGAAGACGAACGAGAACTTCTTCGGATATCTCAAGGGCGAATACGACGGCGTCGCCAAGACTCCGGAATGGGCTGAGGAGATCACCGGCGTCAAGGCCGAGACCCTGCGTCAGGTCGCGCGCGTCCTGGGCAAGGACAACAAGGTTGCGCTCCTGTCCAGCTGGGCTTCTGCACGTAACTACAACACCGAGCAGCTGCCGCAGCTAGCCATCTGCCTGGGTGCGATGGGCGGCCATATCGGCAAGAGCGGCCACTGCACCGGCCCGACCGCTTGGAACCACACCAATAACTTTGGTCCGCGCCTGATCCGCGTGGGCTCTGCGGGCGACGTCGGCGGCGCTGGCGGCACCGGTTCTGCTACCTCCGTTTCTGAAACGCAGCTGTGGGATGCCTGTATGGGCAAGCCGTTCAATCCGACCACCCTGTGGACGATGATCAACGGCTGGGGCCTGGGCTGGAAGGGCGGCATGGAAGGCTATGACCTGTCCAAGCGCATTGAAAACATCACCGCTCCGGTCAAGATGATCTGGAACGGCGCGTCTGCCAAGCTCACCTGCTGCGAGGGTGTCAAGAAGGGCATCGAGGTCTTCCGCGCGATGGACTTCGTCGTGGGCCAGGGCCACTTCCTGACGGCGACCAACAAGTACTGCGATATCGTCCTGCCGATCTCCACCAACTGGGAGCGTGAGGGCGCGTACATCTGGGACGGCTACTACAACCGTGACATCCTGCTCATCAACCGTCAGGTGCTTGATCCGTACTTCGAGTCCGTCTCCGATACCGAGGCGAGCATCAAGATCGGCGAGAAGCTGGGCCTGAGCGCCGATATGTGGGGCACCATGAGCGCGACACAGCAGCTGTTCAACTCTGTTGCCACCTCCACCGTCATCAAGGAAGACGGCGAGACCTGGGAGAACCTCGTCTCCATCACCGAGGATGACATCAAGGAGTGGGGCGTGGAAGGCCAGCCGCAGGAGGGCCGCATCTCCATCAAGAAGTACTTCGAGGACGGCATGTACCGTGTCGACCGCAAGCCGGGCGACAAGCTGGGCTACATTGACAAGCAGGCCTTCCGTGAGGATCCGGAAGCGAATCCGATCGCGACGACCAGCGGCAAGATCGAGTTCTACTGCCAGACCTATGCCGATATGATCAACAGCCACGGCTTCTCCGAGGCGGAGTATCATGGACTGCCGAAGTATCAGCCGATCGCCCAGGGCTACGAGGCCACCTTCGTGGACGGCGATATCAAGGGCGCCAAGAGCGAGTATCCGCTCCAGTGTTACAACCCGCACTATCAGCGCCGTGCGCACTCCGTGTTCGACAATATCCCGTGGCTGCGTGAAGCCTGCACCAACCCAGTGTTCATCTCCAAGTACGACGCTGTTGAGCGCGGCATCGCGGACGGCGACACCGTAAAGGTTTCTTCCAAGTACGGCGAGACCCTGCGCCATGCTACCGTGACCGCGCGCCTGTATCCGGGCGTTGTGGCGCTGCCGCACGGACCGTGGGTCAATGTCGATGAGAAGAACGGCGTCGACAAGAGCGGCTCCGAAAACTACATCACCGGTAATGTCGCCACCGGCCTGGGCATCGACGGCTACAATTCTCTGAACGTTCAGGTCAGCAAGTGGACCGAAGAGCCGCTCCCGGCGGACTGCGACGTTCCGCAGACGATTCTTTTTGAGTAAGGAGGCAGACAACCATGGCACAGTATGGATTCTATTTTGATCAGAAGGCGTGCGCTGGCTGCCACACCTGTCAGATCGCCTGCAAGGATAAGAACCGCCTTGAAATTGGCGAATTGCTGCGCAAGGTGCGCACCTACGAGACCGGCGATTTCCCGAATGTGGGTATCTATCACATGGCGGAAAGCTGCGCGCACTGCACCTATCCGGCGTGTGTGGAGGCCTGCCCGACAAAGCGTACGGTGAAGGATCCTGAGACCGGCGTGGTCTATCATGATCCGAATGGCGTGTGCGCTGGCGAAGCCTGCCTGCGCTGCGTGGAGGCCTGTCCGTATCATCATCCGATCTATAAAGCAGACGCAAAGAAGGTCGTCAAGTGCGACATGTGCAAGGATATTGTGGCTGCTGGCGGCGAGCCGGCCTGCGTGGCCAGCTGCATGATGCGCGCGCTCAAGTTCGGTCCGATCGACGAGCTCAAGGCGAAGTACGGCGAGAACGTCGTGACCGCGCTGCACTGCTTTGCGGACAATGGCACCGCGCCGAATTTCCTCATCAATGCACGCGAGTGTGCGTTCAACGCTGAGTTCGAAGAAAAGAATACTTAAGCGGGCTGTGCCCGCACCCATTTCCGACGGGGCTTTTGCATGAGCGCTGCTTTTGCACACGAGGCCGGAAGTGAAGCGAATCAAATAAGAATGGCCCGCAGTGCCATGTGGTGCTGCGGGCCTTTTCTTCAGGACGAGGGGAGATCAAACGGATGGGTCTTTTGCTGGATGTGATTAAAACCAATGCGGTGGACGACCATCCGTTTTTGAACCTTTCGCATTGCGTCAATCGCAATCAGAAGCATCTTGTATGCAGCATGTGTATGGATATCTGCCCAAAAGGTGTGTATGATCGCGCTCAGAAAGAGCCGCCGAAGTGGAACGAATGTCAGAATTGCGGCCTGTGTGTGGCTGCCTGTAGAACCAGATGCATTGCGCCCTCTCCGGTAAACAGCAAGCGCCATCTGCTGCTGGCGGAGAAACAGAGTGAGATCGTGCTCTCCTGCAGGCGTTCTGAAAAACAGGCCGGACATGTCGAGGCGTGCCTTGCGCTGCTTCCATGGGAGTTTCTGGCGTATCTGGCGCTCGGCGGCAAACTGATCCTCAATCTCAAATCGTGCAGGGATTGTCCTCTTGATTCCTGTCTTGATCTGCTGGAGGACCAGCTATACAGGCTCAAGTGCTTTTTGGGTGAAGAAGGATATGCGAGTCATGTGCGTGTGTGCTTTGAAAATGAAGCAGATGCAGCGGCAGAAGGCGTAAGCCGCCGGGATTTCTTTCGCTCCATGGCACTGAGCGGAAAGAAAACGACCGCACTGGTGCTCAATGATGTCGTCGGCAGCAAGGTCGACGCGATGATCTATCGGAGGATGCTTGCAGAGCGTGTGCGTGCGCTTGCCGTGCAGGGTGGGTTCTCCTGCCGGATGCCCCTTCCGTGGATCAAGGAAAGCTGCTATGGCTGCGGGATCTGCGCGCTGCTGTGTCCGAATCATGCTCTGGAAGTCAGCGATGAGCAGGATGGCATGTGCAGCATCTATATCACGCCGCACAAATGCACCGGATGCGGCGTGTGCAAGGCGGTATGCCGGGATGGCTGTATCGAGGGAATCTTAGCGGTGAATGTGCCGCATTTGGATCGCGTGATGCTTGCGCAGGTGGCGTCGCGCTCCTGCGAAGCCTGCGGCAGGGCACTGAATCCGGCCAGAAAAGAAACCTTATGCATTGCATGCAGGCAGAAGAAAAAGAAATGAGGATGGATCATGGCAAAAATCGGTTTTTTGCTGCTCTGCGGCGGACAGTCAAAGCGGATGGGCAGTCACAAGGCGCTGCTTGAAATCGATGGCAGAACACTGCTGGAGACGGTGGCGCTGGCCGGAAATAGCTTCGGAGAACGCATTCTTTCAGCCAATGATCCGGTTATTCCTACGCCGAAGGGATATATCCGCTGCGAGGATGTATATCCTGGATGTGGGCCCATGGCGGGCATTCATGCGGCGCTTTCTGTCACGAATTGCGACGCGCTGGTCGTCGCGCCCTGCGATGCGCCGTATTACTGCAAAGAGCTGGCGCAATATCTGGCGGATCAATATGAGCCGGAACTGGATGCGCTGGTGCTTGTGGATCAAACGGGACGTGCCCAGCCGCTAAGCAGCGTGTACAGCCGGCGATGCCTGCGTGTTATGGAAGAGCATCTCAAGGCTGATAAACTGAAACTGATGTGGATGCTGGAAGGCATGAACATCAGGAGAATAACGCTTCCGGAGTACCTGAGCGAGCAGGTATTCTGCAATCTCAATACGCCGGATGATCTGCAATCGTATGCGCAAAATAAAGGAAACCGCTGAGAAGGAATGATTCTTCCCAGCGGTTTGTTCTTTGCCGGCAATGAGGCCAGAATAGGGCTTTATAGCAAAGTCATCCTCAATCGGGCAAGGCTTCGCTCCGCTTTAGCCCTGCTGGCTCATCGCGCGCTCTGCCTGCTCGATCAGGCGCTTCGTCATGTTACCCGGAAGAAGGTTCGAATTTCCGAGAACTGACGTCATCGGACGCGGTATACATCATATCGAATACGAGGCGGAAGTGAAGATTATTTAAGCATATTAGCAAAATTGAATTGACATCCCCGTTGTAACCGCAATGATGGTCACGACGGGGATTTTTATTTTTGAACATATCAGTAGTGGAATACTTATGGTGGTATTTCGCATTCCAAAAGAGAAGGGTGAACATGTATGAGGTCCAGAGGAGAGTTTATTGCGATTGAAAGACTGATGCGTGAAGGTAGTAATAGTCCGTATGACAATGGAGTGAATGGGATTTTCGAAGCATGTAGAACTTGTCATTTTCATCGTCCATACTCATTTGTTCAAACTTGTGTGTTTCCAACATGCCCGTATTCAATATGTCGGGTATCTACTCGTATAGAGAAACCAAGATTCAGATTGGCTTACACGAATAAGCAAGAGATAAGGAAGTGACTATGATGAACGCATGTATCATCGCCATCGCCAATCAGAAGGGCGGCGTCGGCAAAACAACAACCTGTGCCAATTTGGGCATCGGCTTGGCGCAGGAAGGAAAGAAGGTGTTGCTGATCGACAGTGATCCGCAGGCCAGCCTCACGATCAGCCTCGGATTCCCAAAGCCGGATCAGCTGCCCATGACGATTTCTGATGTCATGGGCTCAACTATGATGGATCAGCCGGTGAACGTACAGGATGCCTTCCTTCAGCATTGGGAGAATGTAGACCTCCTGCCATCGAGCATTGAGCTTTCCGGTCTGGAGGTCTCTCTGGTTAATGCCATGAGCAGAGAAACAATTCTCAAGCAGGCGCTTGATCCACTGAAAAGGCAGTATGACTACATCCTGATTGACTGCATGCCCTCTTTGGGGATGCTCACGATCAACGCCTTGGCAGCAGCAAACAGTGTCCTGATTCCCGTTCAGGCACAATATCTTCCGGCAAAGGGCCTTGAGCAGCTTTTGTACACAGTTTCTCGTGTACAGAGACAGCTGAATCCCAAACTCAGGATCGACGGTATTCTGCTCACGATGGTGGACAGTCGGACGAACTATGCTAAGGAAATCTGCAGTCTGCTGCGCGAGACATACGGCAGCAGGGTGAAGGTTTTCGGAACGGATATCCCGCACTCCGTTCGTGCTTCGGAGATCAGCGCGGAAGGCAAGAGCATCTTTGAGCACGATCCCAAGGGGAAGGTTGCTGCGGCGTATCGTGATCTGACGAAGGAGGTGCTGAGAATTGAAAAGCAGCGGCAGAAAGCTAAGTCTGACCTCTTACGATGATATCTTCTCGACAGAGGAAAGCCGGGTTGATGCGCAGCGTGAGAGGATTACCGAGATTCCGCTTTCGCAGCTGCATCCATTCAAGAATCACCCATTCAAGGTACTGGATGACGAGCGGATGCAGGATACGGCGCAGAGTATCCGGGAGTACGGTGTACTTGTACCGGCGATTGTCCGTCCTCGTGAAGAGGGCGGCTATGAGATTGTTGCCGGTCACAGGCGCAAACGCGGATGTGAAATCGCTGGACTTGACACGATGCCAGTCATCATCCGTGAATTGGATGATGATGCCGCTACACTGGTTATGGTCGATTCGAATATCCAACGTGAAACATTGCTTCCCAGCGAGAGGGCTTTTGCTTACAAGATGAAACTGGATGCAATCAAAAGACAAGGTAAGCGAAGCGACTTAACTTCTGGCCAAGTTGGCCAGAAGTTAAAAACATCGGTGGACGTGATTGCAGATCAGGCTGGTGAAAGCACGAAACAAGTACAGCGCTTTATTCGCTTGACCAACTTGATTCCTGAACTGCTGGATATGGTCGATGACAAGAAAATCGCGTTTAATCCGGCAGTAGAGTTATCTTATCTCAAGCAGGAGGAGCAGACGCATCTTCTGGATGCAATGGATAGTGAACAGGCGACGCCTTCGCTTTCACAGGCGCAGCGCCTCAAGCGGTTCAGTCAGGAGGGAAAGCTGTCCATCGACGTGATGCGCGCCATCATGTCTGAGGAAAAGAAAAGTGATCTGGATAGCATCACGATCCCGATGGAATCCATCAGGAAATTCTTTCCCAAGTCTTATACGCCCAAGCAAATACATGACACGATTATGAAACTGGTGGAGGGCTGGTTCAAAAAGATGCAGCGCAGCCATGAAAGATAAATACCATCACGCCGCTTCTTCATGGAGCGGCTTTTTTTATTGAAAGAAGGTTGAAGCATGTGGCAGTTTTTCGCGTAGCTAAAACAAACGACTATACCGTGATGAGCAATCATCATCTGCGCAACAAAGCGCTGACGCTCAAGGCAAAAGGATTGCTCACCATGATGCTCTCTCTGCCGGACGAATGGAACTACACCACACGCGGCCTTGCGGCGATTTGCAAGGAAGGTGTGGACAGTATCGGTGCGGCGCTCAAGGAGCTGGAGCAGGAGGGGTACATTGTCCGAAACCGTATCCGGGATGCAAAGGGACGGATTACGGACACAGAATATGTGATCTATGAGCAGCCGCAAAAGAAGCCGGACTTGGGCAAGCGGGATACGGCTCGTCCATATACGGAAAACCCGGATATGGATCATCCGGATGCGGAGCAGCCGTGTACGGAAAAGCCTGCACAATTAATTACTAATCAATCCAGTACGTATAAATCCAGTACTCAGGAATCAAATCCTAATCAATCAAACGCGCTGCGCGAGGATGGATGGGATGAGATGGATGCAGGGACGATCAATCGTACCCGCTTTGAGGTCATGGAGAAGATTGAGTACGAAGCTATCGTTCAGCCTCATAACCGGGAAATGCTGGATGAGATCGTGGAGCTGATGACCGAAGTCCTATGCTCCACGAAAGCACGGATCACAGTCAGCGGAAATGACTTCCCCGCTGAGTACGTCAAAGACCGTTTGAGGAAGCTCGATTGTAATC
>JAFQIF010000070.1 GCA_017397695.1 Clostridia bacterium
CTTGTTCTCCTGAACGAACTTCTTCCACCAGGCCTTCTTGACGTTGTTCTTGAACTCGACGCCCAGCGGGCCGTAGTCCCAGGAGTTGGCCAGGCCGCCGTAGATTTCGCTGCCCGGGAAGATGAAGCCGCGGCCCTTACAGAGCGCTACAACCTTGTCCATCGTGATGTTGCCCATAATGATACTCTCCTTTTCTTCTCGGGGTAATCATATAAACAATAGAACCGCGAAAAGACACGCCCCGAATCCGCATCTTCGCTTGGATTCAAGGGACGAAAGTTGCCTTCCGCGGTTCCACCCTTGTTGACGCAGGAAACCCGCGTCCACTTTTTTATGCTTTTATGCGCATCGCTCCGGGCTGCCAACCCCATCACAGCGATTTGCAAAGGTAATCATACTAAAGATGCGCCGTTTTGTCAAGCTATTGTTTGCTTTTCAGGCGCGATGCTTCGGCCTTCTTCCGCTGATCTTCATCATATGCGAAAGTTTTTTGCCGTCCCACAGCAGCACGCCGGTTGACTGTGCCAGTTCCTTCGCTCCGCGCGTAAACTCGCCCGGGCAGATCACCGCCGCCGCGTCGCATCCGTAAAACTGCGCGCCCGTATACGCCTCCTGCACCGCAAAATTACCCACGCTGCCCTCGTAGTTCTTGCATTGGATGGCATAGGTTTTGCCGTTTCTCTCAGCAAGAATATCCACACCCTGATCGCCGCTGCCCTTCGTCAGGGCCACATGCCTGAAGCCGTTATCCTCCAGCACCAGCGCAACATACGCCTCGAATTCCGGCCCGTCCAGCTTCAGGCAGCGGGAGGCATGGTTTTTCGGCGCCGCGATTTTTCGGGCAATCCAAACAGGAATGCTCAGCAGCAAGCCTGCCATCTTGGCCATCAGCAGCAGCAAGCCACGAATAAGCGCAAGCAGCCCGCGGCTCGCCATGGCAAGCAGCCAGACCACCGCGCCAGAAACGCCCTCGCAGATACAATCAATCAGCGAAAGCAGCCCATCAAGCAGCATCGCAAGCAGGCTGCGTTTTTTCTTTTTTCGTGCCAAATCCGGTATACTCCCATGTTCACCGTTTCCATTCGGTCTTCAGAATCGCGTGCATACACGCATCGACAATTCCTTGATTATTCCAGTCTCCACGCCTGTGCACGCCTTCTTTTCGCATGCCGCACTTTTCCATCACCGCGCCGGAATTCGGGTTGTTCACGTCATGTCTGGCTTCCACGCGCTCCATGCCCACCTCGTCAAACAGAAATCCGATGACTCCGGCAAGCGCTTCGGATGTGATCCCCTGACGCCACCATGCACGGCCGATGCAGTATCCAACCTCCGCCTTTCTGACGGCATGATCACAGAAGACAACGGCAATACTTCCAATCGGCAAATCGTCCTGCGCTTTGACTGTAATCGCCCACTGATAGTTGTCCGGCTTTTTGTATGCGTCCGTCCAGGCAGCCAGCAGCTGCCTGGTCACATCGGCGTTTGCATGTACAGGCCACGTCAGGAAGCGCGTCACCTCCGGATCGCTCGCCCAGCGCTCATACATCGTCTGTGCATCCTCCATGCGAAACCGGCGCAGAATCAAACGATCTGTTTCAATCGTCTGCGTTCCCTTGTGCGTCACCATAAGCAGCCTCCGTCATTACGCCTTCTCGATGCACGCTACGGCATGCGTGGAGATGCCCAGCATCTCGCCCTCAAAACCGAGTTTCTCGGTCGTCGTCGCCTTCACGTTCACGCAGTCCAGATCGATCTTCAGATGTGCTGCGATATTTGCACGCATCGTCTCGATATAGTCCTTGAGCTTGGGCTTCTGAGCAATGATGGTCACGTCCACGTTGCCCACCGTATAACCCTTATTCCAGATCAGCTCCATCACATGATCGAGCAGTTTTCCGGAGTCTGCGCCCTTATACTGCATGTCCGTATCCGGGAAATGGCGTCCGATATCGCCCATCGCCGCCGCACCCAGCAGCGCATCCATCAGCGCATGATACGCCACGTCTGCGTCGCTATGGCCCAGCAACCCAACCGTGTGCGGAATCTCTACGCCGCAGAGGATCAGTTTCCTGCCCTCCACCAGCCTGTGTACGTCATATCCGTGTCCGATGCGCATGCTCTTTTCCTCCTTCTTCGCCTCGCCCCGGCGTACGAGCACCTCGCCCGCCAGCAGCATATCCTCCGGCGTCGTCAGCTTGATGTTCTCCACATCGCCGTCGGTAAGATGGACTGTATGACCCATCCATTCGGCAAGCATCGCGTCGTCCGTCGCGCGCAGGCCCGCGTCATTGCCATGTTCAAAGCGTGCATGCGCTTGACGGATGAGCTTTGCATCGAACGTCTGCGGGGTCTGCACAGCGCGCAGCGTATCGCGGATGGGCGTATCGATTACGCATCCGTTTGCATCCACGCGCTTAATGGTATCCTTGAGCATGACGGCCGCCACGCCGCTGCCATACTGCTTCGCGCTGTCGATGGTTCTTTCGATCACCTCACGCGTGACCAGCGGCCTTGCGCCGTCATGAATGGCGATGATATCCGCAGCTTCGCTGCAGGCCTGAATGCCGCGAAGAACGCTTTCCTGCCTGTCCGTGCCGCCCTCTACAACTGCACGAACCGCCACGCCTGCATCCGCAAACATATACGTCATTTCGGCAATATCATCTGCGCCTGTGACGACAACAATGCCACCGTCAAACAGCCCGCTCTCCGCAAACGCACGCGCCGTGCGCACCACGATCGGCTCGCCGCACAGCGGATAGAGCACCTTATTGCGGTCCAGCCCCATGCGCGAGCCGCGGCCCGCCGCCACAATCACAGCCGCATTCATCAAAGGTCGTCCTCCCCATCCAGCAGCTCATACATGAGCGCCGCATCGTTTTTGCGCACAGTTTCCGCCACCTGCAGAATGCGGAACTTTGCCATCTTCTCACCAAAGCGGATCTCCAACACGTCGCCTTCCTTCACCTCACTGGAGGGTTTGGCCACCTTGCCGTTGATCGTCACGCGTCCGCCCTCGCTTGCTTCCTTGGCAACCGTACGGCGCTTGATGATGCGGGAAACCTTCAGGTATTTATCCAGTCTCATAAAAAACGCTCCTTCTCTCAGGGGCTGCCGCCCCTAAAACCCCGCCCGAGGGACATCGTCCCTCAGACTCCCTTCTTCGCTTCGCGCCTGCTTCAAACCGCAAAGCACGGCAAACTGCGTTTGCCAGCGATTATTGTAATTTCTCGTTCAATCCTATTGTAGGGAAGGGGCTCTGCTCCTCCCTCACGCGTCATTCTCTCTTGCTCTGCTCGCCAGTACCGGCAGACAGCAGACGAACGGATAAACATACCGTCCCGCCATTACTGGGCCCAGCAGGAACGTGCCCCACAAAAGCACCGGCAGCAGTGCGGCCGCAAAACTCTTCCAGCGGCCAAGGTACATCTCCCTGAGCACGAAGAAGAGCATGACCCAAATAATCAGGCCCATGTTGAAGGCATAGCCCACAACCGGAATCTGCATCGCACCCTGCGCACCAAATCGCCAGGAGAGCGATGCAAGGACGCGCGGCAGTAAGCTCTGCGAGGAGATTCTCTCAAAGTCACACCATTCATAGTACTGATCGCTGACGCCCATCTGCAGGTAGTAGCCCGACACGCCGTACTCTCCGTAGGGATACCAGAAGGCATACGTGAGCTTGAGCAGCGCGTCAAAATACGCCTTCGGGCACTTTTTCGCCACGCTCAGATAAACCTTCGCGTACTTCCCCGGATCGCTCAGAAAGCGCTCCGTATCAAATTCAAACTTGACCGGGTCAGAGATCGTCGGATCATACAGACGCCAGCTTTCTTCCGGCATCAGTTCATCAATCGCCTGTTTTTCTTCCTGAGTGAGCAGTTCGCCATGCATATTCCGGGCGCGCGCCAGCTGCTGAATCGGCCAGGAGAGCATCTCGCACAGATCACCTTCCGCCGCCTGCGTTGCAGTTTTCATCATACCGCCGGCGCCCATGCACAGCGCAACCGCCAGCAGTGCAGCGCCTGCCGTGCGCAGCGCCGCTTTCCTAAAAAGAATCAGTACCGTCACGATCCACACAGCCATAGCATAGAGCGCATTGTTGCGCAGCAGCAGCATGCCTGCACCACACAGCACAATCCCCGCAGCAAGCCTTTTATCCTTTTTCTCCAGTACGAGCATCTCGCGCATCAATGCCAGCGTCAGCACAAACAGACCGGAAAAAAGTACATCCTTTGTAGCATTGACAGCCATCATCATGTGCAGCGGATACAAAGCAAAAAATACAGCGGACCATTTTGCTGCACGCGTACCGCTCTGTCTGGCGATCGAAGCACAGCTGGCGGCAAAGCACGCCGCAAGCGCAATCATCTGAAAAACGGTATACAGCGCCGCACCGAGATTGATATGCCCCAGCATATGTCCCAGCTTCACGCAGCTGCCCATCAGCAGCGTATGCAGCAGCGGATGATGCGTCGAGTATTCACCCGTAAAAACCTGCTCAAGCTGAAAGGGGACGTCATAAGCAAACGATCCAGGGAATGCGATCAGCAGCATAGGGATATAGCATACAAGTATGCCCCCAAATGCCTTTCCGGCAGAAAAGTGTTCGCCGGCATATACATGCTGCGCATGCTTTTCGCTGCGCGAAAAGAACAGCCACAGCAGCGCCATCGCCGGAAGTACCAACCCCGCAGCAGCAAGCAGCGCACAAACCGGCCGGCTGCTTTCTATGTGCTCTGTATGATAGCCGAATGCAGCAAACAACGCATACATTACGCCGCCCAATACAATCGCCGCAATCTTTGCCAGCCGCCTTTTCTTCATCCGCACCCCCCTTTCTCCGACAGATTCTTCTGTCAGTTTATCACAACCGACGCAAATACTCAATTGTTTCCCTTTCTTTGTGTGCATGACCATTATCGACAATCTTCCAAATGCGCATTGTTTTCCGTTTTTCAACATATTCCTGTCACATTTGCCCGGTATACTATACTTATCAAAGGCGGATCCCCATTCCCCCTTTGCAGCGCCTTCGCCTCTTCCCCTCCGTGCGAAGGCACGAATCTTCCTTTTTCTTCCCCTTCCTCATTTTATTCCCTTCCACACGAAAAGGACCGCAGCCTTCCCCGCTGCAGGTCCTTTTCTATTGATATCCGCTTTTGATCATCCGTCCCAATGCACCCGATAAAACGCATAAAAAAGAAGCGGCGCACGTCCGCTTCCGACAGTTTATTGTTTGGCCTGTTCCTCAGGCTTATCCGCATGGTCTTCAGGCAGTTCGCCCAGTCGGTCCATGATTGTCTGATACAGATATGGCGCTTCCTTCGGCCAGCGCTCACAGAATCGCTTGGCCTGCGTCTTGGTCGCCGCTGTCAGCGTCATAGAAAAAATCTCCTCGCCGGACTCCAGAACCCGCAGCGTAACAGCATAGCCATTGCCTGACGACTGAAAATCCGCAGGCATGGACCGCTCGTCGCGCAATCGCAAACGCCATGCAGCGCTGTATTTATCCAGTTTCTCCTGCTGAGAAGCGCGGATACGCGAACCAAAGAGTTCCATACTCTGGCGGCCCTGAGGCGTCAGCACCAGCAGCATGCCCTCCAGATGCCGAGACTGACGCACAAATCCGGCTTCCTTGAGCCCCGACAGCGCCAGATAAAACTGAAACTGACTTTCAAGCGCCGTTTCCACAACAAAGCGCAGCAGCTGTTCCTCCGTGCAGCCGCCCAATCTGTCAAGCGCGCACAGCAGTACGAGCTTGTCCTCCTCTTCCGTGGCATGCACATCAAACACAGGCGTACCTCCTTGTCAGGCGGCTATCATGCTTCCTTATCATGATCCTCAACCAGATATCCTTCCAGCGCCTTGAGCAGATCGTCACAGTCGTCGCTGTAAATATCCATGCGGATCGGGCGGGACAGATCAATGGAGAAAATACCCAGAATGGATTTGGCATCCACAACATAGCGGCCGGAACGCAGATCCATATCATATGGATAGCGATTGACGAGGCTCACAAAATTCTTGACGTGATCAGTCATCATCGTCAGACGGATATTCACAGACTTCATACGAATGATCCCTTCCTTCTGCCATACATGTTTGTATTATACTCCAAACACCTTTTGAATGCAAGATATGACAACTGTCATCCCGCACACAGAAACTTTTTCAAAAAAGTTTTCAAAAGGGGTTGACATTATCTCTGCATAGATGTATACTATGTCTCGTGCTTGGGGTCTTAGCTCAGCTGGTCAGAGCGCCACGTTGACATCGTGGAGGTCGTAGGTTCGAGCCCTATAGACCCCACCAGCTAAGTGTGAGTTAGTCGCCACACTGGATGCCGCTTCCGA
>JAFQIF010000071.1 GCA_017397695.1 Clostridia bacterium
ATCTCAAGGGCCTGAAGATGCGCACCAACGGCATGAAGACCATCGACCTGACCTTCCAGGCCATGGGCGCCAACACCGTGTCCGTTCCGTACGCCGACCTGTACATGGGTCTGAAGACCTCCATCGCTGACGGCCAGGAGAATCCGTGGGTCAACGTTGAGGGCATGAAGTTCTACGAGGTTCAGAAGTACTTCACCGAGGTTAACTATCAGTTCCATCCGGATCCGTTCTATGTCAACGCCGAGTGGTGGAACACCCTGCCGGTCGAGTTCCAGACCATCCTGACCGAGTGCGCGACCGCGATGGGCGAGTACAACGATCAGCTGATCGACCAGAACTCTGACGCTGCCAAGCAGGTCGTCGTCGACGCCGGCTGCGAAGTCTACGTCCCGACCGCCGAAGAGCTCGCTGCCTTCCAGGCCGCCTGCCAGCCGGTGTACTCTCAGGTCGTGACCGAGGGCATCTGCACCCAGGAAGAGCTCGACGAGATGCTCGCTATCGTTGCTGCTGTCCGCGGCGAATAATTTCCGAAGCAACCATTAAGGCTGGTCGGGGCGCTGGCTCCGACCGCCTTTTTAGTTCTTGTGATCTTCGTTAAGGAGGATTAACACAGATGAGCAAACTCAAAAAGCTCGGCGCGATGGTGGAGAAGATCTATATGGGCATCGGCGCAGCGGCCATGGGCCTGCTTGCCTTCCTGGTGATCTTTACCGTGATCATGCGCTACTGCTTCTCCCTGAGCTGGAAATCCGTTTCCGAGTTCAACGTGCTGCTCTTTACCTTTACCACCTTCTGGGGTCTGGGCCTGAATGTGCTCAAGAACGAGCATGTTTCTGTCACGATTCTCTATGATACGTTCAAGCCGGCCGTTAAGCGCTGGGTCAGCGTGATCAACTACATCGTGATGCTGGTCGTGGATATCCTGTTCATCCATTACGGCTGGGCCTACGCGGTCAAGATGGGCAAGCAGCTGAGTATGGGTATGGAAATCCCGATGTTCTACATGTACGGCCTGATGCCCCTTTGCGGCGTGATCTGCGCGGTATGCATCGTGGTCAAGGCGATTGAAGCCGTCCTTGCGCCCGTGTCCGCGTTTGAGCCGCAGGACAAGGAATAACGAAACGGAAGGAGAGTAGCTATGGCAATCGTATTTCTGCTCATTGGCCTGATTATCTTTGCTGCGATCGGCGTTCCGCTTGCGTTTTCCATCGGTGCGACCTGTATCAGCTATCTGTCGGCTGTAAGGCCGATGTTCCTGTCCATGATGCCTCAGCGCATCTGGAACGGCGTGTACAGCGAATTGATGATCGCGATGCCGCTGTTCATGCTCGCCGGCGAACTGATGAATACCGGCGGCATCACCAAGCGCATCATTAACTTCTGCATGGAGCTGCTGCGCCCGATTCGCGGCGGCCTGGGCGAGGTGAACATCGTCGCCTCCATGATCTTCGGCGGCATCTCCGGTTCTTCCGTCGCCGATACCTCCGCGCTGGGTTCCATCCTGATTCCCGCTATGGAGCAGGAGGGCTATCCGCCGGACGCCTCTGCGGGCATCACTGTTGCTTCCTCTACCATGGGCATGATCATCCCGCCGTCCACCCCGATGGTCGTTTACGCGATGATTTCCGGTGCGTCCATCGGTGCGCTGTTCATGGCTGGCGCTGTGCCGGGTATTCTCATCGGTCTGACTCAGTTGATTCTGGTGTACGTGATCAGCCACCGCAAGGGCTGGCATCCGCAGAAGACGAACTTCAGCGCCAAGCGCTTCTGGAAGGCCATCTTCTCCGGTATTCCCGCGCTGCTGATGCCGCTGTTCATCATCGTGTGCGTGTCCTTCGGCATCTGCACCGCATCCGAAAGCGCCGGCGTGGCCGTGCTCTATTCCATGATCGTCGGCTTCTTTATCTATAAGGAGCTGACCTGGAAGGACGTCTGGAATGCGCTGAAGAAGACCCTGATCTCCTCTTCCAGCGTCATGATCATCATTGGCTTCTCCTCCATCTTCACCTGGGTGCTCACCATCCAGAAGGTGCCGGATCTGGTTGCCAATTTCTTCATGAGCATGAATGTTCCGGCATGGGGCATCGCGCTGATGTTTGATGTGCTGATCCTGATCATCGGTACGTTTATCGACGTCAGTCCGGCGATCCTGATGCTGACTCCGATCATGCTGCCGGTCATGCAGAGCTATGGCTTCACCGCGCTGCAGTTCGGCGCGATGCTGATCACCGGCCTGGCCATCGGCCTGGTCACCCCGCCGGTGGGCATGTGCCTGAATGCCTGCAACAAGATCAACCGCATGCCGATCATCAGTATATTCAAGGGCGCATTGCCGTTTATCACGTGCAATGTGATCGTCCTGATCGCGATCAGCGTCTTCCCGGTGCTGACCACCTGGCTGCCGACGCTGCTGGGCTATTGATAGGTTTTGTTGATCGGTCATAAAGTAAAAAACCGCTGCGGATTTCCGCAACGGTTTTTTGTGCTTGTATCAGTATCCGGTTGTTTCGGCGGCGATGGCCTTGGCGAGCAGCTGCGCCGTTTCGGGCGGAAGAAGCTCAAGGAGCACATTGGCCATATCGGACAGGGAAGCGGCTGCGCGCATGCCCAGCGCCTCCAGTTCTTCGCTGGACGCCGTTTCAAAGGCGATTTCCGTGGTGTTTGCAGTGAGATCGGCGTCGTATACAGCAGTATAGAGCGTCATGGTTTCCATGTATTCCTGAATACCCAGAGAGGGAACGCGGATGAACTCGCTCATCACGGAGGATACGCTTGCCTGAGAAGGCGCGGTAAGCATATAGGCTTCCAGCGAAACGGGCAGCTGCACGCCCTCGGCAGCGACCTCTATGGCACCGGCTATGCTGCCTTGCTCACCGCCATCTGCGGTCAGGCTCTGCATGCTGTCGAATGCCAGGGACAGGGCGATGTCGTCGACGCCGTCTGTGGCGTTCATGTTCAGGATATGCGTTGCGGCATATCCGCTCTGGCCGTTCTCGGTGGTCGTGGCAGCGCTGCCGGTATAGAAATCAGCCTGAGCCAGAACCTCGCGATCCTCGATCAGGACGAACGCACCTGCCAGATTCAGCACATTCCGGTCAAGTGGATCGGCAATGAATTCGCAGCCGGCACTGACGCCGCTGACGATTTCGGCTTCGGCGGAGAGGTAAAAGGCGTCGATGCTCACGGCGGTGGATCCTTCTGCCTGACCGTCGCTGCACATCAGGGTGAGCACGCGGGATTCGCCGTCGGCATATTCGAAGCTGAGCTGCAGATACAGCGGCATCTGCGCCTCGTCCAGACCGATCAGGATATGCTCCACAGAAGGGGCGTGCTCAATCTCCGCTGCATAAGCGCGCATGCCGGCACACAGATCGGCGGCGGTCATGCCGGACTGGGCAAGCACCGGATCGAGAAGCTGACACAGCGCTGTATCTTGGGCCAGCTGATCGGCCAGCGCCAGCAGCAGACCGGCAACGTCTTTGGGCGTGGCCTGCACATAGATTTCATATGCCGCGGCGGGGAAATTGTCCTGAGCCGGAACGTCGGTTGCGATGTTCATCGGCAGGGCGGCGATGTGGGCCGCGATCGTCTCGGCATAGGGCGCGGCAAGCTGCGCAGCGGTGGTCAGCAGCGGCTCGATCTGTGCTGCCAGTTCGGCGGCCAGGGCTTGGAAATCGATGCTCTGCGTGCTGAGGATCATCGCGATTTCGCTGCTGTCCAGACCGGCGAGGGAGAGCAGCGTTTCCCATTTGATCGTCAGCCGCTCGCCCTCGATGGCTGTGCCCATCAGAGATATGCCGTCCCGGGTCAGATCAAGCAGGATGCTTGCATATGCGCTCTGCGTTTCGCCCGGCGCATATTCGGCGCCGAGCATGAGACGCAGGCCGTTGTCGATCTTGCCGGCGCCCAGGGACAGATATGTATACGGCAGCGCCTTGGCGATGGACCTGAGCATGACGGCGTCCTCGCCGAGAAATTCTTCGGCGTTGTCCGCAAGCGTTAAGCCGCACTGATAGTCAAGAATGATCATTTCGCCGCGCTCATAGGCCTGGCGGAACAGGCTTTGGGTGATGCTGCCCGGCGTGTAGGACTGCGCCTGTACAGGCGCTGCGCAGCCAAGCAGCAGCGAAACGGACAAGAGCAGACAAAGCAGTTTTTTCATCATGGATTGCGTTCCCTCCTTCTGCGTTGCGGCATGGATATGAATGCTGTATTCATTATAAGCGAACGATGGAAAGTGCGTCAACGATCCGGAAACCGATTTGCAGAAATACATCGGAGATACATTGACAGGCGAGGTATATTGTGATAAACTGTATCTCGTCGGAGGTGATTGAAATGCTGAATGCATCGGATATCCTTCGCGGCTATACGGATACGATCATCCTTGCGCAGCTGGCCAAAGAGGACAGCTACGGCTATGTCATCAGCAAAAGCGTCCAGGAGATCTCCGCAGGAGAGCTGCAGCTGAAGGAGGCGACGCTGTATACGACGTTTCGCCGGCTGGAGAACGCCGGTATGATCGAATCGTATTGGGGCGATGAAAACGCGGGCGCGCGCAGGCGGTATTACCACCTGACGGACGCGGGCCGCAGATTGTATGAAGAGAATCAGGCGGACTGGCGCAAGTACCGCGCCGTGATTTCCGAACTGTTTGGAATGGAGGATGCGTGATGATGAACAAGCGGATTCGCAGCATGATCGACGAAATCTTCTCCGAGATGAAGATGACGGCGGAAAATCTTGCTCTGCGCGACGAACTGATGGCCAACGCGCAGGCGCGCTATGAGGATATGATGGCGCAGGGCAGAAGCGAAGAAGAGGCCTTCTGTGAGGTTAGCGCGTCGCTGGAGGATGTGTACGGCCTGCTCGATGAGATGAAGCGCATGGATGCGCAGCCCAAGGCAGAGCCCGAACCGGAGGAAGCGCCGGAGCTGAGAACCGGTACGGAGGAAGAAACACAGGAACAGGCCGCTTCCCAGACCGACCTGGGCGATGCGCTGAATAAGGCATTCACCGCGCTGGGCGATTTCTCTCAGGCGATTATGCCGGAGGCGAAGAAGCTCTATGGGCAGATGGACGAGGCGACCGGCGGCGTGCTGGGCAAGCTGGGCCGCGCAGCGAAGAAAGGTATGCGTGATGCGCAGAAGGCTGCGGGCGAAGCGATTGATAAGCTCTCGAAGGAAAACGGCGAGCTGGTGTTCGACTTTGGCGCGAATAAGGAGGCCAAGCCTGCTGAAAAGGCCGAAGCGGCACAGAACGCTCCCAGCTTCGATTTTGATGCTGCCGCCCGGAAAGAAGAGGCTGAAACGCATGCGCAGGATGACGGCGAACTGCTGCTGGATATGGACGCGCTAAAACCGCAGCGGGAAGAAAGCGCGGCGAAGGCCGCGCAGGCGCTGCGCCTGCGCGAGGAGGCGGAGGACCTGCGATCCCAGGCGATGCTCAAGGAAGTGGTCGGCGATGTGCAGAGCGCTGATGCGCTGCGCGAGCGGGCGGAGGAACTGGATGTGCAGGCCGATCTGCTGGAGCAGGCGCAGGCCATGGAGGACGCATACAGTCAAGCGCAGGATTCGGTGACGGACGAGAACGGAGACGTCGATCAGGACGCGTTTGCAAAGGCGGTGGATGACCTGACCCGCGATGCGCAGGATGTGATCCGCCAGGCGGAGAAGATGGCGCAGGACGCCGCCAAGGCTGCGCAGGATGCGGCTGAGGGTGCTGCGGAGTATATCGTGCGCGACGCGAACGAGCCGGTCAGTGGCATGCAGGTATTTCCTGCGGCGGGGCTGAGAAAGATGGATATACAGCTGGACGCGGACGATGTGGAAATCGCAGCGGCGCAAGGCGATTGCGTAGAAACCTTCTGGGAGGCGCGCAGCGTGGATGGCGAGCCGCTGGTGACCTTTGCCGATCATACGCTGACCATCCGCAGGAAGAATCCGGACGTGTTCAAGACGTTCTTCTCCGTCTTCAAAAAGGAAGGCGGCAGGATTACCGTGCGCGTGCCGCATGGCTTTGCGGCGGATTACGCAATTTCGACCACCTCGGGCGATGTGCATATCCGCGATGTGGATGTGGACGGCGTGAAGGTGAGCACGACCTCGGGCGATGTGCGCGTAGAGCCGGACGCCAAGGTGCGCGCAGACGATATCGCCGTGACGACGGTATCCGGCCGTGCGACGGTCAGCGCCTGTGCGGATACGATAGAGGTGACGACGGTTTCGGGCGGTCAGTTCATCTCCTGCGATGCGCACAAGGTGGATGTAAACGTGGTCTCCGGCAAGGTACATGTCGAGGGCGCTTGTGACGAATGGGAGGTCAGCTCGGTGTCCGGCGAGGTGGAATTGCTGTGTACTGTGGCCCCGACAAAGAAGGTACAGATTTCCTCTGTGCACGGCGACGTCCGTCTGGCGCTGCCAGGCGAGATTCGCGGCTTTGTTGCCGAGGCGACCGGCGCACTGGGCTGCGAGATTATCAACGAGTTTGGTGCGAACCGCTACGGCACGTGCGGACTGCCGATCCGCATGGAGACCATGCACGGCAAGCTGCTCATCACCAGGCTGTAAAAGGAGCAATGATCCATGGGAAAAATTAAGGAATATCTGGGTATTCTCTTCGGCGGCAGGCTGATCGTCGAAGGTGAGGGCCGCACGTTCGCCAAGGCGCCGGTATGGCTGGCGGCGCTGGCGGCAATCTCGAGCGTACGCCTGGCCGTGATTACGGCAGTGTTGGTGGTGGCCTTCGGCATGAAGGTTCGCATTGCTAAAGCGTAAGGAGGCGGACGTATGGATTTTGAACAGATCAAGCAGAATCTGCTGAATGCGTTGGGACAGCTGATGGCGCTGCGCGTGATTGTGACCTCGACGAGCGAAAAGGTTGCCGATCTGCCTGCGATCTACGTGCTGCTGGCGGCGCTGATGGCGCCGTGGGTGTGTGTGGTTGTGCTGGTGCTGGGGCTTGTGACCAGGCATGCAGTGCGTTTTGAAAAGGACGCACAGAGAATGTAAAGCGATAGCCGCGGGGAGACCCGCGGCTGTTTTGCAAAAGGGATAGAAAGTTCATTAAGGCAGCTTGAAGCCGCCGCGAAGCGAAGACGGGCGTCTGTGGGATGAATTCCCTCAGGCAGGTTTGGGCGGCAGCCCAACGTAACCCATGCGCGAAGCGCCAGATAAGCAAGAATCAAACAGGAGCCGAAGGCGACGCTTTTGATTCTGACACAG
>JAFQIF010000072.1 GCA_017397695.1 Clostridia bacterium
ATTTCATCCCTCAGACTCCCTTCTTCGCTTCGCGGCGGTTTCAAGCTGCCTTAATGAGTTTTCTATCCCTTAAGTGAATGTTCCAAAACCGACATTCCGCCTGTCCAATTGTATCTTTCGTCCGGTTTGAATTGACATTTGTGCATCTTCGTCGTATGATTGAGCCACAGTAAGACGGAAAAACGCTTCCGGGAAAGGATTATATATGCATCAAAAAAAGGATTCCAGAAAACCGCTGATTGTATATTATATCATCTCTCTGGTGGTTGTGCTGCTGCTCAATACGCTCCTCTTCCCGCAGATTGAGCGCTACAGCATCAAAGAGGTGGAATACTCCGAATTCCTGCAGATGCTTGATGACGGCGAAATCAAGGCGGTTGAAATCGACCAGACCAAGATTTCCTTCACGCCTACCGAGCAGGAGGATGAGAAAAAGGCCACCTATTACACCACCAACCGTGTGACGGCGGACGATCAGATCGTTGAACGTCTCATTGATGCGGATGTGACCTTTGGTCAGGTTGTGCCGGAGGAGATGAGCCCGATCATCGAGTTCCTGCTTTCCTGGGTGCTGCCGCTGGTCGTGTTCTATGGCCTTGGCACGCTTATGTTCCGCAGGATGAGCAAGCAGATGGGCGGTAATTCCATGAGCTTTGGCAAGTCCAATGCCAAGATTTATGTCGAGGCTCAGACCGGCAAAACGTTTGACGACGTTGCCGGTGAGGACGAGGCCAAGGACGCCCTGCAGGAGATTGTCGACTTCCTGCATGACCCGCAGAAGTATCGCGATATCGGCGCGAAGCTGCCCAAGGGCGCGCTGCTCGTCGGCCCGCCCGGCACAGGCAAGACGCTGCTGGCCAAGGCTGTTGCCGGCGAGGCAAAGGTGCCGTTTTTCTCGATCTCCGGTTCGGAGTTTGTGGAGATGTTCGTCGGCATGGGTGCGGCGCGTGTGCGCGATCTGTTCAAGCAGGCGGGCGAAAAGGCGCCCTGTATCGTCTTTATCGATGAGATTGACGCGATCGGCAAGCGCCGCGATGCGCACGGTATGGGCGGCAACGACGAGCGCGAACAGACGCTCAACCAGCTGCTGACCGAGATGGACGGCTTTGACGCGGGCAAGGGCGTCGTGATTCTGGCGGCAACCAACCGGCCGGAGATTCTGGATAAGGCGCTGCTGCGTCCGGGCCGCTTCGATCGCCGCATTCCGGTGGAGCTGCCTGATCTGGCGGGCCGCGAGGCAATCCTGCGCGTGCATGCCAAGGAAGTCAAGACCGAGCCGAATATCGACTATACGCAGATTGCGCGTTCCACGAGCGGCTGCTCCGGCGCGGAACTGGCGAACATCATCAATGAGGGTGCGATTGCCGCCGTGAAGGCAGGCCGTAAAGCCGTTTCTCAGCGTGATCTGGAAGAGGCGATCGAGACCGTCATTGCGGGCTACCAGCGCAAGAATGCCGTGGTCTCCCAGCGCGATAAGCTGACGGTTTCCTATCATGAGATCGGCCATGCGCTTGTGGCTGCGAAGCTGGAAAATGCGGCCCCGGTACAAAAGATTACCATCGTGCCGCGCACCTCCGGCGCGCTGGGCTACACCATGCAGGTGGACGAGGAAGAGCGCCTGCTGATGACCCGAGAGCAGATTCTCGATAAGATTACCACCTATTGCGGCGGCCGCGCGGCGGAAGCATTGGTCTTTGGCCGCATTACCAGCGGTGCGAGCAACGATATCGAGCAGGCGACTAAGCTTGCCCGCGCGATGATCACGCGCCTGGGCATGAGCGATACCTTCGGCATGATGGCGCTGGAGACGCAGAGCGGCCAGTATGTGACCGGCGATGCGATGCTCGTGTGCTCCGATCAGACCGCTGCGCGCATCGATGTGGAGGTCAAGCAGATCATCGCGTCCTGCTATGAGCGCGCGATGCAGATTCTGACCGATAACAAGGAGAAGCTGCATGAGCTGGCCAAGATCCTGCTGGAGAAGGAGACCATCACCGGTATCGAGTTCATGGCTGTGCTCGCGCCCAATCAGCTGCCGTCCACCTTTGAAGACGAGGTGAAGGACGCGGAGCCGGATAAGCCGCAGGAGGACGTACAGGCGGATGTGCAGGAAACGGCTGAAGCGCCGGAAGAACCTGATTCAAAGGAGACTGAAGCATGATGCTGGCGATTCTGTGGGCCGTATGGCTTGTGATCAACCTGATCGTATTTATCCTCTATGGTGCGGATAAGCGAAAGGCGAAGAAGGGACAATGGCGCATTCCGGAAAAAACGCTGCTGCTGGGTACCTGGCTGCTGGGCGGCGTGGGTGCATGGCTTGCCATGCGCACCTTCCGCCATAAGACGAAGCACATTGCCTTTCAGGTGAGCGCGCCTGCGGGCGCCGTGCTGAGCATCGCAGTCATGCTGTTTGCCAGCGCAAAGCTTCTCGGATTTTTCTGAATAAACCCAAAAACCGAGACCGGATTTTTCCGGTCTCGGTTTTTGCAGTACAAAGAGAGTATAAGCCGCTGCTAAGCAGGGAGGAGCGATACCCCTATCAAGGGAAAACATCATATCCAACGTTCGTTCGTTATTTTACGCCCAGCTCACTGCAGACGAATGATGCGGTTTCTTCCAAGGACATGTGCAGCACGTAGGAAAACTCCTGATGCAGCAATCGCTGGGCTTCTGCGAGGATGGCTTCGTCCGCTGCGCATGGCCGCTTTCCCTCAGCCTCACGACGGCTGCGCTCTTCGTGGATTTCCTGCATCATGCGGATGATCTTTGCGTAGTTGCCCTCGCTCAGAATTTTCGTAAAAGCTTCCTTGCGCTGTTTGCTGTCGGTGATCCAGAGACCGGTATATTCTTTGCTGCGGTGAATGAGGGCGACGATGTCCTCACGCTTGAGCAGTCTGCGCAGGATTGTATTGCCGCGGGCGACGGGCATATAGACGGTGGAGGAGTTCTTTTCTGTGGCAGGCTTGAGGATATAGTAAGTTTGACTTGGGGTACCCTGGAAATCCATGCGACGCAGTTCATCAATGATGCATACGCCTTCGGATGGATGCATGACCGTATCGCCGACACAATAGACGGGGTCAGCGTCTGGAATAGACGGCGCGGCAGGGGTGTGGATAGCCGCACCGAAGCGGCCGTTTCGCAGCGATGTGTTCGGATACATAAAGCCCCTCCCAGTTTCTTGTGATTATATATAGAATTATATCATTTTGGGTTGGGAGGGAGCAAAAGGCATTCCAGACAAAATTGCATGCAGAAAGCACATAAAAAAGCGCAGAGCGTATGCTCTGCGCTTTTATCTGCAGCGATTACTTCTTCTTCGCGTCGAAGAACGCGTTGAGCGCCTTCACCAGCTGGTCCGCGTCGATGCCGTGCACGAGGCTGGCCTCGGCGATGGACTCGGCGGAAGCATGCGGGCAGTACAGGCAGTGCATGCCGTAGGACATGAAGACCGGAGCGACTTCCGGATCGAGCTTCATGACGGAGGCGATGGTCATATCGGCAGTGATCATGAAAAGACCTTCTTTCTTAAACTTGATGCGTATGTAATGATACACCATTTTTCCTGTTCTGGCAAGATGCAAACAATTGGCAGAAAATATGGATAGATGTTGACTTTTATGTAAACTTCATGGATGCATATAAACTGCGCGTAGACAACGCACAAAAAACGTGTTATAATGATTGCATAGAAAACACGCCTGTGATTTGGTGAATCCGCAGGACGAACGAAACAGGGAAGGACCATGAGAAACAACGAATTGCGCGGACCGGCAGCCATCGAGATGGACATCATCCCGTCGGATACCGAGCATCTGTTTTCGCACGAGGCGCTCTACCAGGAGACGATGATGCGCTACCACTGTGCGATACTGGAAATGCGAACCAAGCTGGAGGTACTCTCCAAGGATCTGGCTGTCCGTTATCGCAGAAACCCCATCGAATTCATCGAAAGCCGACTGAAGAAGCCCTCCTCGATTGCCAGAAAGCTCAGGCGCAACGGCAGCGAGATCACGGTTGAAAATATGATCGCACAGGTGTCCGATATCGCCGGCATACGCGTGCTGTGCGCATACATCGACGATATTTACGAAATCGCCCGCATGCTTGCGCGCCAGCAGGATGTGCGCATCATCAACGTCAAGGACTATATCAAGCATCCCAAGGACAACGGCTATCGCAGCTATCACATGATCGTCGAGATTCCGGTGTATTTCTCCGATGAGGTACGCCCTGTGCGCTGTGAGATCCAGATCCGGACGATCGCTATGGACTTCTGGGCGACGCTGGATCACGACATGCAGTATAAAAAAGAGGTAGAGGACGCGGAGGAAATCATGCGTGAGCTCAAGGAATGCGCGGATATTATCCACAATACGGATGAGAAAATGATGCGTCTTCGCGAGCGCATTCACAGAATCGATTGATTCCACGCTATGCTCAATCAGCGGCGCGCCTTCGGGCGCGCTGTTTGCATGGCCCGAAAAAGACAAATAAAAATTGGATTATGACAAATATAGTTGACAATGCAAGCGTGCTGCGCTATAATCAGAGCATCACAATCGGGAGGAAAATGATATGCTTGCAGATGTGGCTGAGAAGTATTTTCTTGAAGGCGATTATAATTGTGCCGAGAGCGTGTTGCTGGCGGCCAATGAGGTATATAAACTGGGGCTGGACGGGGAGAACGCCCATCGTCTGGTGAGTGCATTTGGCGGCGGCATGGGCTGCGGTATGCTTTGCGGCGCGATTGCAGGCAGCATGGCTGCGCTGGGTCAGGCGGCGGTAACAGAGCGTGCGCATGTGACGGAGGGATTCAAGGACCTGTGCGCTGAGACGGCTGAGCAGATGCAGACAGCGCTGGGGGATATGAACTGCAGCGTGATCAAGCCTGCGCTGTTTCAGGAAGGCCGCCGCTGCGCTGAAACCGTGCGCCGCGCGGCGGATGTATTAGAAAAGCAGCTGGATCAGCTGATGGCTGTCAGAGCTTGAAAAAAAGGGAACTGCCTGATATAATAAACAGAAATCTATTGATATCGAGGAAGAAACTGATGGAAGAACTGATGCTGGGCGATCTGGTGCAGATGCGCAAGACCCATCCCTGCGGCAGCGACAAATGGACGGTGATCCGCGTGGGTGCGGATATCAAGATCCGCTGCAGCGGCTGCAGCCGCATCGTGATGATGGACAGGGCCGATTTTATGAAGCGTATGAAGAAGATCATTGCGCACAGCGAAACGCCCATCCGCGGCACGAATGAATTCGACGAGCCGTAAACGGTATGCCGCCGGCAGCGTCGCAGAAATATGAACAAGCAAAGAGAGGCGCATATCCCATGGAGCAGAAAAAGAATCAGAATACCGAGGAAAAGAAAGAGAAGAAGTCGCTCAGGCGAGAAATCTTCGAGTGGATCATGGTCTTCGTCGTGGCTGCGGCGCTGGCGTTTGTTGTTCGCACGTTTATCTTCGAGCCTGTGCGCGTGGACGGCGCATCCATGATGTACACGCTGGAGAATGGCGAATTCATGATTGCCACGAAGTATGATTATCTGCTGGGCGATCCGGAGCGCTTTGATATTGTCATCTGCAATTATCCCAACACCAGCGACGGCATGTACCGCGTCAAGCGCGTGATCGGCATGCCGGATGAGACGATTGAGCTGCGCGCGGGTGAACTGTATGTCGATGGCAAGCACATCGAGCAGGATTTTGAGATGACGCCCAACGAGGCGTATTTCGGACCGTATACCGTGCCGCCGGGACATTATTTCGTTATCGGCGATAACCGCAACAACTCCAAGGATAGCCGAAGCGCGATGGTCGGCCCGCTCTCCCGCGACGAGATCAAGGGCCATGTGCGCGCGGTTGTGTTCCCGTTTGGTCGTTTCCGCTTGATGGAAGACTGAGAAAAAGCATAGAAAAAGAACCTTCTTGGGAAGGTTCTTTTTGTATATGGATGTATGTTACAGTCGGGCCACCTTCAGAGCTTGACGGGAAAACGTCATCGGCCGCACAAAAGGCAGGCGGCTTGCGCGCACAAAGACGGTATCGCCGGCCGTGCGGATGACAAGCTGCGTGGGATGCAGGCGAAGCATACCGACCCGGTCGGAGACGAAGATGGAGATTGGGCCGCCCTCGGGCAGTCCGCAGTCCTGCTCCATGCGGGCAAGAAGCTGAAAGATGTTTTCTTTGCTGGGTTTCATGAAGGATTGCTCCTTTCAAAAAATGTCCATAACAATATTCAAATTCGCGCTTGCGCCGCGTTTTCCTGCCGGGCGGGGATTGCATTTTCTTTCCTGCTGACGTATCATTAATCAATAAAGCAAACAACGCCGCCTGAAAAGAGGAGAAGGTTTTATGGATATCAAGAAAGAGGCGCTCAAAAAGCACTACGAATGGCAGGGCAAGCTGGAAGTTGTCGCGCGTGCGAAGGTGACCAACAGCGAGGAACTCTCTCTGGCCTACACGCCGGGTGTGGCCGAGCCGTGCCTGGCGATCCGCGATGATTACAATAAGAGCTACGAGCTTACCCGCCGCGCGAACATGGTCGCCGTCATTACTGACGGCACGGCGATTCTGGGCCTTGGCGATATCGGTCCGGAGGCGGGCATGCCGGTGATGGAGGGCAAGTGTGTGCTCTTTAAGGAGTTTGCCGGCGTGGATGCATTCCCGATCTGCATCCGCAGCAAGGACGTGGACGAGCTTGTGCGTACGATCTATCTGATCTCCGGCAGCTTTGGCGGCATCAATCTGGAGGATATCGCTGCGCCGCGTTGTTTTGAGGTGGAGCGCAGGCTCAAGGAGATCTGCGACATTCCCGTTTTCCATGATGACCAGCATGGCACGGCGATCGTTGTTGCCGCGGCGATGATCAATGCGCTCAAGGTTGTGGGCAAGGAAATGGATAAGGTACGCGTGGTCATCAACGGCGCGGGCAGCGCGGGTGTTGCCATCGGCAGGCATCTTCTGAATCTGGGTGTCAAAGACCTGATCCTGGTGGATCGCTTCGGCATGATCTGCGAGGGTATGGAAGGCCTCAATCCCGCGCACGAGGAGATGAGCCGTATCACCAATCCGCGCCATGTTACGGGCACGCTGGCGGACGCCATGCGCGGCGCAGATGTGTTTATCGGCGTGAGCGCGCCGGGCATCGTTACGGCTGAGATGGTCGCTTCCATGAACACAGACGCATGCGTCTTCCCGATGGCCAATCCTGTGCCGGAAATTTTCCCGGCAGAGGCAGAAGCGGCCGGAGCGGCGGTGGTCGGCAGCGGCCGCAGCGATTATAAAAACCAGATCAACAATGTGCTCGCCTTCCCGGGTATCTTCCGTGGCGCGCTGGATGTGCGCGCGAGCGATATCAACGAAGAGATGAAGATGGCGGCAAGTTACGCAATCGCGGGCCTTGTGTCCGATGAGGAGCTGTGTGCCGATTATATCATGCCCAAGGCATTTGACAAGCGCGTGGGCCCGGCTGTGGCTGCGGCTGTCGCCGAGGCGGCGCGCAGAAGCGGCGTGGCGAGAATCTGACCGAAGGCAGGATTTTGCCGGAAATTCTTGTATTATCTGAAATAATGGTGTACAATATACAGTTGGAATCCTGTTTCCAACTGTTTTTTCTTTTTCTGTTTTGTGTGTTAAAGGAGATTCACGATATGACGAAGATTGATATTTTTTCCGGCTTCCTGGGTGCGGGCAAGACCACGCTGATCAAGAAGCTGCTGAAGGAAGCTCTTATGGGCGAGAAGGTTGTGCTCATCGAGAATGAGTTCGGTGAGATCGGCATCGACGGCGGCTTCATGAAGGAGGCTGGCATCGAGGTGACCGAGATGAACTCCGGCTGCATCTGCTGCAGCCTTGTGGGCGACTTTGGCGAAGCGCTCAAGAAGGTCATCGATGAGTATCATCCGGACCGCATCCTCATTGAGCCGTCCGGCGTGGGCAAGCTCTCTGACGTCATCCGTGCCGTTGAGGGCGTGGAGAAGGAGATCGACGACGCCTGCATGGGCAGCTTTGTGACCGTTGCGGATGCGATGAAGTGCCGCATGTACATCAAGAATTTCGGCGAGTTCTTCCTCAACCAGATTGAATATGCCGGCACCATTCTGCTCTCCCGCAGCCAGAAGATGAGCCAGGAGAAGTTGGAGGCCGCCGTTAGCCTGCTTCGCGAGCACAACGAGAAGGCGCGCATCATCACCACGCCGTGGGACGAGCTCACCGGCGCGCAGATCCTCTCCGCGATGGAGAAGGATCACAACCTCGCCGAGGAGATGCTCGAAACCGTGATGCACGAGCATGCGCATCATCACCATGAGCACGACGAGCACTGCACCTGCGGCTGCCACGATCATGACCATGATCATCACCATGATCACCATGATCACGAGCATCATCATGAGCATGACGAGCACTGCACCTGCGGCTGCCACGATCATGACCATGAGCATCACCATGATCACGAACATCATGAGCACGAGCATCATCATGAGCACGACGAGCACTGCACCTGCGGCTGCCACGATCATGACCATGATCACCATGATCACGAGCATCATCATGAGCATGACGAGCATTGCACGTGCGGCTGCCATGATCACGACCACCATCACGATCATCACCATGGCCACCATCATGCCGACGAGGTGTTCACCTCCTGGGGTGTGGAGACGGTCAAGGCATTCGGCGAGCAGGAGCTTGCGGGCATCCTGACCGCGTTGGATGGCGAGGAATACGGCATCGTCCTGCGCGCAAAGGGCATCGTTCCGTGCAGCGAGGGCGGCTGGCTGCACTTTGACTATACCCCGGGCGAGCAGAATATCCGCAAGGGTGCGGCGGATTTCACCGGCCGCCTGTGTGTGATCGGTTCCAAGCTCAAGGAAGAGGGCCTCAAGCAGCTCTTTAATGTGTAATTCTATCGGAGGAAAACAATGTCTGTTCCGGTTTATATGTTTGCCGGCTTCCTGGAGAGCGGCAAGACATCCTTCATTGCCAGCGTGCTGGGCGATCCGGGTTTTACCCGCGATGAGAATACCCTGATCATCCAGTGTGAAGAGGGTATGGAGGAATACGATCCCGCGTTCCTCAAGAAATACCACACCGTCGTGGAGTGCATCGAGGATGAGGAGGAATACAACGAGGAGACGCTGCGTGCGTTCGTGCGCAAGCATCATCCTGACCGCGTCATCATCGAGATGAACGGCATGTGGGATCTGGATGCGGCGATCGGCCGTACGCCCAAGGTGCTGGAGATCTTCCAGATCATCACCACCGTCAACGCGGAAACCTTCGATCTGTATGCCAAGAATATGGGCCAGCGCATGCTGCAGCACATCACTGATGCGGACATGGTCGTCTTCAACCGCGCGACGGAGGAGACCCGCCAGCTGATCCGCGACCGCAACGTGCGCTCCATGAACCCGCAGGCGTCTCTGTATTTTGAAAATGACGACGGCACCAGTGAGGATTACGGCGCAGGCATGCCGCCGCCCTATGATATGGACGCGCCGATCATTGAGATTAAGGATCACGAGTTCGGTATCTTCTATCTGGATGCCAGCGAAAATCCGGAAGCCTATGACGGCAAGACCGTCCGCTTCAAGGGCTATATCTATAAGGGCCGCAATATCGGCCGCGACGAGTTCGTGCCGGGCCGCATGGGCATGGTCTGCTGCGCGGATGATATCCGCTTCATTGGCTTCATTGCCAAATCCAATGGCCTGCCGATGCCCCAGTCCAAATCCTGGCAAATGGTTACCGCCCGCGTGCAGGCAGAGGAGCGCAAGCAGTACAAGGGCGTTGGCCCTGTGCTCTATGTGCTGGGCATGGAGCCCGCCGAGGAGCCGGAAGAGGAAGTCGTGACGTTCAACTAACGGGGGGAGTACGTTTGGGGACGCTGTCCCCAAGCCCCTGGCAGGGATATGTCCCTGCACCCTTCTTCGCTTCGCGGCGGCTTGAAGATATTTTCCTTGGAGCGGCTACTGACGCTTCAGGTAAAGATTCTTAAAACAGGCGCGAAGCGTAAAAGGGAGTCTGAGGGACAGTGTCCCTCAGGCAGGTTTTAGGGCGGCAGCCCTAACGTATCCCCTTACGCATAACTTTGGAGGAATCCACTTGGCAAATTACGAAGATAACAGAATCATTGCCAGCTCGCTGACGTATGCCTATCCGGATGCGGAGAAAAACGCGGTAGAGAATGTGACCATGCGCGTCAAGAAGGGCGAATTCCTGGCGATCCTTGGCCACAACGGCAGCGGAAAATCCACGCTGGCAAAGCTGTTCAATGCGCTGTATGTGCCGACCAATGGCACGGTCTGGGTCTGCGGGCTGGATACGAAGGACGATGATCTCGTCTTCGATATCCGCCAGCATGCGGGCATGGTGTTTCAGAATCCGGATAACCAGATCGTGGCGACGGTTGTGGAAGAGGACGTAGCCTTTGGCTTGGAGAACAACGGCGTGGATCCCAAGGAGATCCGTGTGCGCATTGACGAAGCGCTGGCAGCGGTCAACATGACCAAATATGCCAAGAAGGCGCCGCATATGCTCTCCGGCGGCCAGAAGCAGCGCGTGGCGATTGCGGGCGTACTGGCGATGAAGCCGGACGTGATCATCCTGGACGAATCGACTGCGATGCTCGATCCCAGCGGCCGTGCGGAGGTCATGAACACCGTGCACCGCCTCAACAAGGAAGAGGGTATCTCCGTTGTGATCATCACGCATTATATGGGTGAAGCTGCCACCAGCGACTATGTGATTGTGATGGACGAGGGAAAGATTGCGCTCAGCGGAACGCCGCGCGAGGTATTCACCCAGGTGGACACCGTGCGTGCGCTGGGGCTG
Source organism: Clostridia bacterium (assembly GCA_017397695.1). The sequence goes on from JAFQIF010000072.1 coordinate 10,839, forward strand.
GACGTGCCGCCGATGACAGATCTGGCGCATATGCTCAGGGAAAACGGACTTGACGTGCGCGCAGATGTGCTGACGGTGGACGAGATGGTGGAGGAAGTATGTCGATTGTCATCGAACATCTGAATTACGTATACATGGCCGGCGGCCCGTATGAGACGAAAGCGCTCAATGACGTCAATCTGACGATCCGCGATGGCGAATTCATCGGTCTGATCGGCCACACGGGCAGCGGAAAGAGCACGCTTGTGCAGCATCTCAACGGCCTGATCATGCCGACCTCCGGCCGCGTGCTGGTGGACGGTATGGATCTGGCTGATAAAGCGACTGACCGCCGCGCCGTGCGCCAGCGGGTGGGTCTGGTGTTCCAGTATCCGGAGAACCAGCTCTTTGAGGAAACGGTGGAAAAGGATATCGCGTTTGGCCCCAAGAACCTGGGACTTGATGAAAACGAGATTGCCCGCCGTGTGAAGGACGCGATGCGCCGTGTTGCGCTTGATTACGATAAGCTGCATGAGCGCTCGGTCTTTGAGCTTTCCGGCGGCCAGATGCGCCGCGTGGCGATTGCTGGCGTGCTGGCGATGGAACCGCAGGTGCTGGTGCTCGACGAGCCGTGCGCGGGTCTGGATCCGCGTGGCCGCGAAGAGATTCTGGGCCTGATCAAGAAGCTGCACGAGGAATCCGGCACGACGATCGTCATGGTCAGCCACTCGATGGACGACGTGGCGTCGCTGGCTGAGCGCGTGATCGTTATGAACCATGGCGAGATCGTCATGGATGGCGTGCCGCGCGATGTGTTTTCCTGCGGCGAGGAGCTGCGCGGCATGGGACTGGACGTTCCGCAGGCGGTGCAGCTGGCAGGCAAGCTGCGCGATCGCGGCTTTGACATTCCCGAGGGCGTGTACCGCATCGAGGAGATCCGCGAAGCGATCCTGAAGATCGCCGGAAAGGAGGCGCCCCGTGCTTAAGGATATCACACTGGGCCAGTATTTCCCGGGCGATTCTGCGATTCATCGCATGGATCCGCGCATGAAGCTGATCCTGACGGTCATCTATATTGTTGGCGTGTTCATGGTGAGCAACCTGCTGGGCTATCTGCTGGCGCTTGCCTTTCTGTATCTGGTGGTGCGCATTGCGGGCATCAGCTTCAAGTTCCTGATCAAGGGCGTGAAGCCGCTGCGATTCATCATCATTTTTACCTTTGTGCTCAACCTGTTCTTTGTGCAGGGCGAAACGCCGCTGCTTGATCTGGGATTCTGGACGCTGACGAAAGAAGCGCTGGAAAATGCTATCTATTTTGCGCTGCGCCTGGTATTTCTGGTCATGGGTACCTCTGTGCTCACGCTGACCACCAGCCCTGTGCAGCTCACCGACGGCCTGGAACGCCTGATGCATCCGCTGCAGCGGTTCCATTTTCCGGCGCATGAACTGGCGATGATGATGACCATTGCGCTCCGCTTCATTCCGACCCTGCTGGAGGAGACGGACAAGATTCAGAAGGCGCAGATGGCGCGCGGCGCGGATTTTGAATCGGGTAACCTGATCGCGCGTGCGAAGGCCATGATTCCGCTGCTGGTGCCGCTGTTTGTCAGCGCGTTCCGCAGGGCGAATGATCTGGCGATGGCGATGGAGGCGCGCTGCTACCGCGGCGGCGACCATCGTACCCGCCTGCGCGAGCTGAAGTATACCAAGCTGGATGTGATCGCTGCGCTTGCTATGGCGGCGTTTATCGCGATCATCGTGCTGGAGGGCAGGCTCCTTGGATAAGCTGAGCGAAGGGCTGGTCCTTGTGAGCAAGCATCGCCCGAGCGCGGCAGATCATCCCGCTGAAGGGCTTAAGCGTTTTTTCCTGATCGTCGAATACGACGGTACGGACTACTGCGGCTGGCAGAGGCAGCAAAACGGCCCCAGCGTGCAGCAGGCACTGGAGGAGGCGCTTTCCCGGTTGACGGGCGAAGTGATCTGCGTGACCGGATCGAGCCGCACGGACGCGGGCGTGCATGCCATGGGCTTGTGCGCGCATTTTGACAGCGCGACGCGCATCCCACCGGAGAAGATCGCCTTTGCGCTCAACACCATGCTTCCGTCCGATATCCGGGTGAGGGAGAGCGGCGCGGCGCTGGAGGGCTTCCACGCCCGATACGGCGCCTGCGGCAAGGTGTATCGCTATCGATTCTTCAATAGCCGCCATGACTGCGCCATCGGCAGGCAGTACGCGGCGCATGTGCCTTTGCTGCTGAATGTGGAACTGATGAACAGAGAAGCGCAGGCGCTCATCGGCACGCATGACTTTGAAGCATTTGCCGCCAGCGGAAGCGTGGTTAAAAGTACCGTGCGTACGATTTACCGCGCGCAGGTGACGCGCAGCGGCGACGAGGTGACGCTGCTGGTGCTGGGCGACGGTTTCCTGTATAATATGGTGCGTATCATCGCGGGCACGCTGATGGAGATCGGCACAGGAAAGCGAGAGCCTGGCGCGATTGCCAAGGCGATCGAGACAAAGGACCGCCTGGCGCTGGGCCAGACCGCGCCGGCCAAGGGGCTTACGCTTATGCGCGTGCTCTATGGCGGCGATGAGGAGATTGCGCTTTCGTATTTTGAATAAGTACGGTGGGCGGATGATATCTGCCCCAACAGAATTGCAGCGGAAGATGTTTCGATTGACAGATTTTTGAATCCCCCGCATAGGATAGCCCGGACTGACGAGACTGTCTGGGGGGATGCGCTTGAATCAGGCGATCGAAAGACGGGTGCTGATGGCGGCGGAATACATCGCGGCAACCGGAGCAACCGTGCGGCAGACGGCCCGAAAGCTTGGGGTATCCAAGTCGACGGTGCATAAGGATATGGAAACGCGCCTGCCGCAGCTGTCAAGTGCGCTGGCCAAAGAGGTTGCGGCGGTGTTTGCCAAAAACAAGGCCGAACGCCACCTGCGCGGGGGCGAGGCCACGCGCAGACGGTACGCGCTGCATAAAGAAACTTAGCAATTATCGCTTCGCAGCTTTAAACCGACGCGAAGTGCCAGCGTTCCGCTGGACCAACTTCCGATGAAGCAATACACGAATAATCTGCTTTTGTGCATGCGAAGCGAAGAAGGGTCAAGGGACAATGTCCCTTGCAGGGGTTCGGGGACAGCGTCCCTGAGCAGGTCTTAGGGCGGCAGCCCTAAAGAAGGGATACAGAAATCAATGTTTGGCGTAGATGAACTGGGACTGGATCTGGGTACGAGCACGCTGCACATGGTTGTGCAGGGCAAGGGGATCGTGCTCAGCGAGCCTGCGTATGTGACGTATGACCGGCAGACGCGCGACGTCGTGGCGGTCGGCGAGGAGGCGCGCAGGATGTATGGGCGCACGCCCGCCGGCCTGATCGTGGAGCGTCCCCTGCGGGATGGACGCATCCGCAGCTTCGATCTGGTCAGCAAGATGCTGCGCTATGAGATGCGCAAGGTGGTCGGCAAGCGCGCGGCATTCAGGCCGAGGCTGCTGCTGGCGCTGCCGGGCGGCATGGTGCCCAGCGAGCGGCAGACGCTTGTGGATATCATGGTCGACGCAGGCGTGCGCAGCGTGGTGCCGGTGGATGAGAATGTCGCGGCGGCGATCGGCGCGGGCATCCGCATCGACCAGCCGTATGGCCGCATGAACATCGATATCGGCGGCGGCCGTACCAATGTGTCCGTCTTCTCGTTCGGTCATCAGATTGTATGGGATATTCTGGATATCGGCGGCGATAAGTTTGATGAAGCGATCATCGATTACCTGCGCAAGAAGCATAATCTGCTCATTGGCGCGCGCACAGCGGAGGAACTCAAGATCAATATCGGTTCTGCGCGCATGCGCGGCGTGACGCTTTCTATGGACGCGTGCGGCCGCAGCTTGGTTTCCGGCCTGCCGCGCGCGGTGACAGTTACCTCCGAGGAACTCATTGAGGCGCTGGATGAACCGCTGCGCGAACTCATCAGCGCGCTGCACAGGATCATTGAGCGTACTCCGCCCGAATTGGCCAGCGATATCTTCGACGAGGGCATCACCCTCTCCGGCGGCGGCGCACAGCTCTTTGGCCTGGCAGAGGTGATCTCCGATCAGCTGCGCATCCGTACGACGCTGGCTGACGAGCCCGACCTGTGCGTGGCGCACGGTCTGAGCGCGCTGATCGACGATGCGGATCGCTATGAGAATATCGATCTGGTTTCCGGCAGCAGAAGCGATATGCTCCGGGAGGATTAAATCAGAACAGAATTGAAAGCTGCGGATGAATTTCGTTCGCAGCTTCGTTTTATATATGGAGAAAGTTGACAGCGCTGATGTCTTTCAAACGGCTGTGATCTGTGATACAATGTAAACTGTCTTTTTGAATGGCTTATCAGCATATAAGGAGAAAACATATGAATACCCGTTATGATCTGCTGCTTTGCGACGCGGACGATACGCTCTTTGACTTTGGCAAGGCGGAAGAGAACGCCTTCGCCGACGCCTGCGCGGCCATGGGCTTTGCTGCGACGGCGGAGCTGCTTGCTGTGTATTCTGTCATCAATGAAGCGCTGTGGAAGCTGCTGGAGCAGGGCGGCATCACGCAGAAGGTGCTGCGCGTGCGCAGGTTTGAGCAGTTTTTGGAGAAGATTGGCAAAAGCGATCTGGATGCACAGGCGATGAGCGAGGCGTTTGTGGCCTCTCTGGGTCGCCAGAGCGTGCCGATTGACGGCGCGATCGACGCGGTTGCCCGCTGGAGCAGAATCGTGCCGGTGATCATCGTGACCAATGGCATCGCCAAGGTGCAGCATGGCCGCATGGACAAGAGCGAGGTGCGCCATTACATCCGCGGTATGGTGATCAGCGAAGAGGTGGGTGCGGCGAAACCCGATCCGCTGATGCTTGAAAAGGGCATGGAGATGGCCGGTGTGAGCGACCGAAGCCGCGTGTTGGTGCTTGGCGACTCACTCTCCAGCGATATGACTGCAGCCAATAACGCGGGCGTGGACGCCTGTTGGTATAACCCCAAGGGCAACAAGAACACGAAGGGTCTCACGCTTCGCTATGAGATTACAGACCTGAACGATGTGGACGGTATTTTGCTGGGCACACGCTGATATTGACAGATAAAGGAGGAAACGGCATGAAAAAACTGGCGCTTGCAGCAATGCTTACGGCCATGCTGTTTCTGCTGAGCGGATGTTTTATTACGCCTGATCCGACGCTTGATCCGCTGGTGATTACTGAGGGTGTGATCCCGTTTGGTACGGTGCAGCCGCTGCCTACCCATACGCCTACGCCTGTGCCCGCTCCGACGGCCACCCCCAAGACGGACGACTGGCAGGCGAGCGACCAGAGCACCTGGGAAGACTGGGCGAAGGACAGCCTGCCCGCCGCAACGCCGCGCACGGCGACCACTGCGGCGCCGGATGCGCAGAGCTGGAATACGTCGACGCAGGATTACAATGCGGGCTATCCCGTGCTGATGATGGGTTCCACCGGATCGGATGTCAGCGACCTGCAGGCCAGGCTCATCGAGCTGGGCTATTACACAGGCAGCATTGATGGCCGCTATGCATCCGACACGCAGACAGCCGTACAGGAATTCCAGACCCGACACGGCCTGACGGCGGACGGCATTGCCGGCAGACAGACGCAGGATCTGCTCTATTCCGGCAGCGCACAGCCCAAGTATGTGACCGTCGCGGGCGCGGATACGCAGGCGCAGTATTTGCTGCTCAAGCTGGGCGTTTCCGGTCTGGAGGTGCGCAAGCTGCAGGGCCGCCTGGCGGAGCTGGGCTATTACGCCGGCGGTATGGACGGAATCTATGGCGAGACGACGGTGGACGCAGTTAAAGCGTTCCAGCGCAATAACGGCCTGTCCGGCGACGGTCAGGCAGGCGAGCAGACGCAGGCCAAGCTCTATTCCACCAGCGCGCGTTACGCGAGCAATCCGGTGGCAACTGCCAATCCGGAAAGCGCGCGCACGCTGACCCTGGGGATGACCGGCAACGACGTATATGCCCTGCAGGAGCGACTGATTGAACTGCGGTATCTCAGCGGCGTGGCAGACGGCGTGTTTGGTACGGAGACGCAGAATGCACTGATCGAATTCCAGAAGAGAAACAATCTGACAGCGGATGGCAATGCCGGAAGCTCTACACTCAAGAAGATCCACGGCAGCGCTAAGGCGGCTTCGGGCGCGACACCCACACCGGCAGCGGCGGGCGCCGTGCTGCGCGAGGGCGATCAGGGCGAGGGCGTGTATATCCTGCAGGCGCGTCTGTTCGAGCTGGGCTATTATACCGGCCGAATCGACGGCCGCTTCAGCGAGGAAACGACCATGGCCGTAACGCAGTTCCAGATGGCCAACGGCTTGACCGCGGACGGCATCGCGGGCAGGGGAACGCAGTCCAAGCTTGAGAGCGGGACGGCGATTCCTGCGGGCGGCGCTTCCGGAGAGGAGAACGCGCCGCTGCCGCCGGCGACTGCGCTCAATACGCTCCGTAAGGGCGACGAAAGCGCGGAAGTTATGGTACTCCAGCAGTATCTGCTCAGCCTCGGTTATCTGTCCACTCAGCCGGATGGCCAGTTCGGCTCGGGGACGGAGCGCGCAGTGAAGCTTTTCCAGGAGGCCAATGGCCTGACGGCGGACGGTATTGCGGGCAAAGGCACGCTCTCCATCCTCTATGGCAGCGGAGCGAAGAAGTACAGCGATTATTTCGGGGGCAGCGCCGGTCAGGATACGATCGTGGCTGTGCCCGTGCCGACGGCTGTGCCCAACACGGATATTGTGATCCAGTGGGAGAGCGAGGGCGAGGATGTGCGCCAGTATCAGAGCCGTCTGGTGGAGCTGGGCTATCTGCAGAGTAAGTATGTCACCGGCGTGTTCAATCAGCCGACGGTGGATGCGACGAAGGCTTTTCAGACGATGAATGGCCTGAAGGTGGACGGTGCGGCAGGGCCGCAGAGCCTCAAACTCATTTATTCAAACGATGCGGTCAACGCCGACGGCGTGCGTATCGGCGATCTGCTGATGAGCACCTCGGACACGAAGGTGTCCGAGGTGCTCACCGCGGGCATGACAGGCGAACAGGTGCGCCAGGTGCAGGGCCGTTTGGCTGAGCTGGGCTACCTGTCCGCCTCTTTTGTAAACGGCGTGTATGACAATCATACCCAGCAGGCGATCCGCCAGTTTCAGCAGGCTAACGGCCTGAGCGCGGACGGCGCAGCGGGCAGTGCCACTCAATCGCAGCTCTATGCTTCTCATGCAGTGACGGCGCAGGTTGCGCGCATGGCGGGCGATAATACAGCGCGGCAGACGCAGGAATACCGCCTCAACGGCGCGTATCAGTTGTCCATCGGCTGTGGCGGTATTGCCGTGAGCGACAGAAATAATCTTTACCATGCGGACGCCGCGCAGGGAGGCGCACTGGTGAAGCGCCCGTATAACGGCGCTGCGGCGCAGGTGCTCAGCCGCGATGTGCCGCGCTTTCTGCATCTGACGAACAATCGCCTGTATTACGTCGCCAGCGACGGCGGCGAAGACTGTATCGTGCGCATGAATGCGGACGGAACGAGCCGTGAGGTACTCCTGCGCGCGGGCATCATCCTGCGCTTTGCGCTGCACGACGGCGTGCTGTATGTTCTCGACGCGAACGGCGCGCTCAAGGAAAGGACGCTCTCCGGTGAGGAGAGCGAACTGATGGAAGGTGTGGCGGACTTCTGCCTGGATGCGCAGGACAATGCGCTCATCTGTGTAATGCAGGAGGGCGTGGTATCCTTTGGCATAGCAACAGGCGCCAGAAAGACGCTGTACACGGGTAGCGCGGATCAGGTGGCGCTGTGCGGCAGCGCGCTGCTTGTTCGCGCGGGCGGCAGCATTGTGCGCGTGGCCAACGGGCAGAATGCGACGATCCGCCGGGACGGCGCAACGGCGATGGGCGTGTACGGGCAGAGGGTGATTCAGCTTACCGGCGAAGGTGTGGTGGCCTGCGATGTGAACGGAGAGAACGCCACGACGATCCTGTATGGCGAGTATGAGACGATGTCCGTCGCCGGCGGCGTGCTTTACGTGGGCGACGGAAAGGGATATACACAGCAGGTGACGCTGTGATGAACGGGGATATAAAACTGCAAAAGGGATAGAAAGTTCCTTAAGGCAGCTTAAAGCCGCCGCGAAGCGAAGAAGGGGTCTGGGGACAATGTCCCCAGGCAGGTTTGGGCGGCAGCCCAACGTTCTCATGCGCGAAGCGCTGGATAAACAAGAATCGGAGAGGGACCGAAGCCTGCCGCGCCCAGTGGGCGAAACAGGCAGGCGGAGCGTCGGAAATCGCAAGGAGCGGCAGTATGCCGCGACTATGCGAGTTTCCCGGGCGCCGAAGGCGACAATTACGATTCTGCTATACTTCTTAAGCGTGATTTTTATTGAGCGCAACAGGTTACGCGCTCCGCTGGGGCCAGAGGGACTGGGGGGATTCGGATTTCCCCCCAAGCCCCTCTGGACTCCCTTTCCTCCTTGAAACCGCCAAGGCCTCACGGCCCTGGACCCGGGGTTGTATTCGTTTCTGACACGCTTGGTTCAATAGTCTGCGCGAAGCAAAGCCTTCTTTTTGCTCTTTTTCTTCATGAACAAAATATCCCGAATACAAATAAGACCGGACGGCGCATGCCATCCGGTCTTTCGTTATTTCAGTAATTCTCTGCACAGTGCGATCATTTCCTCAGAGTTCGCGCTGTTTTCGATGACCAGTTCGCCCGGTCCGTTCCAGAGAAGTCCCTCTTCCTCCAGCCGCCGGCGCGTCTGCCTGGCCGTGCCTTCGCCGCCATCGAGCAGCGCCGTGTTTTCGCCCAGCAGCGCCTGAATCACCGGCGCTGCAAAGGGGTAATGCGTGCAGCCCAATACTACAGCGCAGAGCTTGTCATGGTAAGGGAGCAGCAGCGGCTCAAGCAGCGCATATGTTTCTGCGCTGATTGCTTTGCCGCGCTCCACCAACTCCACAAGGCCCGGCGCAGGAATCTTGTGTACCGTGCAGCTGCTTGTAAAGCGGTGCAGCAGTACGTCAAACTTTTCCTCGCGCAGCGTTACCGGCGTAGCCATTACGCCGACCTCGCCGCCGGGAAAGTGATCCGCAGCAACTTTGAGTGCGGGCTCGATGCCGATGATAATCTTTTCCGGATACATCGCGCGCAGCTGGATAATCGCCGCAGCGGTTGCCGTGTTACAGGCGACAACCAGCGCCTTGCAGCCGCGCGCCATCATGCGCTCGGCAGCGGCGAGCGTCAGATCGCGCACTTCTTCGGTCGTTCTGACGCCGTAGGGCGCGTTGGCGGAATCGCCGAAATAGAGATAACGCTCATGGGGCATCAGGCGCAGCAGCTCACGCAGTACGCTCACGCCGCCTACGCCGGAATCAAATACGGCAATATAATCGTGTTTTTCGGACACGGAGTGATCAACCTCTTTTACTTATAGTGAAAATGCTTCGCAAAGTTCGCGCAGATACTGCGCACAGCTTTCCTCCTCCAGCAGAATATCATACGCTTTGCGCGCAGCCTGCTTGAATTCAGGATCCAGTGCCTTGATGCCGTAATCCGTCAGCGGGCATACGGCTCTGGCGCGGTGATCCATGCGCATTTTGGTCGTGCCGTCCTCCTTGAATACAAGGAACAGCGGAAACAGCCTGCAGGCCAGCGGACGATTGTCCCGTTCGCATGTGCCCTCGCAGATAAGAAGCTGCGCTTCCTGCCTGCCCAGAGAGAATCCCGCCGGTAAGATACGCGCAAAGGAGCAGTTTATATACAGCGCTTCCTCGCCGGGGAAGAGGAGCATGCCGGTTTTCTCGTCGCCTTGGCAGCACGCGCCCGCACACAGGCGGCCACAGTCGGTCTTCAGCGGAGTAAGGGTTTCAAGCAGCTTGCGCGCAGCGCAGACGGCGGTGATGGCGGACATGGCGTTTCCTCCCGATAAAACATGTTCCCGCTTATCATATCAGCGCGCGATTCACTTGTCAATGCGGGCCAAAAACAGTATAATATATACCTCTACATCAAATGTATAAAAATACAACAATACAATAATCTATGTCCGTGATATCTGCATGAGGGTGTCACGGGCTTTTTCTATTGCTGGAGGCCTCCAGCACAAAAATTCTCAAATTACCCATTTTCAGAATACCTAGAATCTAGGCATTCCTGAAGCCCATTTTTGCTAATGAAATTGTAGTTTTATCAAGGAGGTAAAAACATGATCCATTTTTTCAAAGCATTCCTGTGGTTTCTCTTTCTGATGGGCAACAGGGATTAAATAATCAAAAAAATTTAAAATGTAGGTGATCCAAAATGAAGAAATACAGATTTAAACGATTCGGTATAGAGCTAACAAGAAGATGTAATTACAACTGCGCTCATTGTCTGCAAGGCGCTGCTGAAAATGTAACGATAACCCCTAAAATCATCGATACAATGTTTTCTCAGATTGAACAGGCAGACCAAATTACTTTATTTGGTGGTGAATGCTTGCTTGAACTGAACATGATCAAATATCTGATTGAAGCCATAGACCGATACAACCTTAAAACAAAAGAATTCGATTTTGTAACCAATGGTTCGATTCTAGATGCAAGGTTGATCGACATGCTATCCAGCTTTACAAGCAAATCACCTGACAGAAAGGTTTTCATGCATATTTCAAATGATGAATTCCATGATGAAGCCCAGTCGAACAAATGCCTAGAATTCTATAATTCACAGAACACTAATGGGGATCAAATCGAAATTGCATTACATGGCAAGTTCAAAGTATCACCTGATGGGAAACGATACAACATGTTATATTCAGGTCGAGCAATCTCTTTCAGAAAGGGAGAATCTACGCTAAATGGATTGCCTATTAGTGTTTCGATGGGCGAATCCAGCTTCAGAACGCATCAAATTAAAATCACTAACCACAATACAATCGAATGTCTCTTGATCCTAGGGGCAAATGGTAATCTGTTCTTTTATTCTGAAGTTGATTATGTGACGTTTGATAAGCTGGCATTTGGTGATATCCTTACAGCCTCATTACATGACATAATCACGGCAAACAATGAAACCAGTCCTTTTCTGTGCGATGAATGCGAGAATGAGCGAATCTGTTATAACGTTGCGAACCTAGTTCCTGACGATCCAGAAGACGCAGTATATTTAGAGAGAATACGATTGAAAACAAAAATCAAAAAGCGAACGCTTGAATTGACATGGGCGCTTCGTGAAAGGCTCAAACAGCAGCATTCAGGAGTACACATGCACAACATTATTCTAGAAACAATTTTCGATGATGAACAATGGGCAAAAATCTTCCTTGTTTCAATGGGCAAGAAGCTTCAACGGGATATAGATAAATATTGGGCATATCCCAATATCCGTAGAAAAATTAAAACAATTCCTGAATATGTGGCTGCTGAAAAAGCGCGAACAGAGTATGTCTCTTATTTCAAAAGAAAATTCCCTGACATTTCCGAACAGGATGCAGAGATGCTATCTTTAAATCACGCGACATATAAGCATTTAATGACGATGACTGTTGATGATTTAAGTGATGCAATATATGGTTCACACGCATTTGCTGATTTGTTTGGTAGGATACTTGAACAAACTTATTTGCAGGATAAAGAAAGTGCAGAACTAAATGTCTGTGCTCTGATCCCTGACACATTCACACCAAGAGATGATGAAGAAGAGGCACAAAACAATGAATCTGACACCCAAGAATAAAGCCATAAACTACAACAAAACACCATATGTCGATATTGGAAGGAGAAACAGCACCATGAACAATGAAGCAATCCGCAATACTCTTTTGAATCTGTCCCGTTCTCTTAGTGGCAAGAAGCTTTCAAAGGCAACTGTTATCGCTGAGAGCATAGCTTCTGACTGTTCCTTCGATATTGAAAATGCGAGGTTTGTTCCGCGCTTATCCTTTCTGATGATTATGGATTATGAAACAGGACAAGAAGCGCTCAAAATTCCCTCCAGCGATATCAAAACCCTGTATCATAGGCAGCATGACAAGAATCATGTTATCAATATCTGTGATCATGAGGGCAATCATACGGTTGTTGATCTGTGGGTAGCCTGATAGAATCCGAAGATAACCATACAAAAACGCCATGAGTGGTCTTGCTCATGGCGCTTTTATCATATTCAAGTTGTTGTATTAAAATCTATATCCGCACGAATTGCACCAAATGCGCGGTTTTTCGGTAGTCTTAAAAACACCAACCAATTTCCCGTTTGAGGCAATTTTCTTGATATCCTTAGAATGACAAACTGGACAAGTGCGTACATTAACGACATAAGTAAATCTCGGCACATTATCCGCACGTCTTCTGAGTTCTTCTGCTCTATCTTTATCCGAGTAGCCCATAATTAAACCTCACAAATACAGAAAATATTAGCCTTCTGAGAATTGCAATCTTTCAACTAATGCATGATCTTCCTGAATCAGGAACATGAGCTTCTTTGCAGTAGGCGTAGGATTAGATTTACCACTTTCCCAAGCTTCAACAGTACGACAAGATACACCAAGAACAGAGGCAAATGCTTTCTGCGTCATAGACAGAGATTCACGAACTTCAGCAACGTTTACATTTGGCAATGATCTTTTTCTAACGTATGTTTCTGCAGATGCTTTGCCTTTAGAATATGCTGCTGCTTCTTCAAGTCCTTCCATAATACCAGAGAAGAAGTCGATGTCTTTGAAATTGTTCTCGATTTCCTCCATAGTCAAGGAAGACTTAAACGTCAATTCAGACATTCAATCACTCCTTCTTAATAGCTTCAATGGCCTTTTTAATAATCTTCTTCTGATCTGGCGTTAAATCTTCTTGCACATTCTTAGGATATGCAAAAAGCAAGTACAGATGTTCTCTTTCAAAAACATCCAGATAAATGACGCGAGCACCACCACTTTTACCACGGGCTTCAAGCTGAATGCGCATCTTTCTTGCTCCACCTGTTCCCTCGATTACATCTCCAAGTTGAGGATTAGACAGGAGAGCCTTTTCTAATCTGCGCAGATCGTCTTCAACGTTCAATCCCATCGCTTTCCAGCATCTAATAAATGGCTCAGTATGAACAAAAGTTCTATTCACAGTAACACCTCAAGTTTTATCTACGGTAATATCGTAGTTTTATTGTATACGATAATATCGTAGATGTCAAGCAGGATAAGCACTTTTCCTTTAGTTGCTCGAAAAAATTCTGTATGGCAATAGGGATTAGACGCGAAAAACGGCTCTAGAATCGCTTCATTTTTCAAAGGTGCAAAGATCAGGGTATGCTCTTAGAAACGATTCTAGGGCTGATTTGTGGGGGTATTTGTACAGTACAGAAACGTATTCAAAAGCTGAGTACGGACTTCCTTGGCAACTTCGCTATCACGCAGGAGCATGCCGATACGAAGAACTGCACGAGGGGAGAAATAGGTTCTTCTTCCATTATTCAGCATAAGTGTCTTTTCTTCTGAAATATGAATTTCACAACCAGACTTTCCATAATACTTTACTGGTGTTACATCGCGTAACACCAGAGCAACATTCTGACCAGACATAGACTTTACGCCATCTTTTTCAATCTCTTCTTTATGTCTGAGAAACAATTGGCGAATAACCTTCTGATCAACATCATAAAACTCTGCTACCCAATTAATAGGCGTCATTTCCAGCTTCGGAATCAAGAACAATTCCTTCACCTTATTGAGTACATCAATACGGTCAATAAGCTGGTTACGAAGGAATTAAGGCGTTACAATATGTCACGCCTTGCACGGTTACTTTTGAAAAAACGTTGAGATTATGGTGAGGCAGACCACAGGCAGAACGAGAAAAGAATTCATCTTCGCAGTGTTTATAGCCCCCATATGCACAAAGAGCAAGGCGGTCAGCCCTGCTCCTTATTTTTAGATTCGTGTTCTTTAATGAGTTTGTCGAGAGTCGGACGAGAAATATTCAACTCTTTTGCAAGCTGGGCTTTCGTCACCTCACGACGCATATAACGCTGATAATGAACATCAAAATTATCAATCTGCACTTCTTTACGTCCCTTGTATTTCTTCTCTTGTACTGCAAGAGCAATTCCCTCACGCTGCCTTTCAAGAAGATTGGCACGCTCAAACTCATTGATAGCCCCAATCATCGTGAGCATGAGTTTTCCAGTATGAGTGCTTGAATCTAGGTTCTCTTTCAACGAAATCAGATGTACCCCTTTGGCGTTTAGCAGATCAACAATGTTCAGCAAATCCTTTACAGATCGTGCAAGGCGAGAAAAGTCGTGTACATAGATGCAATCACCCTCACGACAAAAATCAAGAAGCGCTTGTAACTGCGGCCTGTTCGCGTCTTTTGCGCTGATCTTCTCACAAAACCATTTTTCAATGTTGTGCTGCTCAAGTGAGGCACGCTGTCTTCCGTCATTTTGCTCAACCGTGCTAACTCTTACATACGCGATATTCATGCTCTGCTACTCCTTGGTTCTTTGATGGTATCATTATACCATGATGTAAATATAGAATCAAGATTTAATTTACTATTCGTAAAATAAAAATAAAACTAATTCTATATTTACTTTATTTTAAGGTTTTGATGAGTCAAAATAGGGTATACTCCAAATTTACGTCCGCATATCCTCCAGCGATGAGACAACAGAAGTAGATTCTGTTTCCCATTTAATAGGTAGAAACTCCCTCAGATAGACAAGATATTAGGCATTCCTGTGGTGTATGAAGCGATACGGTTTCGGAACGGATTACAGATTTTTTTACCGTAGTCGATGTAATTGTGCCTTGATGCTAGGGATTCCTCCATTATGAAGGACGGTTTAAATCGAAGTTAGCACCATAAAACAATTCTCATTTTCAGCATAAAAAATAGGCATGGTCTGCCTCCATGCCCATTAGATCATGATTCGGTTTGTGTTTCTACATTGTCGTTCGGTTCGGTTGTCTGGTCATCATCAGGAAGCGAGGGAATTTCCCATTGCTCTGGCAGCATGCCTTGAATCTGAGCGTCATGATATTCAGCGGTTGCTTCTTCTTCGAGGCGGGAAATAATGAAGCTCTTTTCTTCACTCTCTAGCTGACTCTGTAATTCTAGTAGCTTTTCCAGCAGCTTGAGCAATTCTGAATGATGAAGCCGAACAAGAGTCAAGGCTGAAATCTTAGCATCTTGGATCGTCCTGAGAGAATATCCCAATTTAAAATAATCGCAAACGAGATTTACTTTGATAACGATATGATTGTATTCTGAGCGTAATGAATCGTTGTTCTCTGTGTTGGGTCTTATCAATTCAAGCAGTAGTTTTATCGCTTCGCTAGTTGATGCAATTGCGTCTCCTAGCAATTCAAAATTACTTGGGTGTCCGAATGACGCATATGTATCGCCAATAATATCTTTTTCAAATCGTTCCAATAGCTCATTATCAGATTTCTCACGTTCATTGCGGTACAGAACCTTCAGCAATTCAACAAGAGTATCCCTTTTTATAGAAGCAAATCTACCACGCTCTAGCTGACCTACCCATGCAGGAGACTTACCGATTGCACGGGAAACCGACTCGACTGATTCCTTTAAGGATTCGCGCATTTTGCGGATCAACGAAAAATGTCTTCCATCTAGTACAACTTTATTTGACATACTAATCAACTCCCGTTTCACAGTATAATCGGTTCGGCTGCTGAAGTCAATGAATTTAGATACAAAATTTTAAAAATGTACTTGACGAGTCGAAAGGCATGTGGTATTATACCCTTAATCAAATACAAATTTTTTAAAATGTATCGAAATAGGAGGGCGCAAATTATGTGTACGCAGAATGAAAAATCTCTCGAAACCAAACTCAGACGCATGCTCGAAGCACAGGGTTATCTCCTGCGCAAGTCCCGAACCTCTGATGGCTACATGATCGTTGAGGCTGACTTCAACCGTATTGAGGCAGGCGAGGGTTTCACGCTCGATCTTGATGACGTTGAGCGATTTGTTAACGAATGACCTACCTATTATATGAAAGGAGTGTGGTTGAATGACCGACACCCGTCCCCCTGTTGCCCGCGATGGCAGCACGTCTCAATCCTCCAGCTCTGGAGGGCAACTAATCGACAAGAGCCTCCTGCATACAGCGCAATGTTTCATTAATGCGCGTGATGGGATCGACCTATTTACAAACCGCAATGACACAGCAGACCCCAAGCGCGTATCACGTTGGCACACTGTAGGCGATGGCGAAATGGCAACTTTCAGATTTAATGCGAATCACGAAGCATCTGAGGATTGCCATTCATTAGAAGCGTTTAGCCAGATCGTTAGTGGATGGGCAGAAGCAGAGGGCTTTACGCCTGATGATGTCCGCTTTAGTCGCGTTGACTTCGCTTTCGATGTTTTCAATCCAGACAATGCAGATCAATTCAAAAAACTCTGTATTCTGCTGGGCGCTATTTATGCAGTCAAATATGATGTTCCTGCAACAGATCAAAGTTGGTTTACAACAATCGTATCTCTTCTATTTAAGGGTATTCATGTGCAGTCGCCGCGCTTGCCAGTTTCAGTAAATCTATATTTGAAAAAAATTCAAGACCCGAAGAGGGGTGCTATTTGGCGGCTTGAGCTTCGATATATCCGCACTCCGCGTAATAAGAGCAGACTGCAAGACCCTGAGTCTATGTTGAATGCAATTGTTGATGAGTTGCGAACGTTGCCTGATTTTTATGAAGCAACACTTGAAAAACTAAATGAATCGCTTGCAAATAAATTTGTCGAGCTTAGTTTTGATGCAAAAAATTCTCTTGTAGGCAATCAATTTCTGAGCGTCAACAGAGAACGTCTATTTTCACGCGAACAGGCAAGAGGTTTTTTCAAAATTCTGTCAGAAGACACGAATGAAAAGGCGCTTATTGACCGCGTAGATAATTTTTCTGATCGTTATAAGGTCTTATATGTCAGTAAAGCCGCATTTCAGAGGTTTGTAGATGAGCTGATCATGAACATTGAAATCTTCATAAATGGCGAAAAAAGGTGCATCAAGGGTGATGTATTTTCGTCCTTTGAGACTGAAATAGATGATAAAGCATCGTGACCTTGATTCTAGGCGGCTTTGAGCGCTATTTTTGCACGATTGAATGAAGCGATTGTCCTAGATAGATAGAGATGTTTGTTTAGATTATTATTATATAACTATAAGACAGAGAATAATTAGCTGCTGTGAGACGATGCAGCCACAATAAACAAATGAATGGAGGTGTTTATGCATATGAGTAAGAAAAGCATAAACGTCATAGGCGAGAAGTTTAATCGTCTAACAGTTACAGGACTAGCCCACAAAGAAAAGGGCTTTGAATGGTATTACTGCGACTGCGACTGTGGTACAAAAGATTATTTGGTGAGAAAAGATAATCTTCTGAGTGGCAATACACAATCGTGTAGTTGTCTCAGAAAAGAAAGAAGAGCAAGAAACCGTATATTTGCTCTGCATGATCACGAAGCAATAATTGTTTTCTACAATATAAAGAATAATTATTTCGTCGCTGATCTAGAAGACCTTCCTTTAATCGAAAAATGTTCATGGCATCCTAACAATCGCGGTGAACCCCTAACGACAATTAATGGCACAGACGTTTCTTTCGCACGTCTGAAGCTTGGTATTGTTGATAGTGACCTTGAAACAGATCATGTCAACCACAATCCACGTGATAATCGATCCTGCAACATCCGTTCATGTACAAAATTGCAGAATGCGTGCAACAATGTCAAAGGACTTGGTAAGATCGTCAAGAAAGCAGGAGCATATATCCTGACAATTCCTGATGAAAACGGTGTTGAACATCAGTTTACCTTTGACACCAAGGGAGAAGCAGAAGCCTTTAAGCACAATTGGCTAGATGAGCATTTTAATGCTTTCACGTTCTGGCATTCTCAGGAGCTTGCAAAGAAGAACAGATTGCATTATTTTGATCCCATTGAAGAAATCAATTTATATGTTCTCCCTGAGAACGGCAAGTATGATTCCCTCTTTAATGAAATCAAGGCTCTGCCTGAACGATCTATTTTCAAGGTTGAACTGCGCAGAATCCATGATCTAAAAATGAATATCCAGTTAGGCAGAAGTTCTTGCTCAGAGGAACGTATGCTTGATAGGTTTATTCGGCTGCTTGAAGAATATCAAGCGTGCAAAACCGAATCTACTGATTAATCGCAGTGACAGGGGAGCATCCCTCCCCCTTCAATAAAAATTTCAACGCTCTAGATGAGCAGAAAGGACTTGCCTATCGATTAAAAATCCGATATCCATGTTTTAGGTGAATATGATGACTTTAAATTTGAATGATTACAACAATAATATTAACAGCGTCGGCATGATGCACATACCCAAAAATTCGGTTGACTGTAGTGGTACAATGGAATCATCAGGATTCCTCCAGCAAGCAGCACACCTTTTATTGCAGCTTGCAGAAGGGACACAGAACCTTGACAACCTCACATCAGATATCACGGGCATGACGGAAAAGGAGAACATCATGCCTATACAGCGTCAACGAGTCATTGTTGATTACAATGACGATGGAACGCCCATATATAAGCAACTTCAAGCAGGATCGACGAATGATCTGAACGATAAAATTGTTCAGTCATATATCGAGAGTGGGCGTATTTGGGAATTCATGCAAGGCAAAAAAGCGGATACAAGAACATTGTTTCGTGAATATGCTGAAAAATGGATTGCTGAAAAAGAAAAGAAACTTGAGAATAGCACAATAGAATCATATCAAGAATCACTAAAAGTGCATATTCTGCCTGTATTTGGTGCGCGTTATATTGAAGAAATAACACGCGATGACATACAGAAATTTATGGATGATCGACGCGATTATGCAAAATCATCTGTAGAACTGCATTGGACATTGCTAAAAAACATTCTTGATCTTGCCATTGATGATGAAATAATCAGTAAAAACGTGGCAAAGTCTCCAAGATTACACAATCCTGCTACAAGAGTTGAAAAGAGAGAGGCTTTGACTGAAGCTCAGATGGCAGATATAGCAAGCAATCTTTATAAGCTGAATGCACAAGATCAATGTATGGTTGCATTAATGCTTACCATAGGCGGCAGACGTGGTGAGATTTGCGGTCTGCGTTGGGAGCATATTGATTTTGAAAATAATCAAGTGCATATCATTCAACAGGCAGACTTGAAGCACAAAAGCCGCATTAAGCCGCCTAAGAATAACAGCATTGGAACAGTTGGTTTGCCTCAATGGGTTAAAGAAATCCTGCTTCCATATCGTGAAAAAGAGGGATATATCATATATGCCCGAAAAGGCAAACCATTGTCAGAAACAACTTTCATAAAACGTATGAAGCGCATAGAAGAAACAATCAATATGTATGGTGCATCATCGCATGTTTTCAGGCATTCAGCTATTACGGCGCTTTTTCATAATGGGGCAGACACCTCGGATGTTCAAGGTTTTGCGCGTCATAAAAATCATACGACAACAATGAACACATATGTTCATCCGCGTAAAGAAAAGATAGTAGAATACCGCAATGTGTTTGATAATATTGTGAATAAAGATGCATGTTTCGCTTGAATTATGCAACGAAGAATTGTAAAATGTTCGCAGTTTTGTGCGCGATAGAACCTTGAAAAAATCCTTATAAACAAAGGGATAAACGGGCGTTATTTGATCTAATATGTTCGCAGTTTTGTGCGTAAATGCTTATACACCTTATTAACTACTATCGAAAAACCTAACAATAGCTTGAAAAGATCACAAAAAACAGTATAATATATACTGAAGAATTATATTGGCTTTTTCTACATATTCAGAAGAGAAGGACGGTAGATCGGAATGTGTGCGACGTATATCCGCTGCGGCGCTGAGCGCCATCTGGGCAAGGAAAGCATGGGCACGCTGATGCAGGCGACGCTGCCCGCGTGCCGCGAGGAGCTGCTCGCGCGCTATGCCGGCAGCGTGCAGACGGTGTACCTGGATCCGCCGTTTAATACTGGTAAGCGCTTTGATATGAAAGTGCGCATCGGCGAAAAAGGCTATAGAACCGGCACGCCGTCCATTTCCATGCCAGCTTATGATGATCGCTGGGAGAGCCGCGAGGCATATCTGGCGATGATGCGCGATACGCTCGCTCTGGCGCGCGATCTGATGAAGAAGGAAGGCACGATCTTCGTGCATATCGACTGCCGGATGCACGCGTATATCCGGCTGATGATGGACGAGATTTTCGGCGAGAGCAACTTCCTCAACGAAATCATCTGGTCCTATCAGAGCGGCGGACGTGCGCGCACATATTTTCCGCGCAAGCACGACGTGATTCTCTTTTATGCCAAGTCCAGGTCGTATTACTTCAGTCTCAAGTCCGTGCCTGTTGCCCGCAGCGAGGCGCGCAGCAACCACATGAAGCGCAGCGTGGACGAGGATGGCCGCGTGTACCGCTCCATCATGTCCGGCGGCAAGGAATACAGGTATTACGACGATGAGCCGGCCTACCCGGGCGATGTGTGGGATGATGTGAGCCACCTGCAGCAGAAGGATCCCCAGCGCACCGGCTATGACACGCAGAAACCCGTTAAGCTGCTGGAGCGTATCATCAGCTGTTCCTCGCAGGAGGGCGATTTGGTGTGCGATCTCTTTGGCGGCAGCGGCACCACGGCTGTCGCCGCTGCGAATCTGGGCCGCCGATTCCTGTGTGTGGATCAGAGCCCGCTGGCCATCGCCGTGGCAGGCAAGCGCCTGAGCCAGAGGACGAATGGCAAGCCCATGGGCGTGTGCTACGATGTGGAAGCGCCGTGCGGCGAGGACGACTGCTTTGTGGAGGCGGAGGTCTTCCCGGCGATCACATCCTATACGGTTCACCTGATGAGCTTTGACAGCGTACAGGCGCGCGAGGCGGGCATCAAGGGGCTGGATGCGGTGGATCAGTGGTCAGCAGGCTTTGTGCAGGGCGACATGTATCGTTCCTGCGTGGCCAGTGTGCGCACCGTAGGCACGCCGCAGCTGCAGGCAACCATGGAGATGCCCGTGGCAGCCGGCGAACCCTGCATCATGATTGTGGATATTTGGGGCAACAGGCGCTTTTACCTGCCCAAGAGGAGATATTAACAATGGCTATACCCAATGGATATATGGTCTATCTGCTGCGGATCCTGGCGGCGCAGGGCGCGCTTGCTTCGATCTATACCGATCCGAACGATCCGGATGGATTCAGTGCAGGTTTTGTGGAGGCGGTGGATGGCAAGCATGTGCTCATGTGCGATCTGACGCCCTGGGGCCAGATCGACGGCTGGCGTGTGCGCCGAAACAGCGACGTCATCCAGATTCTCTCCGGCGAGGAATACGAGCAGCGTCTGGGCATGCTCATGGCACATCACAAGCAGCATCATCGTCCGTTCTTCACCGATTATCCGGCGGAGGATACCGATCTGTTGCTGAGCGTGCTGCTGGAATGCAAGGCGAGAAACGAGATCCTCAGCGTGATTATCGGCAACGAGATGATCACCGGTAGGGTTGTGGAGGCCAATGGCCTGCGCGTCAAGATCCGGCTGCTGGATTTCTTCGGCCGCGAAGCGGAAATCGAGACGGTTACCCTGCGTGAAATTGAGATTCTGGAGATCGATACGCAGGAAGAGAAGATGTACGGCATCCTGGAAGAAATGGAGCGCCAGCGCATGCAGCTGCTGCCTGCGGAAGACGGGACGGACGAGGGCGTATGAAGATCACGATACTGACGATTTTTCCGGAGATGTTTGCTCCGCTGCATCTGAGCATGCTCGGACGCGCAGAGAAGGCGGGCCTGCTGGATATCCGCGAGGTGAATATCCGTGATTATTCCAAGAACAAGCACCATAACACCGATGACGCGCCCTTCGGAGGCGGTGCGGGCATGGTGATGCTCGCCCAGCCGATCGTGGATGCGATCCGCGATGTGCAGGGCGAGCATTTTAAAGGGAAGCGGATCTATCTTTCCCCGCGCGGCAAGACGCTCACCCAGCAGAAGGTGGAGGAGCTTGCCAAGGAAGACGAACTGATCCTGCTGTGCGGGCATTACGAGGGTGTGGATCAGCGCGCGCTGGACCTGTGCATCGACGAGGAGATTTCCATCGGCGATTACATCCTTACCGGCGGCGAGCTGGGCGCGATGGTACTGGTGGACAGCGTGGCGCGGCTGGTACCGGGCGTGCTGGGCTGCGAGGAGAGCGCGCGGACGGAGAGCTTTTCTTCCGGCTTGCTGGAGCATCCTCAGTACACCCGCCCGCGCGAGTTCGAGGGCTTGCTTGTGCCCGAACCGCTGTTGAACGGCAATCACGCGCATATTCAGGATTGGCAGCTTTCGGAGTCCCTTTATATTACGCTGCGCCGCAGGCCGGAGATGGCCAGAGCATTTCTGGCGGGCAGAAAATTCACCCGCCACCAGAAGAAGGTGGTCGATGCGGTGTTTGAACGGATTCGCGTGGAGGATGAACAGAAGATTCAACAGGAAGAGAATTCTCAGGAAAATGTGTAAAGTGGGTATGTCCCGAAGGGTATGCCCTAGGGGCGATCGGAAAGCCCCTGGGCCAGGGTTCGGGGCAGAGCTTCGGGAGGAATTATGCAACTGACACTGGGCGTAGCCGCGCACGTGGACGCGGGTAAGACAACGCTGTGCGAACAGCTGCTGCTGCATAGCGGCGTGCTGCGCAAGGGCGGCCGCGTGGATCATGGCGACGCTTTTATGGACGGGCATGCGTTGGAGCGTGCCCGCGGCATCACGATTTTCAGCGAGCAGGCGTCGCTGGACCTTGCGCGCGGGGACGGCGAAACCGTACACGTGACGCTGATGGATACGCCGGGCCATGTCGACTTTTCTGCCGAGATGGAGCGTGCGCTGTCCGTGCTGGATATGGCGCTGTTGGTGGTATCCTGCGCTGAAGGCGTGCAGAGCCATACGGTGACGCTCTTTCGACTTCTCAAAAAGAAAAAGATTCCTACGATTGTTTTCCTCAATAAGACTGACCGCGAAGGCGCAGATGTATTGCGCGTGATGGCGCAGATGCAGCGCCTGCTCTCTTCCGACTGTGTGCTCATGGCGCAGGAGCGGGACGCGCTTTGCGAGGAACTGGCCATGCGCGACGATGTGCTCATGGAGCAGCACCTGATGGAGGAGGCGCAGCGGGCAGACTATCTCGCCGGTGCGCGCCGCAGTGTGAAGGCCTGCCAGCTCTATCCGGTGCTTCATGGCAGCGCGCTGATGGATCAGGGTGTGGACGACCTGATGCGCGCCATTGCCGAACTCGCCGATACGGACTATGATCAGCGGCTGGATGAGCCGTTTTCTGCGCGCGTATATCGCGTGCGCAGGCAGGACGGCATGCGTTATTGCTATCTCAAGGCAATCTCGGGCAGATTGTCAGCGCGCGATGCGCTTGCTACGCTGCATGGCGAAGAAAAGGTCAATGCGGTATACAGCGCGCAGGGTACAAAGCTGACGGTATGCGCCGTGCTGCAGGCCGGACAGACGGCAGCGGTAACGGGCCTTTCCTGCAGGCCGGGTGAGCGCGTGGGCCGGGATTATGCGCTGGAGCAGCAGGAGCTTGTTCCGCTGATGAGCGTGGATGTGCAGGGTGAAAAGGGGCTGGAGCCTGCGAAGCTGCTTGCCCATCTGCGCGAACTGGAGGAGGAAGACCCGCTGCTGCACGTGCGCGCGCAGGACGGACGGGTATCCATCGGCATCATGGGCGCAGTGCAGATTGAGGTGATCGGCAGCCTGCTGGAGAGCCGATTTGGAGACAGGGTGTCGTTCCTGCCGCCGAAGGTGATGTATAAGGAAACTGTGGCGGAACCGGCGATCGGCATCGGCCACTACGAGCCGCTCAGGCACTATGCTGAATGCTGGCTGCGTCTTGTGCCGGGCAAAAACGGCAGCGGCGTGACCTTTATGGACAAGACGCCTGCGAACATGTTGGATATGAACTGGCGCAGGCTGATCAGCGCGCATGTACATGAGCGCGAACATCCGGGCGTGCTCACGGGCAGCCCCATGACGGATGTATGTGTTGAGCTGATTGCAGGACGTTCGCATCTCAAGCATACGGAGGGCGGCGATTTCCGCGAGGCGACATACCGCGCGATCCGCAATGCGTTCATGTATGCCAGGTGCGTGCTGCTGGAGCCGGTGGTGCGTTTTGAGTTGGCGTTTGCCTCCGATCTGCTCAGCCGCGTGACGGGCGAGTTGCTGCGCTTGGGCGCAGAGCTGGATGCGCCGGAGTATGACGAGGACGAGGTGCTGCTGGGCGGAACGTGCACGGCGGCAGCCTTTTGGGATTATCCACAGAAATTCGCCGCGACGACGCGCGGGCATGGGCGAATCAATTCCCGTTTTGAGCGCTACGCGCCCTGCAAAGATCAGGAGGCGATCGTGCAGGAGATTGGTTACAGCGCGCTGGCGGATGTGAAGAATCCGCCGGGCAGCGTATTCTGCAGCCATGGCGCGGGCTTCTATGTTGCCTGGGACGAGGTGCGAAGCTATGCGCATTGCGAGGTGGAGGAATAATGTTTACCTGTACGCTGGATCCTCAAAGCCGTGTGACATTGATCGATCAGCTCTATAGCGCGCTTCGCGAGGAAATCGAGCAGGGACGTATGCCTGCAGGCGTGAAGCTGCCGTCCAAACGCCAGCTTTCCGAGCATCTGCACGTGAGCACATCGACGGTGGAAGCGGCATACGGCAGGCTGGTCAGCGAGGGCTATTGCGAGAGCAGGCCGCGCAGCGGTATGTATGTGGCGCAGGCGCTGCCCCATAGCAGTCGTGTTGCGCATGTACAGGATGTGCCGGTGAAGTGGGACTTTTCCACCGGCGCTGCGGATGCCGAGCACTTTCCCTATGCGACATGGGCGCGCCTGATGCGCGAGGTGCTCAGCGAGCAGAACAAGGCACTGCTGCTTTCCGGCGATCCGCAGGGATCGCTCCAGCTGCGCCGCGAGATTGCGGGCATGCTGCAGCGCCTGCGCGGCATCGAGGTTTCGCCCGAATGCATCGTGCTTGGCGCGGGTACGGAGGTGCTGGTGACGGCACTGGTATCCGTATTGGGCCGTGAGAAGCTCTTTGCCGTGGAGGATCCGGGTTATTCCCGCGTACGCAGGATCCTGGTAGCCAGCGGTGCGCGCATTGCGCCGACACCGCTTTCGGGCGGCGCGATCGATGTGCGCGCGCTGTATACCGGCGGCGCGGGCGCGGCGTATGTCACGCCGTCGCATCAGTTTCCGTTGGGCGCGGAGATGACAGCCAGCCAGCGCACAGCGCTGCTGCACTGGGCCAGGGAAACGGGTGGCTATATTCTGGAGGACGACTACGACAGTGAATTCCGCTTTGCGGGCGTGAGCCTGCCCGCGCTCAAGGCGATGGACGAGAGCGGACAGGTGATCTATATGAATACCTTTGCGCGCACGCTTGCCCCAGGTTTGCGCCTGAGCTTCATGGTGCTGCCGCCAGCGCTTGTCGGGCGCTATCGCGCCATGCATGCAGCGTGCAGCGTGCCGGGCTTTGAGCAGGAGACGCTGTGCAAGTTTATTGCGGGCGGCTATCTGGAGCGGCATGTCAGCCGGATGCGTATGGTATACCGCAGCAGACTGCTTGCGCTGGAGAAAAAAGCGGCGGAGTTTGGGCTTGGCGAGGTTGCGCCGTGCGGCGCGGGCCTGTATGCGCTTTTGAATGTCGGCGGAAAGACGCCCGCGCAGGAGCTGATTCCACTGGCGGCGCGCCATGGCGTACGGCTTACGAGCCTTACGGATTACGGTGTGATGCAGACTGGAAAAGAGCATGAGCGTGTGGTGCTGCTGGGGTTTGCGGGCATGGACGAGGCCGCGATAGAAGCGGGTCTTTCCGCGCTGAAGCAGGCATGGATGTAATACGGATGGATCATCTAAAAGGAGAACAGGCATGAGGAAAGGGATTCTGGCGTTGATGCTGGTCATCGCGCTGTTTATGATGACGGGCTGCACGTCTATGGAGCAGGCGCTCAGCAAGATTGGAGACGACATTGAAGCCAGGCAGCTGGATACGCCGAAGACGGCAGACACCAGCGTGGATTGGGGTTTTGTGATTGAGGTACGGGAACTGGCGACGAAGACGTTTGCCGAGGGTGTACCCGACGCGACGATTACCAATACGCGCGTGGCTTCCAAGGACAACAAGGGAGAGCGTGCGATTGTCATCGTGGAATTTGAGCGGGACGGCAAGAGCGGCAGTTACGGATTCGATTATGAAAAGAATGAAAGCGGCGTATATGAGCTCAAGAGAATGGGCGAAGGCGTGCGCACGGACGATCTGATGTGATAGGAAAAGGGATGACCGGAGGGTCATCCCTTTGCTTATTAGGGAACACTAGGGATATTTAGTTCACTAAGCAGCTTGAAACCGCCGCGAAGCGAAGAAGGGGTCTGGGGACAATGTCCCCAGGCGGGTTTGGGCGGCAGCCCAACGTTTCCATGCGCG
>JAFQIF010000008.1 GCA_017397695.1 Clostridia bacterium
CGCACGGATTTTGCCGGAAACCGCACGATCATGATGAGCATCACGCCTGTAAAGCTCTTCGCTGAGTCCTTTTCCTGTTCCAAAGCCGGACTATTGCCCGTGGATGTCATCGCCAGCGAGGACAGCGATTATCTGCTCATCGACTGCCGGCGGATCATGACCTCCTGCACGCACGCCTGCGCCTTTCACAGCCGGGTCATCTTCAATCTGCTGCAGATCGTCGCCGACAAGAACCTCGCCCTGCACCAGCGCGCGCTCATCACCGCGGGGCGCAGCACGCGCGAAAAGCTGATGACCTATCTGCTCATGCAGGCCAAGGAAGCAAACAGCGCCAGCTTTTCTATCCCCTTTGACCGGCAGGGGCTGGCGGATTATCTGGAGGTGGACCGCAGCGGCCTGTCCGCCGAGATGAGCAAGCTGAAAAAGGAAGGCGTTCTGGATTACTACAAGAGCGACTTCCGGCTGCTGAGCATTCCCACGAAAGATACAATCGAATAAACAACGAATCCGGCGCGCAAAGCCAAGCTCTGCGCGCCGGGTTTATATCATCATATTGACGTAAAGTCTGCTCTGCTACTGCCTCAAAAACTCCAGCAGCTGCTGGATATTCTTTTTGCCAAAGGTGATCCGGTCGTCACCCATCACCAGACATGGCACGCTCATCACGTTATACTGCTTTTTCATCTGCTCAAAATGCGCAAGATCATACGCTTCGGCAGTGATTTTCGGATTGAGCGACGCCATGCGCTGCGCTGCAATCACCAGATCGGGACACATCGTGCAGGATAGAGAGACGAGGATCTTCATGCTGACGGGATGCTCAATCGCCTCGATAGCCCGTCTGATATCCTCGTCCAGCGCCTGTCCCGGGCCGCTGGCATTGTACAGCCCCAGCACAAAAGACGTGAATTCATGCCCCCCGGGAACGCCATGGAAAGCAAGCCCCGTCGGCGTTCCATCCGCCAGGCAGATCTGAACGCAAGGCGCCATTTCCGAAGAGGCATCGCGCCGAGCCACCTGCATGCTGAGCTTGTCCGTCATCTCCGCCAGAGATGAGATAAAGGATTCCAGCTCCGCCGAGACCGGACGGCTGTCCAGATAAAGCGTCAAACGCAGCGGACGAGCCATCCGGCTGAACACAGTGTCCAGCTGCCGGCGCATTTCCGGCGTGAACACAGAATCGCCCTCATGCGCATCTTCCCCCGGTACGGCAGGCGTCTCCTTCTTCTCAGACGTTGGCTGCTGCGGATGGATGCCGGTTTTTCGCTGCATCATCGCGGCGTATTTTTCCAGCTCCGTTGCGGCCAGCGCACCGTCGCCCGTGGCCGTCACCACCTGACGCAGCGGCTTGATGCACACATCGCCCGCCGCATATACGCCCTCCACGCTGGTTTTGAGCGTTCCGTCCGTAATCACGTAGCCCTTATCATCCAGCCTGACAAGTCCTTTTACCAGATCGGTCGCCGGTTCATAGCCGGCAAAGACAAATACGCCGAAGGTTTCTCCGTCTTGGCTTTGATACTCCGTGATCTCACCGGTCTGCGTGTTCTTCCATCGCGCGTGGTCAAGGCCATTTTCTCCGGAAACCTCCAGCAGCTCTGTGAAGGGCAGAATCGTGATCTTCTCATGCTGCCGGGCGGGCTGCGCCGCCGCCTCGGCGCAGGTAAAGTCTTCGCTCCTCATCAGGATGGTGACATGCCGGGCAAATTTCGTCAGGAAAACGCTTTCTTCTGCCGCTGCAAAGCCGCCGCCCACGACAAACACTTCCTTGCCGGTGAAAAACTCGCCGTCGCAGGTAGCGCAGTAGGCAACGCCCCGGCCCTTGTGTTCCTCTTCGCCCTTGAAGCCCACCATGCGGGGATGTGCGCCCGTGGCCAGCAATACGCCGAAGCACTGAAAATCACCCCGCCCGGTGCGAACCGTCTTGATATCGCCCGCCAGATCCAGCCCGGTGGCCTCCGCCAATAGGAATTCCGCGCCGAATGCCTCCGCCTGCTGCTGCATGGTCTCGGTCAGCTGCTTGCCGCTGGTTTTGCCGATGCCGGGATAATTGACCACCTCGTGCGTAATGGTGATCTGCCCGCCAAACTGTTCCCTTTCCAGCACCAGCACCCGATAGCGCGCCCGGGCAAGATAGATGGCGGCGGTGAGCCCTGCAGGCCCACCGCCGATGATAATCACATCGTAGAGGTTTTTTGTGCTTGTCATCACAGCTGTCCCACCAGATCCAGGCTGGGTTTCAGCGTTTCGGCGCCGGGCGTCCAGTTGGCCGGGCAGACCTGATCGCCGTGAGCATGGACAAACTGGCACGCCTGCACCTTGCGCAAAAGCTCCTCCGCATTGCGGCCCACGTTGCCTGCAGTCACCTCATAGCCCACGATCTTTCCCTCGGGATTGATGATGAACGTGCCCCGCTCCGCCAGACCGTCTGACTCGATCAGCACCTCAAAGTCGCGCGACAGCGCATGGGTGGGGTCGGCCAGCATGGGATAGTTGAGCTTGCGGATACGCTCGGAGGCGTCGTGCCATGCTTTATGCACAAAGTGCGTGTCCGTGGACACGGCATAAACCTCGCAGCCGATGCCGCGGAACTGCTCATACTTGTTTGCAAGATCCTCCAGCTCCGTGGGACAGACGAATGTGAAGTCCGCGGGATAAAAGAAGAAAACGCTCCATTTTCCGAGGATATCCTCCTTGGAGATGAATTTGAAATCGTTTCCGTGATACGCGTAAACCTTGAAATCGGATACTTCCTTATTGATCAGGGACATGTTTATTCCTCCTTTTCCTTTTTCCACAGGTCGTGCTGATTGCAGAACGCCCAGACCGAGCGAACCTCGTCCCCCTTGCACAGGGCAAACTTGGCTTTGGGCTTGTCGGTCGGCTTCAGGTGCGCATACTGGATGACGTGCTCCGCCTCCAGGCAGATCCATTCGATATAGTGCTCCTGCGTCATGGGATGCTCCACAGATCCCACCGTCACGTGAACGGTATCGCCGTCTTTGTGATAGACCGGAATATGCTTCTCGCCGGAAGCTTCGGTGGTTCCCGGCTCCAGGCGGCGCATCTTTTCGCCGCAGCACTGCACGCTCACGCCGGCATCGTGGATCATCGCCATGATATTGCCGCAATGTCGGCAGGTATAGAACGTTTGCTTCATGCAATTCCCTCCTTCAGCATCAAGTATGTCCTGCCCGCGATAAATAATGCGCCGAAACGGGGACATAATAGCATGCAGTACCTGCAAGGAGTGTATGCGATGGAAGCAAACAGATCCTATGTGAAAGGATTTATTCCCTATGCGCTGGCGGCGTTTCTCATCAGCGTGGTCGGCGGTTTTTCTGCCGTGCTGGGCCCGGCCTTTGTTAAGGACATGGGCATTGCCTACAACAATACGACGTGGACCGCGCTGGCGCAGGCAATGTCCACCGCTGCCTGCGCACCGATCCTTGGCAAGCTGGGCGACGTGCTGGGACGGCGCTTCACGCTGCTTGTCGGCATCATCGTCTACACGCTGGGCAATGCGCTCGCAGCGCTCGCGCCGTCGCTGACGGTGATGCTGATCGCCCGGTTCATCGTCGGCGTGGGGAGCGCGGCGGTCGCGCCGGTGGTTTTGTCCTATATCGTCACCGATTTTCCGCCCCATGCCGTCGCCAAGGGTTTCTCCATGTACATGCTGATTTCCAGCGCATCCGTGGTCTTTGGCCCGGCGCTGAGCGGCCTGATCATCAACGCCTATGGCTGGCGGGCGATGGTCTGGGTCTGCGTGGCGATCTGCATCGCGGTGTTCATCCCCTGCGCGCTGCTTAAGGACAAAAACGCGCCGCCCCGCAGACGGCTTGATCATTTCGACACTCCGGGCGCGGCGCTGGTGCTGATCTTCTTCAGCCTGATGCTGTGCATTCCATCCTTCGGCCAGAACTTCGGCTGGGGATCCTCCGCGTTCCTTAGCGTGCTGATCGCCACGCTGATCGCGCTTGGCGCCCTTGTGCTGGCTGAGCGCAGGGCTGTCCATCCCATTCTGCCCGGCAGCTTCATGCGCCGCCGCGTCTTCATCCTCAGCGTGCTGGCGCTGACGCTCACGCAGGGACTGATGCAGGCGAACATGACCAACACCATCGTGTTTGTCAACTATACGCAGCCGGACAATACTGTGATCTCCGCCTATGCCATTTCGGTGATGTATCTGGGCATGTCGCTGGGCGCGGTATTCCTGGGGCCGCTGGCAGATCGGTTTGAACCGCGCGCCGTGCTGTCCTTCTCTCTGCTGCTGACCGGCGTCAGCTGCGCGCTGCTGCTGCGCTTCACCGCAGACGCCTCTGTGCTGCTGCTGATGTCGGCGCTGGGCCTGCTGGGCTTTGGCCTTGGCGGCAACGGCACGATCTTCATGAAAGTAGCGCTGAGCGACCTGCCCGGCAATCAGGCAGGCGCGGCCACCGGCACATACGGCCTGTTCAGGGATCTGGCTGCGCCCTTCGGCGTGGCTGTCTTCGTGCCGCTGTTTACCAATCGGATCACCGGCTATATGGCGCAGGGTCTGTCGGGCGCAGACGCAGCCGTGCAATCCATCCATTCCCTGGCGATCATCGAAATCCTTTGCGCAGCGGCAGGCATCGCCGTCGTGTTGATGCTGCCCCGCATCCATCAGGAGAGGAGAAATCAATATGCGTCTTAAGGGTAAAGTCATCCTTGTCACCGCCTCTACCCGGGGTATCGGTCTGGCCATCGTGAGGGCTTGCGCCAAAGAGGGCGGCGTTGTCTGCATGGCGGCCCGCGATCTTGCCCGGGCGCAGGAGATCGCCGATCAGCTTTGCAGCGAAGGCTGCCGCGTGCATTGTGTCTACAACGATGCTACCAAGCCGGAAGCCTTTCTGTCCATGGTTGAAGAGACCGTGACGAAAGCCGGAAGCATTGACGTGCTGGTGAACAACTTCGGCACCTCCAATCCGGGCCGGGATCTGGATTTTACGCACACCGATCCGGAGGTCTTCATGAGCACCGTACAGCTCAATCTGCGCAG
>JAFQIF010000073.1 GCA_017397695.1 Clostridia bacterium
CCTGGGGACATTGTCCCCAGACCCCTTCTTCGCTTCGCGGCGGTTTTAAGATTCCTTAATGAACTAAATATCCCGAATGTACACAAACACGGCTGTCAGCATATAGGCTGACAGCCGTGTTTATTTTTAAACTTTAATTGTCATCTGTCCAGCGTAAACTTTTCCTTGGCGATATCATCGATGATGTACGGCGTACGCTGGTAGACGTAGTAATTGAGCCAATTGGTATAGATCAGATTCGCATGGCTTCGCCAGGTGACGCGCGGCAGCCTTTTGTCATCGTCATCGGGGAAGTAGTTCCTCGGTACTTCGATCGGCAGACCGGCTTTCTTGTCGCGCTCGTATTCCAGCTTCAGCGTCTCAGCATCGTATTCGCTGTGACCGGTGATGAAGATCTGACGGCCTTTATCGGTTGCGATGGCATAGATGCCCGCTTCCTCGGAGGATGCCAGAATCTTGAGCTCGGGAACGCGTTCGATGTCCGCACGATCGATTGTCGTATGACGGGAATGAGGCACAAAGAACGTGTCGTCAAACCCGCGCAGCAGCATGGAGCTGCGGCGCTCAACCCTGTGCTCGAATACACCGAACAGCTTTTTGTCCAGCGGCAGCTTTTTGACGCCGAAATGATAGTACAGACCAGCCTGCGCACCCCAGCAGATGTGGAACGTGCTGGTGACATGCGTCTTGGACCATTCCATGATTTCGCATAGCTCCGCCCAGTAATCCACCTGCTCAAAATCCATCTGCTCTACGGGCGCGCCGGTGATCACCATGCCGTCGAAATGCTGATGCCTGACATCGTCAAAGGTCTTGTAAAAGGAGAGCATGTGTTCGCGCGAGGTGTTCTTACTCTCGCGGCTGCGCGTCATGATCAGTTCCAGCTCAATCTGCAGCGGTGAATTGCCCAAAAGGCGTGCGAGCTGCGTTTCGGTCACGATCTTGGTTGGCATCAGATTGAGCAGCAGAATGCGCAGCGGACGGATATCCTGCGTAACGGCGCGGTGCTCAGTGATGGTGAAGATATTTTCGCTCTCCAGCGTAGCGCGTGCGGGCAGCGACTCGGGAATCTTGATGGGCATGTTGTCACCTCATTGTGGATTTGTGGATAAGCGTTATAGGCGAATGATCTGCATGCCGTCTGCGTCTGTTTCGTCGTGGGTGACCAGAATCAGCAGCTTGTCCTTTGCGGCCTCGCGTACAAGCGAGCGCATCCTGGCATGCGTGGCGTCGTCCAGCGCGCGGAACGGTTCATCCATCAGCAGGATCTCTGCATCGTAGGCAAGTGCGCGCGCCAGCGAGGCGCGGCGTTTCATGCCGCCGGAGAGAGAAGCGGGATAGTTGTCCTCTTCGCCGCAGAGGCCGACCTGATTCAGCCAGAAACGTGCCTTTTCTTCGTCGGGGCAAGCCAGAGCGACGTTCTCCAGAATCGTTTTCCACGGGAGCAGCCGGTCTTCCTGAAAGCAGAAGGAGATGCGCGCGCCCTGCGTCAGTGAAATCCTGCCGGAGAGCGGGCGTTCCAGCCCGGCGATCAGGCGCAGCAGCGTCGTCTTGCCCCGGCCGGACGGGCCGAGGATCGCATATTGCCCCGGGGTTGAGAAGGAGAGCGACAAATCGGAAAAGATGGTTTTCTCTGCGAATGCCATGTGGATATGTTCAAAACAAATCGTATTACTCATGGCGCACCTCCATGATCCGGTGTGCGGCCTTTTTCAGCAGCGCTTCCAGCAGAACGCTGAGCAGGACGACCGTCAGCGTCCATGCGAGCAGGCTGTCCGTTTCCAGATAGATCTTCGATTCGTAGATCCGGCTGCCAACAGCCAGCTTCGGCACGCCGATCACTTCCGCCGCGACGACGGCCTTCCAGCAAAGGCCGATTGCTGCCAGACAGCTTTGCACAAATGCAGGCAGTACGAACGGAACCACAACATGGATAAGCGTTTTCATCCTGCCGAAGCCGTACATTCGAGCCATCTCCAAGAGCTTGGGATCGATCGCGCGGATGGCCTGCACAAGCGCCGAATATACGACGGGCAGCGTCATCAGAAAGCCGGTAAGCACGGGGACGCGCGGGCTGGAGAGCCACACCAGTGCCAGCACGATGAACGACGTGACCGGCGTGGCGCGGATCGCAGAGAGAAGCGGGGAAAGCAGCGCATCGGCGATGCGCGAGCGCACGCACAGGGCGCCCAGCAGCACTGCGCCGGCGATACCCAGTGCATACGCCAGCAGCGTGCGCAGGAGCGTTGCCGCCAGCGTCTGATAAAATGCGGCTGCAGGCAGCAGGCTCAGCAGCCTGGCGAGTACATCGACCGGCGCGGGCAGCAGCAGCGGCTGATCAATGAGCCGCGCGAGTATGCCCCACAGTGCGACGTAAAAAACCAAAACGCCCGCGCGCGAAAGCAGGACCTTCGCGCGTGGGCTCTTGTTTTCAGCGGACATAGTAGAAATCATCGCCCGGCAGCGCGCCGCCGATGGAGGCGGGATTGGCGCTGAGCAGGAGATTGTACAGCGGCTCGATCTGGGTGCGCATCTGCTCGCCCTCGATGAACACGATGTGGCAGTTCGGGATCGCGCGGGTCGCGACGGCAGCCTTGGGCATCACGCCGTGCTTCTCCACGAGCGCACCGGCAGCAGCAGCGTCGCCGTTCACCATGGCGACGGAGGCGCTGTAGGCGTCAAGGAACGCGGCGACCTTCTCCGAGTTCTGCTGCGCAAAGTCGCGGCGGACGATCACGCAGCCCATGGAGAGCACCATGTCGGTGCCGGCCTTGGCGGCAGCGCTTTCGAAGGCTTCGGTCACGTCGATCACCGTCTTCATCTGGTCGTTCTGCATCAGCACGCTGGTGACGTGCGGCTCGGGCAGCATGCCCAGCACGACCTTGCCCGCGGCCATCAGGGTTGCCAGCTCGCTGTGCTCGGCGACGAATTCGACCTCAACCTGGTCGGCAAGGCCGTTCTGCTCCAGAATGTAGCGCAGCGCATACTCCGGCACGGTTGCCTGGCCGGTGGCATAAAGCTTGCGGCCGGCGAGGTCGTCAAAGGAGTCGATGGACGGGTCATTGGAGACAACATGCAGTACGCCCAGCGTATTGAGCGCCATCAGCTGCACGTTGCCGTTGGTCTTCTTGTAGAGCGTGGCGGCAAGGTTGGTCGGGCAGGCGGCGATGTCTGCGCTGCCGGAAGCGATGGCCGCTACGATCTCGTCGGCAGCGCCGGCGAGGGTGAAACTGTAGTCGTCCGGATGATTTTCCATCACGCCGACCATGCCGATGCCGGTCGGGCCCTTGAGGGCAAATACGTTTACCTTCTCTTCGGCGAGGCCGCAGGCACAAAGCGCAAGCGCGAGCACCAGCGCCAGCGCAGAAAGAATGATCCTTTTCATATTTATTTCCTCCTTATTCAGGGATGACTGGAATGGAGAATAGTATACCATAATGCGTGCGGATTTACAACTTTGTTACAGCCCACACACATGAAATATGATATCATACAGACAGGGAGGGATGAACATGGCCGATATCATGATCGTGGAGGACGAGGCGTCGATCCGGCAGATCCTGGAACTGCATCTGTCGCTGGTCGGGCATCGTGTGCGCGAGGCGCAGGACGCCGCCGCCGCGCGGGAGATGATCGTGCAGAAAGCGCCCGATCTTGCCCTGCTGGATGTGATGCTCCCGGGCGAGGATGGCTTTTCGCTGGGCGCTTTTCTGATCGATATGGATGTGCCTGTGCTGTTTCTTACGGCAAAGACTACTGTGCATGACCGCGTGAAGGGCATTTCGATGGGCGCGCAGGATTACATCCTCAAGCCTTTTGAACCCATGGAGCTGCTGGCGCGGGTGGAAAACATCCTGCGGCGCACAAAGCGCGAAGAATCGGGCTTTGTCTGCGGCGGGCTTGAGATCGATTTTTCCGCCCGGCGCGTGCGCCTTGACGGACAGGAGGTGCCGCTGACGACGCTGGAATACGACCTGCTGGCGATGCTCGCCCGGCGGCGCAATGTCGCGATGAGCCGGGAGGAGCTGCTTCACGGCGTATGGGGCTATGACTACATGGGTGAGACGCGCACAGTGGATGTGCATGTACAGCGCCTGCGCCGCAAGATCGGTATGCAGTACATCGAGACGGTGTATAAATACGGCTACCGGTTCAGCACGGAAACGGAGGGACAGGGATGAGAAGACGAATTGCGCTGGCGATGACGGCGCTGGCGCTCCTGCTCTTTCCGCTGGGCGCGTTCATGATCGTCCATCAGGGGTTTGACCTGACGATGGAGCGCGAGCGCACGCGTGCCCTCTCTGAAGAGGCTGCCATAGCCCGTGCGGTGGCGCTGGAGATTGCCGATGGAACGCAGCAGACGCTGTTTGCCACTGCGTCTGGCGTGCAGCGTCGTTACGGCTCGCGGTCGCTGTCAGTGTCGCTTGTCTATCGCGGGGCGATGATGGCGGGCGCGGTGATGCCGCAGGCGAAGGGCATGGAGGAACTGCTTGAGACCGAAGGACGCGCAACGCTGCTGGACGGCGAGGCGCAGGCGCTGTATATCGCGCACAAGCTTTCGCCCGATCTCACGCTCCTGCTCGCCTCCGATGTCTCGACGGTGTATGACTTCCGGCGCGAGCTTGCTATATGGGCCGGCATGTTGAGCCTTTGCGGCGTGCTGCTTAGCGGCCTGCTGTCCGTTGTGGTATCGAGCTGGCTGGCGCGGCCATTTAAGCTGCTGGCAGCGCAGCGGCAGGAGCTCATCGACGCGCTGGCGCACGAGATGCGCACGCCGCTGACGGCGATTCTGGGCGGCGTTCGCCTGCTGGAGCGCGCAAGCCTCACACAGGACAACCGCGCGCGGCTGCTTTCGTCTATGGCGAAGGAGGCGCAAAGGCTGTCCGATATGGACGAGCGGCTTCTGCTGCTGACGCGTCTTGAGCATGATGCGCCGGAATTCACGATGTTTTCCTCGCGTGGGATGGCCGAAGAGGCGATATCTGTGTTTGAGGATGTCACACTGTCGGGCACGGATGCGACGTTTACTGCAGAGCGGGAACTGACGATCCTGCTGCTGCGCAATCTGGTGGTCAACGGCAAGCGTGCGGGCGGCGATGCGCCGGTGCGCGTTGCGCTGCATGCGGATGGCTTTTCCGTATCAGACAGCGGATGCGGCATGACAAAGGAGCAGATGGCGCGTGCGTTTGAGCCGTTTTATAAGGCGGATAAATCGCGCGCCCGTGCGCAGGGCGGCGCGGGCCTGGGCCTGACGCTCTGCCGCAGGATCGCCCAGCTCCACGGCGGACGGCTTGAGATTGAATCTGAGGTTGGAAAGGGAACAACGGTTTGTTACAGGTTTGATACAACTGCGCGAGGACTTTGAAACGTTCTTTGCGCTAATCTATCCACAGAAAGGAGCTGAATCAATCATGAAAAACAAGATTCTGTGGACGATTATTCTGATCATCTGTCTGCTGCTTCCGGCGGCTGCGCTGGCCGTGACGGAGGGCGCGGTAGAGGCTGCGCCGGGTGTGGAGATGGAAAGCATCGCGATCGTCGCGCCGGAGATTTCCTATCTGCCCGACGGCAGCTACTACGCGGGTTACGACGACTGGTTCCCGGCATGGGAGAATGCGCAGGAATGGGTGGAATCCAAGTTTGATGGAGAGTGCTATCACGATGTGGAGCAGCGTCCGCGCATGACGGCGGGAGAAAGCGCGCGCGCAAAGGCGCTGCTGGAAAAGGTTCGGGCGGGAGAGATTGCCTATCAGGGCGAGAGCATCCTCAATCAGATGGAGGATGTGATCGTCGGCGTGTACGCGCTTGCTCCCGACGACTATGCCGGTGAGAAAGCCTTTGTGATTCTGCCCGGCCCGTGCATGACGGATGAGCAGATTCTGGCAGTGATCGACGCATATCATCAGTTGGGGCTCGTGTTTGACCCCCATGCGCTGAATGAGCGCAACTGCGCCCGCGGCGGCGGAATTGAGACGAACCGCTTCCTGACGGAGGAGGAGGGCGAACGCTATCGCCTGCTGGCGCGCCTCATTGAGCACGGTCTGCTGGATATATCCTTCGCGGGCGAGGCGCAGGCTATTCAGCCTAAGCTAGACAGCCGCTATTTCTGTGGTCTGCCGGATTTTACCATCCGCCCGTACCGTGCGATGGCGGACGAAGAATTTGTGGCGATGCTGGTGGATCTGGGCTATCACGACATGACGGGTGAGATTGACCATGACGAGATTGAAAAAGAGAGCCGCATGGTGGCCAATAGCCGGCTTGGCACATCGCTGTCCATGGAATTGGGCCATGTTTATCACGAAGGCAGCTACGTGCTCTCGCTCTACGATCAAAATGGCAAGCGGGGATACGACTGGGACACGCCTGCCCGCAGAAGCTGTGGCGCGTATTTTACCTATCACACGCCGGACGGCATTCTCGTCCATGTAAATACAGCGTTTGACTGGGAGACGAAAAAGCTCGTCGATGCGAGCGCGATGCACCACAGGGATGACACATACGGCAATCTGTTTGACGAAATCGAACATGCACCTTCGCATGATGCCATCATGGAAGAGATCGCTATCGTGGAAAAAGAGTTGGGCCTTTCCGATCTGGCGTGGCATGTGCTCTACGAGGATGAAACCTGGACAAACTGGGGCGCATGTATCCCGGTGCGCGCGCAGGTGGCCGAAAGCGAGTGGATGACCGTGTATATCGGCAAGGACGACGGCAAGGCGCATGGCTATGAACTGAGCGGCGGCATGCTGGTGGAGGATTTGAGCAGCGATGAACTGCCGGTGAACGGCTGATTTGATTGTTCGTCTTTGTTTGCAGAAACGAAGGAATACGAAGGATACAGACAAGGCGGATACCCAAAAGCGGCTTCCCGGTTTAGGGAAGCCGCTTTAAGCTTATCTTTCTTTTATCCGCCGCGAAGCGAAGAAGGGTGCAGGGACAATGTCCCTGCCAGGGGATTGGGGATAGCGTCCCCAAACGTTCCACGTTCTCACAGGTTCTCGCCGTTTTGCTCCATCACCGTCTTGTACCAGCGGAAGGAGTCCTTGACGATGCGCTCCTGCGTGCTGTAATCCACATACACCAGACCAAAGCGCTCGGTGTAGCCGTAGGCCCATTCGTAGTTGTCCATCAGGGACCAGGCGAAATAGCCGATCGCATCCACGCCGTCCTCGGCGGCGCGCTTGTAGGCCTTGAGATAGCGGTGCATGTAGTCCTGACGGTTCGGGTCGTGTACCTGGCCGTCCAGAGAAACCACGTCATGTGAGGACATGCCATTCTCGCTGATGACGAACGGGGTCTTGTAGCGCTCGTAGAGGAACTTCGGCCCCCAGTAGAGCGCGTCCGGCGTGATGGGCCACTGGATTGCCGTCTTGGGATGGCCGACGGGCTGAGACACTTCCTCGTAGCCCGGCGCATTGTCCGCTGCGCGGATGACATTGCCATTGTAGATGTTCTGGCAGTAGAAATCCAGCGGCTGATGGATCGTCTCCATGTCCTTTTCCCAGCCTTCGGGCAGATACTTGCCCAGAAGCGCAAGGCCCTGCTCGGGATAGCTGCCCAGCATCGGCGGGTCGCTCCACCAGCTGACGTTGAATGCCCAGAACGGCGGATAATCGTTTACCTCGAAATAAGCTTTGCGCGCAGCTTCGATATCGCGAGGATCATCGCTTGCCGGAATGCGCGGACTGCCGCAGGGCGCATAGCCGACGCGGCAGCCGGGCGCGTATTTGCGCAGCGCCTTGACCGCCAGACCGTGCGCCACCAGCACATGATGGCTCATAGCGACCGTTGCGCTGAGCGGCAGCTGATAGCCCGGCGCATGCTCGCCCTTGCCATAGCCCAGGCCAATGAAGCACTGCGGCTCGTTGAAGGTGATGAAATCCTTGACACGGTCGCCGAAGCGCTTGGCGCACAGCGTCGTATATTCCTCAAACCACTTCGGGCTCTCGGGGTTTTCCC
Source organism: Clostridia bacterium (assembly GCA_017397695.1). Next base: position 7,963 of record JAFQIF010000073.1, read on the forward strand.
ATGCGCCTTTCGCCTGCAGCGCGCAGGGATAATCCCAGTGGAAGAGAGTGACGAACGGGCGAATGCCGTTTGCGATCAGCTCGTCGATGAGCGCATTGTAAAACGCGACGCCGGCTTCGTTTACCGCGCCCACTCCCTGCGGAATCAGGCGTGCCCAGGAAAGGGAGAAGCGATAGTTCTTCACGCCCATTTTCTTCATCAGCGCAACGTCTTCCTTAAAGCGATGATAGTGATCGCAGGCCACGTCGCCGGTGTGTCCTTCGAGCACCTTGCCCGGCTCATGGGAGAAGCGGTCCCAGATATTCAGGCCCTTGCCATCCTCGTATGCGGCGCCCTCAATCTGGTAGGAAGCGGTTGCAGCGCCCCAGATAAAATCTTTGCGAAAGCTCATGGTATTCCTCCTTGTGGTCGGCATGGGGGAAAGCGTTATCCCTGAAGGGTCAGGGCAGATGATGTGGTACGGGTCCGACGGTTTCGCCGGGAAGCAGCCTGCTGGGAATGGAGATAATCTCCTGGAAGGTGGTGTGCGGCTGCTCGATGAGATGCACCAGCTTGCGCGCGGCTACCTGGCCGATGCGCAGTGTATCCTGACGAACGGTGGTCAGCTGCGGGCGGAACATCTGCAGGATCGGCACGCCGTCGTAGCCGGCAACGCTGATATCTTCCGGCACGCGCAGCCCAGCGGCGCGGATCGCTTCCAGACCGCCAAGGGCGGCATAATCGTCCGCCATGATGATACAGGTGGGGCGTTCCTTCAGGGCAAGCAGCTGCTCAGTTGCCTCGCGGCCGGCAGCAGGGTGATGATATCGGCTGTAGATCAGATAGCTCTCCGGCACCTTCAGCCCTGCATCGTGCATGACGCGCAGGAAGCTTGTGCGGCGAACATTGCTTACGGCGTTTTCCTCGCCGCAGATGTACGCCACGCGCGTGTGCCCCATGGAGAGAATATACTGCGTAAGCTGGGTCATCCCCTGCCTGTTTTCGGATTCGACACAGCTGCGGTTGTTGAAGACATGGTCGATGGTGACCACCGGCAGAGGGCCGCCGAGCAGCTCAAGCACCTCAGGATCGTTGAAATGGCAGTTGACGATGCACACGCCGTCGACATTGCGGTAGAGGCAATGCTGCATATACGTCATATGGTTGCGGCCTGTGCGGTGGGTGATGAATGTGATATCGTATCCGCGGCGCTCGGCCTCGCTCTTGAAGGCCTGCAGCACAGGCGCAAAGTAGTTGTGCGTAAAGCCGCTGTCGCTGTCGTCGCTGTAGAGCACGCCCAGATTGAATGTGCGCCCGATTTTGAGGCCGCGCGCGATGGCGCTGGGACGATAGCCCAGCCGGGCGGCGGTGGCGCGCACCAGTTCGCGCGTCTCCGCGCTGACGTCCGGATAGTCGTTGAGCGCTTTGCTCACCGTTGAAATGGAGAGACCGCATGCAGCGGACAGTTCCTTGATCGTAACAGCCATGTTTTCCCTCTATATTCAAAACTAAAACGTTTTCGTTCCTTTATTATACGCTTCCTGATGCTGGAATGCAAGGTGTTTCGAAATCTGGTTGGCGTTTTTTTCCAAAAAGATATGAATGGAACTGAGCTGAATGCTTAAAGCAAGGCTTTCGTTGACAGCAGAAAGACGAACGCCGGTGATGAAGGGTATGGAAAACGTGGACTTCGTGAAACTAAAACACGAAAAAGGGGTTGATTTTGTGCAATACTTCCGGTATATTGAGTGTATGAAAGTGTTTTGGGTATACGTATTTCCTAAAACGTTTTCGATATATCCCTGTTGAAGGCGACAGAATATATCAAGGGAGGCTATTGTGCTATGAAATACGGTTATTTTGACGATGCGGCCCGTGAATATGTGATCACGAGACCGGATACCCCCTCTCCCTGGATCAATTATCTGGGCAGCGAAGCGTTCTTTACGCTCATGTCCAATACCAGCGGCGGTTACAGCTTCTATAAGGACGCCCGTATGCTGCGCATTACCCGCTACCGCTACAACAATGTGCCTACCGACGCCGGCGGACAGTATTTCTATATCAAGGATGGTGATACGGTCTTCACGCCGGGCTGGATGCCGGTGAAGACGCCGCTGGATTACTACGAATGTCGCCATGGCTTGGGCTATACGCGCATCTTTGCGGAGAAGAATAGTCTGGCAGTCACGCAGACGAGCATGGTGCCTCGCGGCGACAATGCGCTGGTGACCAAGGTAGAGATCGAGAACCGTGCGCACCACCACAGAGAAGTGACGCTGACCAGCTTTGTGGAGTTCTGCCTGTGGAATGCGCAGGATGACACCACCAACTTCCAGCGCAATTTCTCCACCGGCGAGGTCGAGATCGAGGGCAATGCCATCTATCATAAGACGGAGTATCGCGAGCGCCGCAACCACTACGCAGTGTACAGCGTCAATGCGCCCATCGACGGCTTTGATACCGACCGCGATTCCTTCCTGGGCGCGTACAATGGCTTTGATCATCCTCAGGCTGTCTTTGAGGACAGGAGCCGCAACAGCGTGGCCAGCGGCTGGGCGCCTATCGGAAGCCATCGCCTGCACGGCTGGCTGGCGCCGGGTGAGCGCGTATGCTTTGTGTTCACGCTGGGCTACTGCGAGAACGAAAAGGAAAAGAAATTCATCGCGCCGGGCGTGATCAATAAGGCGCCCGCCTATGCGCTGATGGAGAAATACGACAGTGAACAGAAATTCAACGAGGCGCTGAATGCGTTGAAGGCGTACTGGGATGGTCTGCTGTCCACTTGGCAGGTGGAATCCGGCGATGAGCGATTTGATCGCATGGTCAATATCTGGAATCAGTATCAGTGCATGGTCACGTTCAATATGTCCCGCTCCGCCAGCTACTACGAGTCCGGCATCGGACGCGGCATGGGTTTCCGCGATTCCACGCAGGACCTGCTGGGCTTTGTGCATCTGATTCCCGCGCGCGCGCGTGAGCGCATTCTGGATATCGCGGCGACGCAGTTCCCGGACGGCAGCGCCTATCACCAGTATCAGCCGCTGACCAAGCGCGGCAATTTTGACGTTGGTTCCGGCTTCAATGATGATCCGCTCTGGCTGATTTTTGGCGCGGCGGCATATATCAAGGAGACAGGCGATGTATCCATTCTGTCGGAAATGGTCCCCTTTGACAATGACGAGAGCCTTGCGCAGCCGTTGATGGAGCACCTGCGCCGCTCCTTCCATTATACGATCGAGCATCTCGGCCCGCACAAGCTGCCGCTCATTGGCCGCGCGGACTGGAATGATTGCCTGAATCTCAACTGCTTCTCTGATACGCCTGGCGAAAGCTTCCAGACGACGGCAAACTTTGAATCCGGCGTGGCGGAATCGCTGTTCATCGCGGGCATGTTTGTGGGTGTGTGCCCGGACTATGAGAAGCTCTGCCGCCTGTATGGTTGGAACGAGGAGGCTGACGCTGTTCCCGCCTACAAGCAGGCGATGGAGCAGGCCGTGCTTGAGCATGGCTGGGACGGCAAGTGGTTCCTGCGCGCATACGACGCCTTCGGCAAGAAGATCGGTTCCGACGAATGCGAGGAAGGCAAGATCTTTATCGAGCCGCAGGGATTCCTGATTATGGCGGGCGTGGGTGTGAAGGAAGGCTATGCGCAGAAGGCGCTGGATTCTGTGCGCGAGCATCTGCTCAGCGAGCATGGCGTGGCGATCCATACGCCGCCGTATACGAAGTATCATCTGGAATTGGGCGAGATCAGCTCTTATCCGCCGGGATACAAGGAGAATGGCGGCATCTTCTGCCATAACAATCCGTGGATTGTGCTGGCGGAGGCGGAGCTTGGACATGGCGGGCGGGCGTTTGATATTTACAGGCGCACCTGTCCGGCCTATATCACCGATCAGAAGCTGCACCATACCGAGCCGTACGTATACAGCCAGATGGTAGCAGGTCCGTATGCGCCGAGGTTTGGTCAGGCGAAGAATTCCTGGCTGACTGGTACGGCTGCGTGGACGTTCTATGCGGCGAGCCAGGGTATTCTGGGTGTGAAGCCGGATTACGATGGACTGAAGGTCGATCCGTGCCTGCCCAAGGAGCTGGGAGAACTCAGGATCACGCGTAAGTTCCGCGGCAGCGAGTATGCGATTCATGTGGTGAATCAGGCGGGTGATGAGAAGGGAAGGCTCACGCTGACGCTGGATGGTAAGCCGGTTGAAGGCAATGTGATTCCTGCGGATGAGAAACCGGGGAAGCATGTTGTCGAAGCAGTGCTGAGCTAAAGGGATAGAAAGTTCCTTAAGGCAGCTTCAAGCCGCCGCGAAGCGAAGAAGGGTCAAGGGATGAAATCCCTTGTCAGGGGCTTGGGGATGAAATCCCCAACGTAACCCAATCGAAGAAAAAAGCAAGAATCGGAGCGAAGCCGAAGGCGACAATTACGATTCCGGTACAG
>JAFQIF010000074.1 GCA_017397695.1 Clostridia bacterium
GATGAGGCGCTTGCGCAGGATCCCAAGGATATGGAAGCCTTGATTTCACTGCTGTGCGACTCCGGATACGAGGTCAAGCGCGGCAAGGTGCCTGCGTTCCGAGGGGAAGGGCAGAAGAAGTTTCTTCGCATGGACACGCTGGGCGATGGATACAGGATGGAAGAGCTTGCTGCTGTGCTGAAGGGCAAACGAAAGCATGTTCCGCGCAGAGCGAGAGGAGCAGCCGCCGAAGAAAAGGTCAGCCTCCTGATCGACATTCAGCGGAAGCTAAGCGAAGGAAAAGGCGCAGGCTATCAGCGCTGGGCAACGGTCTTCAACCTCAAGCAGATGGCGCAGAGCTTGAACTATCTGCGGGAGCATGGGCTTGAGGATTATGACGAGCTTACCCGAAGAACAGAAGCGACAACAGCGCAGTTTCACGCGCATTCGGATCGGATGAAGGCGCTTGAAAAGAGGATGGATGAGATCACGGTTCTGCGCAGGCACATCCTCAATTACGTCAAGACGCGAGACGTCTATGCAGCTTATCGCAAGGCCGGATACTCCAAGCGTTTTCTAGCGGAGCACGAATCGGAAATCACGCTGCACAAGGCGGCAAAGAAAGCATTTGACGGGCTTGGACTTGAAAAGCTCCCGACCGTTCGGAGCCTTCAGGATGAGTATTCACGGCTCGCGGAAGAAAAGAATAAGCTCTTTACGGAGTTTAGAAAGTCGCGTGAGGAAATGAAGGACTTGCTCACGGCGAAGGCCAACGTGGATCGGATTATGGGCAGAGATAAACTCAAAGGTAAAAAGGAACAGGAACAGCAGGTAGAATGAACGATAAAGTAGGGGATCTCAATGCGGGTACCGATACGCTGATTGATTGGAATATCCTGCTGGATGAACAGGGAGGTCCCAATCATGTCGGCAACTTCTGTGATGCGCCGATGATGTATGACACGAAGAATGGAGTTCTTCATAAAAAGCTGTCGCTTGACTATATCGGTCATTTTTCCAAGGCGATCAAGCCCGGTGCTGTGCGCGTTGGCGTCAGTTGCTTTGACAAGAGTATAGAAGCGACGGCTGCCCGCAATTCAGATGGAAGCATCGCAATTGTTCTCCTCAATCCGACGGAGAGTGAGGTATCTGCTTTTCTGAGACACGATGGAAAGTGCTACCCGTTTACTCTCCCGGCTAAAGGTATTATGACTTGTATGGAAGAACGTTAAAACATTTCAAAGGGTAAGCGCAGTGTTGTTTTGCACCCACTAAGCCCTGTATCCGTCCCTTGTATCACTATTTACCTCTTGAGCCAACAGAACTCACTAAGATTTGATGCTTGGTGAGTTCTTTTTTGTATAAATTTACTGAAATGATTCTTTTGCCGCTTCATTTGAAGCGGCTTTTTCTGTTTTTGTCACATATCGTGTCACATGAACGATAAAATAACGTTTGTTTAACCATTGCCCTGCCTCACTTTTTTGACTGCTTGCTGTGTCACATTTCGTGCCACGTCACTGCCCGCTGGAGGTCAGAATCTTGCGGGCGATTTCAAGGTCTTCGTCTTGGGTATGAACGTAGATATTTTTCATAGTCGCAAGGTCTTTCCACCCACCCATTGTCTGTAAAGTTTTATCATCGACGCCCGCTCTGTGTGCTCTGGTTGCGAATGTATGCCGGAAACAGTGAGGCGTTTTTCCATATACGTTGATGGATTTCTTCACACGCTCCCAAAGCCGTCTGTCGGCTTGAAATGAGAGAGGGGTATGCGGGTCATCCAAAGAAGGTAAAACATACGCCTCAGGGTCATTTAGCTCGCTCTGAGAGAGTTCTAAGGTTTCAAGCAAGCCCGGAAGTATGAGCATTTTGCGTTTTCCCGCTGGCGTCTTTGGATCTCCGATGATGGTATGGTCCTTTGCGTAGGTGACGCCTTGCGTGATGCTGACGGTTTGTTCGGCGAAATTGAAGTTCTTGATCTGCAAGCCCCGAATATCTTCGCAACGGGCAGGGAACTTCAAAAGCATTGCCACATACCGTCTGTCACGCAGTTGAGGGATGTCCTGAAGATGCGATTCAATGTCATCTGCTTCATCAGAGGTCAGGGCTTCCCTCACGCTCTTTTTGCTGGAGGGATTGCGTAAGCGTTTTGACTTCGCCGGGTTGATGCTGATTAGCCCGTCTTCTTTTGCCGCGTTCAGAATCATGCCCAGAGTAAGGAGCAGTTCTTCAATGGTCTTCTTTGAGTACCGTGGGCTGCAGGGCAGCCAGAAGAGGCATGCCGAAAAAAGGAGACAGCGCGGTTGTATTCGGAGCCGGAACCATTGGCGTCGCTGCGGCAATCGTGCTGAAATACTTTGGCTGTAAACAGGTCGTCATTTGCGATTATTCCGATTTCCGATTTCCGATTGGAGATTTGCAGACGGCTTGGCTTTGAGACTTATAACAATCGGGAAGATCATGAGCTTGACGGACTGCTCAGCATATTGGGAAAAAACGCTGGAATCCATGGGGATGCCATTGACTGCGATATCTGGATCGATGCAGCCGGTGCAGACAGCGTGTTGTCGGCGTATGAGAAACTGGGAAAGTATAACAGCCGTATGGTGCTGGTAGCGGTAGGAACGAATAAGAGGGAAATTGACGTATTAGGGCTGACTTTCGGACAGAAATCCATCACGGGAAGCGGCGGCTATTCGCCGGAAGATGTGATAGACGTGATGCAGATCATGAAGTCGAAGAAGTGGGATATTGAAAGCATGATCACACATGAGTACCGGTTGAAGGAATTATCTCAAGCGATAGAAAAAGCGGCGGACGTGGATCATGCGCTGAATGTGATGATCGGGTTTGACGCGCAGGGATAACCGGAACAGTATTTAAGGAAACAGAAAAAGCCAGACGATTTTAAAACATGCACCGTCTGGCTTTTTGATATGGAGCGAGATTCTCCGTGAATGCTCAGATGCTGCACTGATCGATGATGAAGTGCAGGAAATCGATCGCGCACGGAGAGGAAAGCTTTCTGCGATACATCAGATAGATGTGGGATCGGATCGTCGGGGAGAAATCGATGATGCTGATCCTGCTGAATTCTTTGGGAATATGCATCCGGTTGAGGACGGCGATGCCGCGGCCCGAATGGACATAGCGCAGCATGGTGGATGTAAACTGGGATTCGCTGACGACGTTCGGCGTAAACTGATGCTGCTCGCACAGCGCCATAAACTTGCTTGTTTCGTCGTGATCGATATCCGTATGGCTGGAATGGAGGATGAATCGCTCGTCTTTGATCTGGTCAAATGTCACGCGCTCGCTGCCGGCGAGCGGATGATCCTCCGGCACCACGATGGCCAGATGATCCGAACGATAGATGAGTTTGCTGAAATTGGTATTCTCCGCCCGCGCATTGGCCTCTTCTTCGCTGACAAAGGCGAAATCGCATTTCTTGTTTTCCAGCAGCTTGATGGAGTCGTAGCTTTCTATGGTGGCAAGGTTGTGTTCCGGATGCTTGAGCGAGAAATCGGCAATGGTATCCACAAGCCCGTATTGCCCGACGAGCGGATTGTATGCGACGGTAAACTGGCTGCTTTCCTTCTGGTTGAGTTCGTGAAGACTAGATACGGCGTCGTGATAAATCTGTATGATCTGCTTGGCGTGGGGATAGAATCGTTGGCTGTAGCTGTTGATCTGTATGCTGCGCTGTGAGCGATCAAAAAGCGTGATGTCGAGTTCCTCTTCCAGCTTGTGGATATGCTTGGTCCGGGCGGACTGTGAGATGTTCATGCGGGCGGCGGTTTCCTGAAAATTGCAGGTTTCGACAAGCTGAACAAATTCTTCGTGCATGCTGATTTCCATAAAAGCCTCCTGAAATATAGCTCGCCGGAAGGCGGGAATGGCATCTTGCGTATAAACTGTTATCAATCTTAAGTTCAGTATACGGCATCCGAAATGAGGATGCAAGGGAAAAGGCACGTTATTCATTTACACAATTCTGGAGATGTTATTTCCAAAATGGAAACAAAAGAACAGAAAAAACGGTGCAAAACTGAGGCGGAACGTCAAATGATATCAAGGCAATCCTATGAACAGGAGAATAAGCGCAGGGAAGGGGACGATTCGGAAAGAGAACGGGGCATATTCAAGAAAATGCCGGAGGTCTGCGCAGGCGCTATGTCTGTCTGATGGGATACGAACAGCAGAGTATAAGGCAAAAAAACAGAAAATCGGAGGCGTATCTTTCAGGGAAATGAAGGATACGCCTGTTTCTATTCAGGAAACTGCCGTTTTGAAATGAGAATTGATCCATTGCTGGCCGTCTGTTAGAGTAAATTCAGCAAAGCCCAAATCTATTTTAGGGAGGTATCTCGTATGAAAAAGCTGCTTGCTCTGGTCCTCGCCCTGATGATGGCGCTGACCACGTTCGGCACCGCCTTCGCGGCTGCCGACAGCGTAACCGTCGCGATCGACGACGACTCCTTCACCATCGGCCCGTGGGGTACGGAAGGCGCCGTGCGCGACTGGTGCGAAACCATCATGTGGACCCACCTGTGCTATCGTCCGTTCATCGGCGCTGCGCTGTCTGCCGGCGAACTGGAAATGGTCGCCGCCAAGAGCGTCACCAAGATTGACGATGTGACCTACGCCGTCGAGCTGAACGAAGGCATCACCGACAGCAAGGGCAACGCCATCACCGCCGCCGACGTCGCCTATAGCTACGATAAGCTCGCCGAGCTGGGCTATGTGACCGAGATCGGCCTGTACTACGCCGGCGCTGAGGTCACCGGCGATTACGCCCTGACCATCACCCTGAAGGACGCCACCGAGGGCGCGATCGAAGAAGTCCTCTGCGGCTGCTCCATCGCGGCGAAGGCCTGGTATGAAAACGCCAGCCAGGACGAGATCGAGTCCAATCCGGCCTGCACCGGCCCGTATGCCGTGACCGGCGTTGAGACCGGCTCCTCCATCACCATGGCAGCCCGTGAGGACTACTGGAAGAGCGAGAACCTCTCCTATGTCGAGAAGCAGAACGTGAAGAACATCATTGTCCGTTGCATCGGCGAGGCTTCCATGCGTACCGTCGCCCTGGAGAACGGCGAAGTCGATATGGCTGAAATCAGCGCGACCGACGTTGCCCGCTTTGCTGAGGGCTACAACACCACCGAGTACATGAACGCCATGTCTCAGTACCTGATCTTCAACACCAGCGAGAATTCTCCGTGTAAGGACGAGAACGTCCGCAAGGCCATCGCCTACGGTATCGACGCCATGACCGTCCTGATGGGCAGCGGCTCTGACGCCGGCATCATCGCCCATGACGTCGCGCCGAACCTCGCGCCCGACTACGTGCAGGCCTGGGAAGATGAACCGTACTTCGAGTATGACATTGCCAAGGCCAAGGAATACCTGGCTGCCGCCGGTTACGGCGAGGGCGAGCTGACCATCCGCCTGCTCAACACCGCTCAGGCGCCGCAGGGCCCGTATCAGGTCATGCAGATGATGCTCGGCCAGATCGGCATCAACATGGAAATCCTGGCCATGGACCGCTCCGTGCGCCGCACCTACCAGAGCGACCCGACCGCTTGGGATATCGCCGAGTACTCCGACATGATCGCCGACTTCACCACCCACTTCTGGGAGAACCTCTTCTCTGAAAAGAACTATGGCGAGCAGGGCACGCAGGGCTTCACCGTCGATGCGAAGCTCCAGGAGCTCCTGGCGGCCGCCAGCGCCGATCGCAGCGAAGCGAACATGCGCGCTTTCCACGACTACGTGGTTGAGAAGTGCTACATGCGCGGTCTGTACACCGAGATCCGCTCCATCGTGACCAACAGCGGCATCACCGATATCTGCCTGCAGAAGCTCAATCCGGTGCTGAACGCCATGACTTTCGCAGAGTGATCGGCTTCAGGTTCCCCCTTCAAGCCATTGATCCCTATTGATAAACGCCGGTCCCTGAAAGGTCCCCTTCATCAGCCGGTGGGAGACGTAGCCCGCCTTCCACCGGCCCTTTTTTATCATCGGACAGCTGCGTGTCAGCAACTGCCTATGACGTCTGTTTTCAGGGCCGACAGGAAGGAGACTTGATATGGTACGCTATGTCGTCAAAAGACTGCTTATCATGATTCCGCTGCTGCTGGCAGTCGGCATCATCATGTTCTCCCTGATGAACTTTGTTCCTGGCGATCCGGCGCAGCTGGCGCTGGGCTCCGGCGTTCATACAGAGGAGGAAATCGAACTCAAACGCGAGGCAATGGGCCTCAACCGCCCCTTTGTCGTCCGCCTGACGGAATACATTTCCAATATTTTTTTCCGTTTCGACTTTGGCAAGAGCCTGATTTCCGGCACGGAGATCAAGTATGAGCTGGCCAAGCGATTCCCCTATACGTTCTATATCGCCGTATACAGCATCCTGCTGACGGTCATTGTCGGTCTGCCGCTGGGCATCTACACGGCGGTGCATGCCAACAGCCTGGGCGACAAGGTGTCCCTGCTGGTGACGCTGCTGTTTGACTGCATGCCCAGCTTCTGGACAGCGCTGCTGCTGGTGCTCGGCTTCTCGCTGGGGCTCAAGTGGCTGCCGTCCTCCGGCGCGTCCTCGTGGAAGCACTTCATTCTCCCGACGATTGCCAATTCCCTCGGCGGTCTTGCCGGCTTCACGCGCCAGGTACGCGCGAGCATGCTGGAGGTTATCCGATCTGACTACATCACCACTGCCCGTTCCAAGGGCCTCAAGGAGCACAAGGTGGTCTATTCCCACGCGCTGCCCAACGCTCTCATTCCGATTCTGACCGTCATCGGCATGCGATTTGGCAGCATGCTGGGCGGCGCGACGATCGTCGAGGTCGTGTTCTCCATCCCAGGCATCGGCCAGTATCTGGTCAACGCGATCAACAGCCGCGACTACAATGCCTGTACCGGCGGCATCATCTTCATCGCGTTCACGTTCTCTGTGATCATGCTGCTTACCGACCTGCTCTACGCTTGGGTCGATCCCCGTATCAAGGCGCAGTACGCCTCTTCCAGCAAGAGAAAGAAGGTGGCCAGAAATGCGTGAAAACAATCATGAAAACAATCACGAAAACAACCGTGAGCATCATCATGAGCATAACCATCATCATGAACACCGCATCCATAATGAGGTGATCCTGCCGGACGGCAGCGCAAAAGCCGAGCGCGGCCGGCATGGACGCCGGAAGAAGGAAAAGAGCGTCAAGCCCGGCTCGTTTGCCTATGTCTGGCGCAGCGTATCCAAGAACAAGGGCGCGGTGACGGGCATGATTCTGCTGGCGCTGATCGTGGTTCTCTGCGTGCTCTCGCCGTATATTTGCAAATACAAGTACGACGAATTCAACATCATGGACTGGTACCAGACGCCTAACGCCGATCATCTGCTGGGCACGGACCAGATGGGCCGCGACCTGCTCTCCCGCGTGCTTTACGGCGCGCGCTACACGCTGATCATCGGTATCGCCGCGACGGCCATGTCCGCTGTGCTGGGCATTCTGATGGGCGCTGTGGCCGGATATTTCGGCGGTTTTGTAGATTCCTGCGTGATGCGCTTCCTCGACGTTTTCCAGGCGTTCCCGACGCTGGTGCTGGCGATGGCGTTCTGCGCGGTATTCGGCACGGGCGTGGATAAGTGCATCCTTGCGCTGGGCATCACGGGTATTCCGGGCTTTGCGCGCCTGATGCGTGCGAACATCCTGCGCATTGTGAACATGGAATACATCGAGGCGGCAAGGACGATCAACTGCCCGACGTGGAAGGTGATCGCCAAGCATATCATTCCCAATTCCGTTTCCCCGGTCATCGTGGAAATCGCCATGACCATCAGCCGCAACGGCCTGACTTCTTCCTCGCTGAGCTTCCTCGGCCTTGGCGTCAAGGCGCCGAAGCCCGAATGGGGCGCCATGCTCTCTGAGGCGCGCGATTATATCCGCGATTTCCCGCACATGGTCATCGTTCCCGGCATTTTCATTGTCATTACGGTACTCAGCTTTAACCTGATCGGCGACGCGTTCCGCGATGCGCTGGATCCCACGCTGAAGAATTGATGAGGTGGCACCATGACTGAGACAAATCAGAATAAGCCTTTGTTTGAGGTCAAGGACCTGGTGGTGGAGTATCATTCCGGCGATTCCATCATTCATGCAGTCAACGGCGTGTCCTTTGATCTGAAGGCGGGAGAGACGCTGGGGCTGGTTGGCGAGACCGGCGCAGGCAAGACTTCTATTGCCCGCGCGTCCCTGCGCATTCTGCCGGAGTATTCCGTAGAAAAAGTATCCGGCGAGATTCTCTATAACGGAAAAGACGTCCTGAAAATGAATGATGCCGAGCTGCGTGCGCTGCGCGGCGAGCATATCTTGATGTTTTTTCAGGATCCGATGACGGCGCTCAATCCTGTTAAAACCGTCGCCTCGCAGATTGCCGAGGGCTATCAGGAGCATCATGGATGCAGCAAGGCGACTGCGAAGCAGGTTGCGCACGATATGCTGAAGATGGTCGGCATCAGCCCGGATCGTGCGGACGAGTATCCGCATCAGTTCTCCGGCGGCATGAAATAGCGCGTGGTCATCGCTCTGGCGCTGGCCTGCGCGCCCAAGGTACTGATCGCCGACGAACCGACGACCGCGCTGGATGTGACCATTCAGGCGCAGGTACTCGATCTGATTAAGAGCCTGCGTGAGGATATGGGCACGGCAATGATCCTGATCACGCATGATCTGGGCATCGTGGCGGACGTGTGCGACAAGGTCTGCGTCATCTATGCGGGCCAGATCGTGGAAAGCGGCGCCAAGGAGGATGTGTTCGATCATCCGACCCACCCGTATACCAAGGGCCTGTTTGCCGCGCTGCCGGATCTGGAGAAGGATGTGGAGCGTCTTACGCCGATTGAGGGTCTGCCGCCCGATCCGTCTGAGGTCCGCAGGTTCTGCGATTTCATGGACCGCTGTCCGCATGCCTGCAGGCGCGCGATCATTTCGAGCGCGTGCTGCCCAAGTGGGATATCTGGTTTGAGCATATGATAGTCAATCACATGTTCTTTTCAAGGTTCCCCTTCCGGGATCGACCGGTCAGCCTGCCAGATGAGTTCATCGCCCTGTGCGCGGTCTATTCCCTGCTGAGGTTTCTGGGAATCGGTCATATGCACGATAAGACGGATGCCGGTGCATTTGCGGATGTGGCTGCTGCCGCGTTCCGTCTTGTCGATCATACTTCCTTTGACCGTTATGCAGCCCACATGATGAAGGAACTGGGGTGCGATGATTGGACCCGTGTTCATGACCTGATCAGCCTATGACATATCTGAAGAGAACTAATCCTAACAGAGCACCCACCTCAACCGGCATCCGTCCCTTGTATCACTATTTACCTCTTGAGCCAACAGAACTCACTGAGATTTTATGCTTGGTGAGTTCTGATTTCATTTGTATGAACCAATACGGCATCCGGGCTTTCTTTGGGATTGCCCTGAAATACGCTGCAAGCGCTGGGTCTTGACAAACAAAACCAGATCCTTTATGATCGAAGCTAAATGATAAGCTTTGGCAGGAGATATGTTTTGATTACATTAAAAGAGATTGCTGCAGAGGCTGGCGTCAGCGTGATGACTGTCTCCAACGTCATCAACAACAAAACGAGTAAGGTGTCTCCGCAGACCGCGCAGCGCGTGCGGGAAATCGTTGAGAAGCATCATTACGAGCCGAACATGGCTGCCCGCAGCTTGATTTCCAAGGCGTCGCGCATCATTGTGATGCTGCTGCCGCTCTGGCATGAGACGGCGGATTCGCTGCTGCTGGACCCGTATGTGGGGCAGATGGCGGGTTTCATTGAAACGCTGCTGCGAGAGAAGGGCTACTATGTGATGCTCTGTTCCTTTAAGGAGGCGGATCAGGCGCTTGCGCTCATGCGCACATGGCAGGCGGACGGCGCCATTCTCATGATGCCGCATGAAGATGTGATCACCCGAAGGCTGGTGAAACGCAGCAGCGCGCCGCTTGTGGTCATCGACCGCAAGTACGACGATCTGACGATGCACGCCGTATGCCTGAACGACCGCAAGGGCGGCTACATCTCCACAAAGCATCTGCTTCAGATGGGGCACAGGGAGATCGGATTCGCCGGCCCGACCATCGACCAGTCCTCCGTCATTCACGACCGCTACATGGGCTACTGCGATGCAATGGCCGAGTATGGGATTGAGCCGAATCCGGCGTGGACGTTTGACGCATATTTTCATCAGGAGGGCGGCGAGATCATCGGCGGCCAGCTGACAGATATGGCGCACAGGCCGACAGCGATGGTCTGTACGGAAGACCTGATTGCCTGCGGTATCATGAAAGCGTATCAGGCAAAAGGGCTGAGGACTCCGGAGGATATTTCTGTCGTGGGCTTTGACGATACGCTGCCTTCGCGTCTGATCTCTCCGGCGATCACGACGGTCAAGCAGGATGTATACGGTAAGGCGAGCAACGCAGTGAACATGCTGATGGACGTGATCGAGCACCCGGAAAATGAGGAGCACTATGTGATGCTCGATGTTGAATTGATAGAAAGGGAATCGGTGGCGTGCCGATGAAAATAAGAAACAGGCTGGATACGGCCTGTTTTTTGTTTAATTCTCATAATGGTCAGATGTCTGATGTTGCAGAGTGGACAAAATTTTGTGATTAAAATGTGGAATATGTATTGACATTCCAATAGTTTAACGATATACTTTTATCAGACGGAAGGTTTATCGTTAAACCTTATAAACACAATGTGGAAGGAAAACCTAAGAAGGAGAGAGCGCCATGGAACAGACCCGTCGCCTGGGGGAAAGCAGCACCTGGGCTAAGATCAAGCGCAACTGGGGATTGTATCTGCTGATACTTCCCGCGATTATCATCTTTATCTGCTTTACGTATATGCCGATGTACGGCGTGATTATCGCGTTCAAGAACTTCAAACCTGCGCAGGGCATCTGGGGCAGCGCATGGGTTGGCTTCAAGTACTTTGAGCGGTATTTCAGTTCCTACATGTTCGGGAACACGATCAAGAACACACTGATCATCAGCATTTACACGATCGTGGTGACTTTCCCGCTGCCGATCTTCCTGGCGCTCATGTGCAACCAGATGTACGCCAAGCGCTTCAAAAAGTTCTTCCAGGTATCCACCTATCTGCCGCACTTCATCTCCACCGTCGTCATGTGCGGTATGATCATCCTGTTCCTGTCCCCGTCCTCCGGCGTGATCCCCAAGCTTTGCGCACTGGTCGGCATCCAGACGGGCGACCTGATGGGCAAGGCCGAGGCCTTCTCCAGTATCTATGTCTGGACGGAAGCCTGGCAGCATGTCGGCTGGGACTCCATCATGTACATTGCGGCGCTCTCCTCCGTTGACCCGTGCCTGTACGAGGCGGCGGTTGTCGACGGCGCTAACAAGTGGCAGAAGATGCGCTACATCGACGTCCCGATGCTGATTCCCACGATGGTCACGCTCTTCATCCTGCGCACCGGCAGCGTCATGAGCGTCGGCTTTGAAAAGGTCTACCTCCTGCAGAACGACCTGAACATCGCCTGCAGCGAAATCATCTCCACCTATCTGTACAAGATGGGTCTGCAGTCTAACCAGTATAGCTATTCTGCTGCGATTGGCCTGTTCAACAATGTCGTCAATTTCATCCTGCTTCTGAGCGTCAACCAGATTGCCAAGAAGATGGGTGATACGTCCCTGTTCTGATCGGGAGAGGAGGTATAGACATGGATAAGAATGCATACGTGCCGATGCACGCCAGCCACGTTCAGAAGCTGAAGAGCGATAAGATCTTCGATATCATCATCTACAGCATCGCTGTTCTGCTCGTTCTGATTTCGCTCTACCCGATGTACTTCATCGTTATCGCGTCCATCAGCGACCCAAACCTGGTCGCGCAGGGCGATATCCTATTCTGGCCCAAGGGCATTACCTTCAGCGGCTACAGCCACCTGTTCTCCATGAAGAACCTCTGGGTCGGCTACGGCAACACGATCCTGTACACCCTTGTCGGCACGCTGATTATGCTGGCGGTCAACATCCCGGTCGCCTACGTGCTCTCCCGAAAGGATCTTGTCGGCCGCGGATGGTTTACGCTGTTCTTCATCTTCCCGATGTTCTTTGGCGGCGGTCTCATTCCGACGTTCATCATCCTCAACAACACGTTCAACATGCTGGATACCTTCACGGTCATGGTGCTTCCGTTCTCGGTCATCTCCTATTACATCGTCGTGGCCAGAACCTTCTTTGACACCAGCATGCCCAAGGATCTGTGGGACGCCGCGCAGATTGACGGCTGCGGCAACCTGCGCTACTTCTTCCAGATCGTACTCCCGCTTTCCAAGGCCATCATCGCGGTCATCGCGCTGTGGGCGGCTGTGGGTCACTGGAACAGCTACTTCAACGCCATGATCTACCTGCGCTCCCCGGAGCGTTATCCGCTGCAGCTGGTTATGCGCAACATCCTCATCAACAACGAGATGGCCGCTACGGCCATGACCGGCTCCGCTGCGGCGGAGGTCAACCGCCAGGCGAACCTGATCAAGTACGGCGCGATCGTCGTGTCCTCTCTGCCGATCATGACGATGTATCCGTTCGTGCAGAAGTACTTCAATCAGGGCGTCATGATCGGCGCGCTCAAGGGCTGAGC
>JAFQIF010000075.1 GCA_017397695.1 Clostridia bacterium
ATCAGCTCCACCACCTCGTCGGTGTAAGTCGACAGGAACACCTTCATGCTCTGAGGAAGGATGATCCTGAACTCTTGTCTTCCACGGCGTTTCATCGGTGTTTTCCTGTGCCAGGCATCCGCTGTACACAATCAGAAGCAGAGACAGAACGACCATGAACGCCTTTTTCACCTTCATGTTCAAATCTCCAGCCTCCTTTATCCGGCATCTGCTCACAGATCATGGCTCATGTCAATCGTCAGTACGCCGTTTCTGTTTTTCACGCGAACCTCATCGAACATATTCCGGATGATCATCAGCGAAACATCCAGCGTCCTGTCCAGCGCGTCATCTGCAGCAAGCGCCTCCGCCTTAAAAACCGCACACTCGCTCTCCATGTGGATTTTCAATTGCTGCGCATCATAGCTGATCACATAGCGGATCTGCGCGCCCGGCGCCAGTTCGTATATACCTTCACACAGACTGTCGATGGCAATCTGCATTCTGCGCATCAGCGCGCGCTCAGTTCCGCGCTGTCTGCAGGTATTCTCAATCTCTTCATTCAGGGCGACAATATCCAAAGGAGATACGCCGGAGATGAACGAGAAAACCTTCTTCATGCCAATACGGCTGAGCAGCGTGGTAAGCAGCAGCACGCACACACCCATGACCATAGGCGACACCAGAATGGTGCTCACGCTATCCGGCAGGAAGCTGTACAGATTCGGGATCAGGGTGCTGATGGCAAAGAACACGCTCAGGAAGATGGTAAAGATGCGTCTGTCATCCAACACGCATTCCATCAGCGCCGAGAAACCGCCCGCCATGATATAGCAGCCACTGTAGAGCAGCACTGCGCCGAGCACCGGCGTAGGAATCATCGAGAGTGTACCGGTCAGCCAGGGGAAGACCGAAGCAATCATCAGCATGGCAGAGGCCAGATACGCCACCTTGCGGCTGGTGATGCCGCTGGCGCCGGCAATACCAATGTTGGTCGTCGCCGTGGACTGGATCGGGCCGCCCAGCAAACCGGAAACCGCCGTGCCCAGCGCATTGCCGCGAATGCCGCTTTCGATCGACTTCCAGTTCGGCTTTTTGAAATGAGGATCATCCGCGCTCTGGCAGGCAGAGAAATCGCCGATATTATCCACAATGCCCGCAACCGTGACCACAACGAAGGGAATCAACGCCCGCAGATCAAACGAGTAGGAAAGATCGGCATAGATCGGCAGCGCGACCAGCGCCTGATCTCCCATCTGACCGAGGCTCGCAAAATCGAAAACACCGGTGACAGCAGAAATCACAAAGCCGAATGCAATGCCCAGCAGCGCTGTATACGGCTTGAGCGGCTTGATAAACAGCGAACACGCCAGCATGAACAGCAGCGTTGCAATCGCTACGACCAGATGCATCGGATTATATACGCCCCCAACGGGCGCGCCCAGGAAGTTCTTGAGCGCCGTCGGCACCAGATTGACGCCCAGAATGAAGATCATTGTGCCGGTAACCTCCGCCGGGAAGAACTTGCGCAGCCTGAAGGTGAATGAACCCAGCACAAAGCGCAGCACGCCGGAGAAAATCGTCATGCCCAGCACAAGCGGTACGCCGCCGATCTCTGCGGCAAGGATACACGCTGAAAGGGCTGCCGAATCCGCCACAGAAAGCGACTGAAAACCAGAGCCAACGAAACGGCTGGGCAGCGTCTGCAGGATGCCGGTCAGACCCATGGTAAACAGCGCCGCTGCCAGCAACGAACTAGAGAGATTCACATCCAGCCCGGCCGCGCGTGCAATGGATACTGGCATCGCCATGCCCAGCGAAAGAATCAGCAGCATATGCTGCAAAGCAGAGAAGAAGAGCGGTGCGGCAGGCGGCGTCTGCGCCGAGGAATAGAGCACTGTTTTTTCTGCATTCAGTTTCTTCACATTTTCAGCCATAGTATCGTTCCCTATACTTTCTGTCAAATGTCTGCCATGTAGATGGTGCATGGCATATTCATCGCTTATTCAATGGTCAGAATATCGCTGAAACCCGTCACTTCGAAGATCTCCGCGATCGTCTCGTTGACGTTACACAGCGTCATGCTGCCCTGCTTGTTCATGCGCTTCTGCACGGCCAGCAGCACGCGCAGTCCTGCAGAGGATAGATAGTCAAGGGCGGAAAAGTCAAATCGAAGGCTATTGACGCCATTCAGGCAATCCTTCAGCTCAGCTTCCAGCTGGGGCGCGGTCATGGTATCCATGCGTCCGGTCAGGGTAATCGTCAGTTCGGTTCCGTTCAGCTTCTTTTCAATTGTCATGTTTACTTCTCTCCTTATTCATGATGGTTGCTTATGTCCATTGTCTTTTATCGGTGTTGCTTTCCATCAGGCCCTGCGCATCTCAACGATCTTTTGCGTGATGCAATATGGCGTGCGCGCATGAACCACTGCCCTGCACAAATCCAGCGTCTCCTGCATCTTCTTTTGTGCTTCGCACAGTCCCCGATAGATTTTTTCGTCCTGCGTCTTCACATCCATGACAAAGCTTTCGTCATGCACATGGAGGAAGGGCACAGCCTCCTGCAGCCTGTTGCAGTAGATCTGAAACTCGTCCCGGATGTTTTCAATGTCATACAGAATCTGCGAATTGCGGTCCGCCGCCACGTCGATCTCATCTGCCAGACGGATCAACGCTGCCAGATAGGGCAGGCATACCGTATTGCCGCTGGGCATCGGATAAGCCGCCGGATATTCCTTATCATCAAACAGGTCGGTTTTCCGGTGTCCGCGGGAAACCTGCATGATACAGAACAGGTGCTCCTCAGACGGAATCTCCAGCAGCTGCGCATATTTGCGAATAAAGCAAGCGCTGAACTCATGGTGATATCGGCGGACAAAATCCCCTTCCGTGTCTTCCGGATGCTTTTCAAAGTAGTCGTCCGCACCAAACTCGTGCTTGAAGGTTTCATAGTCACTTTCAGAAATGCCCATGCCGACGTCGTGCAGATAGCAGCTCATCAGCAGCACATAGACCTCATCAGCATTCATCTTCACGATCTGCTCTTTGCCGATCAGCCTGTTGCAGAAGTCAATCACATTCATGCTGTGCTGCTCGCTGTGATCGGTATATTCCGGGAACAGCCGCCTGTAGTGCGAAAGCGTATGCTGCAGCGCAAAAACTGCGTCCGCAAAGCATCGGTGCAGAGGCAGATCCAGTTCGTGCAGCCGCTTCTCCATCAGAAAATCATGTTCCATCAGTTTTCTCCTTGATCCGACAGCACAACAGTCAGCACGTTCAGTCCCAGCAGATTCTGATAACTCACGTCCTGTGCCAGGCGATACACCATGCGAATGCCGATGTTTTTCGTTGGATCGTCCGGCTTGACCATATCCATCCATTCCTGCGGATTAAAGGGAATACAGTCGTCCTTAATCCGCAGTAGAATCCCCTTCTTCGTATATACCACGCGGCAGCTTACGCTGTGCGCTTTTTTATCTGCCGCAAAGCCATGCCTGACCACATTGCCCGCCATTTCCTCCAGGCTGAGCGCTGCAAGATACGCTGTTCTGGCAGTCGTTCCGTGCGCCTGACAGAATTCCTGTACGCGCATTGCTGTCTGCATCACATCGTCCATGCCCGTAATCGTCAGCTCCAGCCGGTCTTCATCCGAAGCGCCAAAGTCCGGCTTGAGGAACATCCATTCATCCAGGCTGCGGGGCATGCGCTTCCAGAAAACAAATGCATACGCCGGAACCAGCAGGATGGTCAGCACGATGCCGATGGGATTGGCCAGCCACACGCCCATGGCGCCCATCACAGGCGCCAGAATCACAGCAGGAATCACCATGCCCAGCAGACCGTCAAAGACCGACTGGATATTCACAAACACACTGTGCCCCATTGCCTGCAGATAATTGGACGGCACACTGCACAGCAGCACCAGCGGAACGCAGAAACCGTAAATGACAAAAATCTGGCGCGTTAAAACGTACACGTTCGACGTCGGATCTGTAAAAAAAATGCTGGTCATGACCGAGGACAGCAGCAGTACCAGCACGCCTACCGCCGCAGACAGGGCAAGACATTGCGTCATCGCAATACGGATCAGGCTCTTCATGGAGTCGCGGTCCTCTTCGCCCATGAATATGCTGGTAAGCATACGCACCACCGCGCCCGCCCCCAGACACAGCGCAATGAACAAACAGCTGACCATGTTGAACGCCGACATGGCGGACAAACCATCCTGCCCCGCAACCTGCAGCAGAATGTGGTTGATCACCAGACTGCGTACAGCCAGACAGAACACCAGCAGCGCTCCGGGAAGGCCAATCCTGACCATGTCAATCAGCTCACGCCAGCAGATGCAGGCAAAGCTGTAGCTCAGCTGCGCCTTTTTTCCAAAGTAATAAGAAACCAGCACCAGGAAATAGGCCCAGTTGGCCAGTGCCGTTGCCAGCGCCAGTCCGCGAACGTCCATCCCAAACACAGCAACAAACAGCACATCCAGCACGACGTTGATCACCATCATCGCGCCAATGCCGATATAACCAAGCCGATCCTGCCGTTCCATCTGCAGGAAAGAGGCAAGTTGTCCGGCCAGCAGTTGCGGCACGATACCCACGGCAAAGCCAACCATATACTCCATCAGTGGCTGGCGCAGCTGCGCATCCGCACCCAGCGCATCCGCAGCCTGACCGGGGAAAAGGAAACAGACTGCCGAAAGCAGCGTGCCGATCAGCAGCGACACCGTCAGATTAAGCGAGAAAACGCCGCGGGTCTTCTGCATTTCGCCCCGCCCCATATACCGGCCGCACAGCACCGCCGTGCCGCCCAGGAGCACTGAATTCACGGCAGAGATTACCTGAACCATGGGATAGAACAGCCCGATCACGCCAACCGTTTCTGCGCTGATGAACTGTCCTGCAACTGCGCC
>JAFQIF010000076.1 GCA_017397695.1 Clostridia bacterium
GCGTTGGCAAAGTCGATCAGCTTGCCCTCTTCGCCGACCAAGCGGCGCTTGGTATCATGGTAGAGCTGCATGCGCAGATCGATATCACCCGCAAAGCCCTGCAGCTGAGGATTGAGTTCCAGGATTCTATACATCTTCATTTCCTCCGTGCTCATTGAAAAGCATCCAGAGCCAGCTTGAACGCGCCATAGGCTCCGGCGTCATTGCCAAGATTCGCCAGCACAATGCGCGTGCCCCGGCAGGCATGGAAGGCATAGCGACCAAAGGCCTGTGTGGCTCCGTCCACAAGCATCTGTCCGGCCTTGCTCACGCCGCCGCCCAGCACGATGACTTCAGGATCGATGGTGCAGCATACATTGGCAAGAAATCTTCCCAGAAGATCAAACATCTGATCCAGAATCTTCATCGAAGCAATATCTCCCTTTTTTGCCGCGTCGAAGACGTCCTTGCAGTGGATGACGCGCTTTCTTCTGAGTACGCTCTCATCATCGTGCGCAGCCAGATAGCGATTGGCAAGACGCACAACGCCCGTCGCCGAGCAATACTGCTCCGCACAGCCGCGCTTACCGCAGCCGCAGATTTCGGATTCCGTGGGATTGAGCACCATATGACCGATCTCTCCGCCTGCACCATGTGCGCCGCCGATGATCTTTCCATCCAGTACGATGCCTCCGCCGATGCCCGTGCCCAGCGTTGCCATCACCATGGACCGGCTGCCTGCGCCGCTGCCCTTCCAGCATTCGCCCAGTGCAGCAACATTGGCGTCGTTGCCGCCCTTCACCGGAAAGCCGGTCAGGCGGGAGAGCTCGCCATGCAGATCCACCATGCCCCAGCCTAGATTTACGCAGCGATTGACGACGCCGTTTTCATCCACAGGACCCGGCACGCCCACGCCGATGCCGATGATATGCTCGTCTGCAATCGCTTTCTTCTGCAGATAATCCCGGATGGATTTCGCAACATCCGGCAGGATTTCGCTGCCGCCATTTGCCGTATTGGTTGTGATCTGCCACTTATCCAGCATCCGTCCCGTTTCATCGAAAAAGGCAATCTTCACCGTGGTTCCGCCGATGTCCACGCCAAAGCCGTATCGCATGGTTTTTCCTCCCGTATATCTCAGCAGTTAAGCATTTCAAGCGTGCAGGTTTTGGCGATGCTCTTTCTCAGCGTCGCGCGAAGCGGCAGCACGCAGGAAGGGGATACGGACAGCTCGTCGATGCCCATCGCCAGGAATGTGGGCAGCAGAGAAAGGTCTGCGCCCAGCTCGCCGCAGATGCCGATCCAGATGCCGGCCTTGTGTGCGGCGTCCGCCGCCATCTTCAGTGCGCGCAGCACAGAAGGATGATGCGGATCGTAGAACTTGCCCAGATCGTTGCACTGGCGGTCGCAGGCAAGGGTATACTGCGTCAGATCGTTGGTGCCCACGGAGAAGAAATCAACTTCCTTCGCCAGCTCCTCTGCGATAAAGATGGAAGACGGCGTTTCGATCATGATGCCGATCTCCGTGTCCTTGCTGTAGGGGATGCCTTCCTTTTCCAGCTCCGCCATCACCTTCCTGCAGGCGCGCTTGCACTCGCGCACCTCCCACAGCGACGTGATCATCGGGAACATGATGGCGATTTTTCCGTACGCGGATGCGCGATACAGCGCGCGCAGCTGGCTGCGGAAAACCTCCGGCCTGTTCAGGCAGATGCGGATAGCGCGCACGCCGAGGGCAGGATTTTCCTCCTTCTTCATGTCGAAGTAGTCCACCTGCTTATCTGCGCCGATATCCAGCGTGCGGATGATGACGCGCTTGCCGTTCATTGCCGCGGCAACAGTCCTGTATGCTTCAAACTGCTCGTCCTCCGTCGGATAATCGCTCGCCGCCAGATAGAGGAACTCGCTGCGGAACAGGCCGATGCCCTGTCCGTCATTGGCCAGCACAGCCGCAACATCCTCCGGCGAACCGATATTGCAGTAGACATTGACATGCCTGCCGTCCAGCGTCACATCCTCCTGCCCCTTCATGCTTTGAAGCAGGGCTTTCATCTCTTCCTGCTTGTCCAGCTTTTCCTTGAGGGCCAGCACAGTCAGCTCGTCTGGCTCAATATACAGGCTGCCGGTTTCTCCATCCACATAGGCAAGGCGACCGTCCAATTCATCCCTGAGCGCATCGCCCAGGCCGCAGATGGCCGGAATGCCCATCGTGCGGGCGAGGATCGCCGTATGGCTGTTGCCGGAGCCGCCCTGCGTGGCAAAGGCAAGAATCTTGCTCTTGTCCAGCTGGATCGTCTCGGAGGGCGCAAGGTCGTCCGCCGCCAGAATCACCGGTTCGTCCGAATCAATGCCGCCTTCCACGATGCCCAGCAGGTTGCTGACCAGCCTGCGCGCCACATCGCGCACATCCGCCGCACGCGCGCTCATATAGGCGTCATCCATCGCCGCAAACATTTCGGCGAACTGCTCGCCCGCCTGCTCCACGGCATATTCCGCGCAGCAGCCTTCCTCTTCAATGCAAGAAATGATCGCCTCGACCATGTCCTCATCCTCGACAAACATCGCGTGCGTTTCAAAGAGAATCGCAGCCTCGTCGCCAGCCTCTTCCCGGCAGCGGTCGGCAAGCGCCGTCAGCTGCTCAATCGCTTTTTCCTGCGCGGCGGAAAAACGCGCCTTCTCACCCTCAATATCCTCTGCCGCGCGCTTGCTGACGGTATTGTCCTGACGCTTAAAGAAATAGAGCGGTCCCTTGACGACGCCCTTGGATACGCCCTTGCCCTGAAGTAAAATCATATTTGTTCCTCCCTGAAATGTCCGTGGTGCATCAATCGTATGCGTTTATGCAGAATATATCTGCCCAAACGCATGCGATTCAGAATTTCGCTGCGGAGAATGGAAAAGGGGGATTCCATTCTCCGCAGCGCAAGAATAAAGAGGTGTATATCGGAACCGCATCTCCCAAGCGATGCGGATATCCGCATTACAGATTGGACGTGAAGAAATCGTCCATGGCAGCGATCGCCGCTTCTTCGTGAATGCCTTCCGCCGTAACCGTGACAGTATGACCCTGCTTCACGCCCAGGCTCATGATCTTCATCAGCTGGGCGGCCTTGGCGGTCTTGCCGTTGCAGGATACGGTGATTTCGGTGTCGGCATACATCTTCGCAGCCTTTGCCAGCATGCCGGCCGGACGGGCATGGATGCCCAGCGCGTCGGTGATGGTGTAGTTAAACTGTTTCATGGCTTTTCTCCTCCTGTTTGTTCATCAGATGGTAAGCTTCCCAGTTTCTGCGGCCGAAGCAGCAGGTCATCTCCAGCATTTCCGCCTTCAGCGCATCGCTGAGCTGATTGCCCGTCACGCGCCAGCGCCAGTTCGTGCCGATGGTAGAGGGCTTATTCATGCGGCAGCTGTTGTCCAGGCCGAGCCAGTCCTGCATCGGCACGATGCAATACTTGGCATTGGAGCGCATCGCCGCCGCGATGAAGGGCTTATACAGCTCATCCTTGGGCGTGCGCATATCATAGAGATAGCGGCGGGTCATCTGCTGCTCTTCTTCGGTGATGGAATCCAGCCAGCCGGCAACCGTCTCGTTGTCGTGCGTGCCGGTGTAGGCGACGCTGTTTTCCGCGTAGTTGTGCGGCAGATAATCGTTGGCGGAGCCGGAATCACGGGAGTCGAACGCAAACTCGAGCACCTTCATGCCCGGGAAGCCGCTCTCGCGCACAAGCTGGCGCACCGTATCGGTCACATAGCCCAGATCCTCCGCAATCACCTCATGCCAGCCCAGGTTCCACTCGGCGCAGCGGAACAGATCGATGCCCGGGCCCTTTTCCCAGTGACCGGTCTTGGCATTCTCGCTGCCAGCAGGGATGGAGAAATACTCGTCAAAGCCGCGGAAGTGATCGATGCGCGTCACGTCGTAAAGCTGATAGCAATACCACAGGCGGCTCATCCACCAGCTGTATCCCGTCTGCTTGTGATAATCCCAGCGGTAGAGCGGATTGCCCCAGAGCTGTCCATCCGCCGAGAAGCCATCCGGAGGGCAGCCCGCCACAGCGGTGGGCATGTTGTTTTCATCCAGCTGGAACAGCTCCGGATGCGCCCAGGTATCCGCGCTGTCCATGGCGACGTAAATCGGGATATCGCCGATGATCTTCACGCCATTGCTGTTTG
The DNA here is from genome assembly GCA_017397695.1 of Clostridia bacterium. The sequence goes on from JAFQIF010000076.1 coordinate 4,154, forward strand.
CATACGCCTTGAGCGCGCGGTACTGCTGGCTGAACTTGAACTGCAGATACTGCTGGAATTCGATATCGAAATACAGCTCGCGGCGGTAGTAATCCAGCGCGTAGCCCCAGCGCAGGCGGATATCCTCCGGCCACTCATACCAGCACTTGCCGCCGAAGAAGTTTTTCAGCGCCATGAACAGCGCATAATCGGCAAGCCACCAGCTGTTTTCAGAAACGAAGCGCTGATATTCTGCGTCGCGGCTGATCTCCGCGCGCTCATACGCCTTGCGCAGCAGCGGATAGCGGACATTGTAGAGCTTTTCGTAATCGATATCCTGCGCGTTTGCGCCAAAGTCGCAGCTATCGCATTCCTCGCGCGTGAGCACGCCCTCCTCGATCAGCTTGTCCAGACTGATGAAGTACGGGTTGCCGGCGAAGGTGGAGAAGGACTGATACGGAGAATCGCCGTAGCTGGTTGGGCACAGGGGCAGGATCTGCCAGAAGGTCTGGCCCGCGTCCCTGAGATAATCGACAAAGTCATAAGCGGCCTTGTCAAAGCAGCCGATGCCGTATTTCGACGGCAGGCTGGTGATGGAAAGAAGGATACCGGAGGATCTGCTCATAGCGGGTGTGCTCCTTTCAAAAAAATTTATATCAACGCGTCTGCACGATCACGCCGTAGTGATCGGAGACAACCGGACCGTTTGTTCCATTGAAAATCACGTTTGAACTTGCAACCGGCGTTTTCCGGCTGCACCAGATCTGGTCAATGCGCATGCCCGAACATTTTTGAGGATCGGCAATCTTATCCCGCCAGCCGTCGATCACGCCGGACACCGTGACGCCGTCGTCCTTTTCGTCCGCCAGCAGATAGGTGTCCTGCCAGCCGGCTTTCGTGATGTAATCGTAGCTTTCGCCGCGAACCTCGGCCGGTCCGTTGAAATCGCCCATCAGCCAGACAGGCGCCGTTTTGCTCTTCTGGGCCAGCGTGGCGCGCATCGCCTTCCACTGATGGCGGAAGGGTTCGGTCTCGTCGTTCCACCAGCCCATGTGCACGGTATAGAACCAGTCGTCCATGTCATCGAGCTGCACGCCGAGGATCCTGCGCGTCTTCCAGTTGGCATAGTCGTCTGCGTGGCTGATCAGCATGGAATGCGCATGGCGGATCGTATGATTGAGCGCAAGAACAGCCAGACCTTCATCATATTTTCCGTAGCCGATCTTGATGGGCAGCCATGCCCAGGAGCAGGGGACGCCGGCAAGCTGAAGCCGCTTGGCGATCACCGCAGCGTGATTATCCTCGCGCAGCGGCACGCCGCGGGATACGGAGGTGAGTCCTCTGTGCATGTGCGGCGGCGCCTTGGGCGAGCTGATCGTCTGGTTGACCTCCTGCATCGCGATGACGTCCGGCTGCTCGACGAGGATGCGCTCGATAAATCCTTCGAGCTTCTCGGCGTAGTTTTCTTCCTGAAGGCTGTGCGTGTTGAGCGTGAGGATTTTCATCTTGATTCACCTCATGGGAAGGTTATGAGAACCGCCCGCTCTGCTGCGGAGCATACGCCGCGAAGGGGAGGACGGCGCATACTGCGCAGCAGAGCGAGGCAGATCACATCAAAGGATATCGTTGATGTCGGACTTGAGGACGTCCGCCTTCGGGCCGTAGACAGCCTGAATGCCGCCGTCCTTGATGAGCAGGCTCAGCGCGCCTTCGGCCTTCCACGCAGCCAGATCGGCCACCTTGGCGGTATCCTTGACGGTCACGCGCAGACGGGTCATGCAGGCGTCCACCAGCGTGATGTTCTCACGGCCGCCCAGCAGCGCGATGATGCGCTCGGCCTGGCTGCCGTTTCCAGCGCCGACGATCTTGTTTTCAACAGGTTCTTCCGCAGCGCCCTCGTCGGTGTAATTGCCCAGACGGCCCGGGGTGGCCATCTTCATCTTGCCGATCATGATATAGCCTACCGCATAGCCGATCACCAGGAACGCAGCGCAGCAGATCAGGAAATTGACGATATCCATGCCGAGGCCGGCCTTCAGGCTCATCGGCACACGGGTGAGGAATTCCAGATTGCCGAAGGAGTGCAGGCGCAGATTGATGACGCCCGCCATCGCGAACGCACAGCCCTGCAGGATGGCGTAGACGATGTACAGCGGCAGCGCGCAGAACATGAACATGAACTCAATCGGTTCGGTAACGCCGGTGAGGAACACGGCCAGCGCGGTGGAAACGAACATGGAGCGATACTTGGCGCGCTTGTCGGCGTCCACGCGGCGATACATCGCCAGCGCAATGCCCAGCAGCAGGCCGGTCGCGCCGATCATCTGGCCAACCTTGAAGCGGGCCGGGATGACGGTGGCGAGCAGATTGTCATAGGCAGCCATGTTGCCGGCGTCCTTGAAGTTGATCAGGTCGGTGACCCAGGCGAGCCACAGCGGATCCTGGCCGAAGACCTCGGCGCCGGCGTTAATGCCGGTCTGGATCATGTAGGTGCCGCCGAAGGAGGTGTAGTTCATGGGGATGGTGAGCATGTGATGCAGGCCGAAGGGCAGCAGCAGACGCTCGAGCGTGCCATAGATGAAGGGAGCCAGCACCGGCGCGGTATCCGCGGAATTGGCGATCCACACGCCGAAGTTGTTGATGCCGCTCTGCACAACCGGCCAGACGACGGCCATGATCAGGGAGATGACGACGGAGTACGCAATGACCGCCATCGGCACGAAGCGCTTGCCGTTGAAGAAGGCGAGGGCGTCCGGCAGCTTGCGGAAGTTATAGAACTTGTTGTAGACAACGCCGCCGACAAAGCCCGCGATGATGCCGATGAACACGCCCATGTTGAGCGCCGGGCTGCCCAGGATGTTGGTGAAGTAGTTGCCAACCAGCATCTCCTGGCCGAAGAAGGAATGGACCACCGCGCTGCTGTCGGCGAGCATATCGGTCGTCACGCCGAACACCGCGCCGGTGATGCGGTTGATAAGGATGAACGCGATCACGGCCGCAAACGCGCCGCCCGCGCGCTCCTTGGCCCAGCTGCCGCCGATTGCCGCGGCGAAGAGGATGTGCAGATTGGTGATGATGGCCCAGCCGATGTTTTCCATCGTGGAGCCGATGGTCATCAGGATGGCAATATCGCCGCCCATCATCTGGATCAGCTTGCCAATCGAGAGCATCATGCCTGCGGCAGGCATGACCGCAATGACGGTCATGAGCACCTTGCCCAGCTTCTGCAGGAAATCAAAGTTGATGAAGCTCTTCTTTTCCTTCTTCTCATCAAGCTTCTCCTGCGTAGCTGCTGGAGCGGTCTCTTCCTGCTTCGCCTCGCTCAGGGTGAGTACGACATTCTTGCCCGCAGCGACGTCGCCTTCGGCAGCAGTCATCAGCAGCTCATCCGCGCCATCGCACACCAGCACCGGCGTGATGGTCGGGATGTTGTTGGCTTTCAGCACATCCAGGTCAACTTCGGCAACCAGATCGCCGGCCTTCACCTTGTCGCCCTCCTTGACATGGGCGGTGAAGCCTGCGCCCTTGAGCGCAACGGAATCGATGCCCACGTGCACCAGGATCTCCAGACC
>JAFQIF010000077.1 GCA_017397695.1 Clostridia bacterium
ATTGCAGGGGAGCTTGTTATGACAGGCTGAGAGGAAGGAATCACCTTCGACCCTTTACCTGATGCGGATAATGCCGCCGTAGGGAGCGAATCGTTTTCAGGCGTTCCCGATCGCGGGAGCGACTGTTTTTATCGGAGGAAATCATGCTTGGTGAAATTCTTGCTCACACCCGTGTTGAAAGGCCGTTGGTCCATTGCATCACAAACTATGTGACTGCCAACGATTGTGCCAATATCCTGCTGGCCTGCGGCGCATCGCCCATCATGGCGGAGGATCCCGATGAAGCCGCTGAAATCGTCGCACAATGCGACGGTCTGGTGCTCAATCTGGGTACGCCGAATCCCAGAAAGCTGAGTGCTATGATGCTGGCCGGACAGGAAGCGAACAGGCTGGGCTTACCTGTTATCCTCGACCCGGTGGGTGTCGGCAGTTCCATGCTGCGAAAGGACGCCGCACGCAGCATGCTGGAGAAACTCCACCTTGCCGCCATCCGGGGCAATGCATCGGAGATATCCGCGCTGGTTTACGGCATGTCGTGCGGCAGAGGTGTTGACGCATGTGAACCGCCGCCATCCGATTCCATCGCGAAATATGCCGCAGATCTTTCCCGGAAAACCGGCGCAATCGTTATCGTCACCGGAGACAGCGATATCGTGACAGACAGCGCAAAAATATACCGCGTCATGAACGGCCATCCCATGATGCGCACCGTCACCGGCGCGGGCTGTCAGCTGTCCGCGCTGCTCGGAGCCTATATATCCGCCAATCCCGGTCAGGTCGCGAAGGCAGCGCTCGCAGCTGTCTGCGCCATGGGGCTGTGCGGAGAAATCGCCTTTACTCGCCTTGGCCCGTTGGACGGAAACGCAGCTTACCGTAATTACATCATCGACGCAATCTACCATCTGTCGCCGAAGGCGCTTGAGAAAGGAGCCCGATATGAAGTTATCCGCTGAAACCCTGCGGCTGTATGCTGTCACCGATCGAAGCTGGCTGAATGGAAGAACACTGTTTGATCAGGTTGAAGAAGCGCTGACCGGCGGCGTCACGCTGGTGCAGCTGCGAGAAAAGGAAATCCCGGAATATGCCTTCCTGAAAGAAGCTGTCCAGATGGCGAAGCTGTGCCACCGGCACAATGTGCCGCTCATCATTAACGATAACGTGGACGTCGCCATGAAAAGCGGCGCGGACGGCGTTCATATAGGACAAGACGATATGGAGACCGCCTCAGCACGAAAGAGACTGGGCAAAGACATGATCGTCGGCGTCACCGCAAAGACCGTCGAACAGGCGATAAAAGCACAAGAAGCAGGAGCTGATTATCTGGGCAGCGGTGCGGTGTTCGGCAGCACCACCAAGACAAACGCCAAGCTCATGACGACGGAGCTCTTGTCCTCTATCACCCGCGCCGTGTCCATTCCCGTGGTCGCCATCGGTGGCATCAACCGCAGCAACATTCTGCAGCTCCGCAGCACAGGCATAAGCGGTGCGGCCATTGTCTCCGGCATCTTTGCCGCAAAACACATCGAAACGGAGTGCTGTCTGCTCCGCGAGCTTGTGGATCTTGTCATTCAGTCATAACGCCTTGATCGTCCGATGGACGTTTAAGAATCTTTCCGAAGGGAGGTTTGTCCGCTCTTCATGAGCCCGTCAGAGGGGGAGCGCCCTGTGACGTGAAAACAGCGATGGGAAGCCGTGTTCCGGCGTGAGAGGAGACCATTAAGTCTCGACCGACCAGCAGGAATACCCCTGCTGTTTCCCCATGAGGGAGGCTGTTTTGTCGTGTCAATGCCGCCCTCGCACTCTGATGAACGAAAAGGAGAGATTCAAATGAAGAAGAACCACACCCTCAGACTCACCGTCGCCGCCATCCTCGTCGCCGTCGCCGTGGTCGGCAGTCTCTTTTCCTTCCCCGTGTTCGGCAGCAAATGCTCGCCGGTTCAGCACATGGTCAACGTCCTCTGCGGCGTGCTACTGGGTCCGTGGTACGCGCTGGGCGCAGGCTTTCTGGCCGCGCTGATCCGAAACCTCACGTGACTTGGCAGCCTGCTCGCCTTCCCGGGCAGCATGTTCGGCGCGCTGCTGTGCGGACTGGTCTGGAAGTATTCCAAGAAGATTCTGCCCACGCTGATCGGCGAGGTATTTGGCACCGGCGTGATCGGCGGACTGCTCGCCTACCCCATCGCTGTCGCCTTCATGGGCGTGTCCGCCGCCAGCGTCGGCTTTTACGCTTATGTCGTCCCCTTCCTGATTTCCACCGTCGTCGGTTCCATCATTGCGGGCGCGATCGTATTTGCCCTTCAGAAGAACCGAACCCTGTCCCTCATGCAGAATAAACTGAATCATTAAGGCCTTCTCCGCCGGTCTGCGGTGATGGCCGCGTCAAAGGAGTGAACATAAATGAGAACAGCGCTGTCCATTGCCGGAAGCGATTCCAGCGGAGGCGCAGGAATCCAGGCAGACGTCAAAACCATGACCATGAACGGCGTCTATGCTACGACCGCCATCACCGCGCTGACTGCGCAAAATACTACAGGCGTACGCGCCATTCAGGAAGTAACTCCCGAATTTCTTACTCAGCAGATCGACGCCGTGTTTGAGGATATTTTCCCCGACGCGGTAAAGATCGGGATGATTCCGTCATCTGCACTCATCCACAGGACGGCTTAACGGCTCAAATTTCATCGGGCGCAGAACGTGATCGTCGATCCTGTCATGGTTGCCACCAGCGGCGCTTCCCTGATGAAGTCCGAGGCGGTTGAAACGCTCGTAAAGGAACTTCTGCCCCTTGCCACGCTTGTCACGCCGAACATCCCCGAAGCGCAGGTTCTCTCCGACATGACCATCCTCGGCGAGAAGGATATGGTAGATGCGGCAAAAAAGATCAGCGGCGACTATGGCTGCGCCGTGCTGCTCAAGGGCGGCCACAGCACCTGCGACGCAAATGATCTTCTGTACGATGGAGAAAGCGCTGTCTGGTTCCGTGGAAAGCGCATTGATAACCCCAACACCCACGGAACCGGATGCACGCTGTCCAGCGCGATTGCCGCCAATCTCGCCAAGGGCTTTTCCCTCGAAGAATCCGTTGGCCGCGCCAAGGACTATATCTCCTGCGCGCTGGCCGCGCAGCTGAATCTCGGCATGGGATCGGGGCCGATGAATCATCTGTTTGATCTGAAATCCCGTTTTGCAGATGAGAAATGAAAGGAGCGTTTGTCATGAGAAACTATGCAACCCAGATGGACGCCGCAAAGCGCGGCATCATCACCCCGGAAATGAAAGCAGTAGCAAAGAAGGAATACCGGACGGAAGAGGAAATCCGCGAGCTGGTGGCCAAGGGACAGGTCGTCATCTGTGCCAATAAGCTGCATGCCTGTATCGAACCCAACGGCGTGGGCTCCATGCTGCGCACGAAAATCAACGTCAATCTCGGCGTGTCCCGCGATTGTAAGGACTATGATATCGAGATGCAGAAAGTCATGGCGGCGGTTCATATGGGCGCGGAAGCCATCATGGATCTGTCCAGCCATGGAAACACCCAGCCCTTCCGCCGCAAACTGACCCAAGAGTGTCCCGCCATGATCGGCACGGTGCCGGTCTATGACAGCGTCATCCACTATCAGCGCGATCTAGCCACCCTGTCCGCAAAGGATTTCATCGACGTCGTCCGGCTTCATGCGCAGGACGGAGTGGACTTTGTCACCCTGCATTGCGGCATCACCCGCAAAACCATCGAACAGATCAAAAAGCACAAGCGCAGGATGAACATCGTCTCCCGCGGCGGCTCCCTCGTATTTGCGTGGATGAGCATGACCGGCGAGGAGAATCCCTTCTATGAATATTACAACGAAATCCTCGACATATGCCGCGAATACGACGTGACCATCTCCCTGGGCGACGCCTGCCGCCCCGGCTGTCTCGCCGACGCCAGCGACGTCTGCCAGATTGAAGAGTTGGTGCGTCTGGGCGAGCTGACCAAACGCGCATGGGAAAAGGACGTTCAGGTCATGGTGGAAGGCCCCGGACACATGCCCATGGATCAGATCGAAGCCAACATGAAGCTGCAGCAGACCATCTGTATGGGCGCGCCCTTCTATGTGCTCGGCCCCATCGTCACCGACATCGCCCCCGGATACGATCACATCACCTCTGCCATTGGCGGCGCGATTGCCGCAGCCTCTGGAGCAGCGTTCCTCTGCTATGTCACCCCGGCCGAGCATCTGGCGCTGCCCAATGTTGAGGATGTAAAGCAGGGCATCATCGCCTCCAGAATCGCCGCGCACGCAGCGGACATCGCCAAGAAGATCCCGCACGCGCGTGACCTTGACGACGCCATGGCCGATGCCAGAAGGACCTTCG
>JAFQIF010000078.1 GCA_017397695.1 Clostridia bacterium
CGGCTCCTACTCCATGGCCCAGCGCCGTCTGGACGAGGACTACGGCAACCAGGCCAAGTGGCAGAAGATGGCCGTGATGAACACCGCCATGTCCGGCGTGTTCTCCTCCGACCGCACCATTCAGGAGTACATCGACAAGATCTGGCACCTGCCGACCCTGTCCCGTAAGAAGTAAGTTTTATTTCAATCTATGCAGCCCCCTCCGAGAAATCGGAGGGGGTTTTTATGTGTGTTTAGGGATAGCATGTTTACTAAGGCGGCTTGAAGCCACCGCGAAACGAAGAAGGGTCAAGGGATGAAATCCCTTGTCAGGGGCTTGGGGATGAAATCCCCAACGTAACCCAATCGAAGAAAAAAGCAAGAATCGGAGCGTAGCCGAAGGCGACAATTGAGCTTCTTGTTTATCCGGCGCTTCGCGCATGGGTTACGTTGGGCTGCCGCCCAAACCTGCCTGGGGACATTGTCCCCAGCCCCCTTCTTCGCTGCGCGGCGGTTTCAAGATTCCATAATGATCTGTCTAGCCCTAAAGCGCACAAAGGACGCTTCCCCCTCGGGAAGCGTCCTTCTTCTTCACTTAAATACCCGAACCGGAATCCCCAGCCGCTCAAAGGCCTCCGTCCCAATCCGCGGCGCGCGCGTCTCGTCAAAGTCCACGTCGTACGCCATGCCGACCATCTCATACTTTGCCCCCGCCGCACGCTGATACGGCAGCAGCTCCACGCGCGCAAGTGCCTTCGCGTCCTGTACCAGCCGCGCTGCCGTTTCAAAATGCGCAGGATGATCGTTCACGCCGGGAATAACCGGCAGACGTAAGATGAACGGCGTATCGCCTGCCGCCAGCATCCGCGCATGGCGCAGAATCGGCGTCTGATCCACGCCGGTATATCGCTTGTGCTGCTCCGGATCGGATACCTTCCAGTCCATCATGATCAGATCACAGCGACGCATGGCGTCCTCAAAGACCGCGTCGCTGCAAAAGCCGCTCGTCTCAATCGCTGTGTGCACGCCGTCAAGCCGAGCGATCACATCCGAAACAAAGTTCCACTGCATCAGCGGCTCGCCGCCGGAAAACGTAACCCCGCCGCCGGACAGAGCATACACGTCCGCGTCCTTCTGCAGCCGCCGGGCCAGCGCCTCCGCTTCCCAGCGTTCGCCCACGATCCTGCGGAATCCGCCCCGGCAGGCGCTCACACACGCTCCGCAGACTACACAGTTTTCCGGGCTTGGACATATGCGCTTACACGCGCCGCAATCCGTACACGCCGCGCGGCTGACCATCATCTGCGGCGCGGGCGACAGCCCTTCCGGATTGTGGCACCACATGCAGCGCAGCGGACAGCCCTTCATAAATATCGTCGTGCGGATGCCGGGGCCGTCGAATACGGCAAACTCCTTGATATCAAAGACGATTCCGGTCATAGATTCAGCTCCGCGCGCCGGATGATGTGATCCTGATAGCACTTGTCCAGCTCCACAAAGTAGCCGCTCCAGCCCCATACACGCACGATCAGGTTACGATAATTCTCCGGATGCGCCTGTGCATCGAGCAGGCGCTGATGGTTGACGGTATTGAGCTGCAGCTGATGACCGCCGCACAGCACAAACAGGCGTACCAGCTGCGCCACCTTGGTAATCGACTCCTCCTGCGAGAATACGCTCTCGGAGAATTCAATCGTCAGCGGGCCGCCGTTGATCGTCCTGAACAGGAACGGCTTGGTGAACGACTTGATCAGCGATACAGGGCCGTTCAGCTTTACGTTCAGCGACGGTGCATAGTTCGCCGGCAGCGGCACACCGCGCTCGCGGCCATCCGCCGTCGCGCCCAGCTGATTGGCATGGAAAATATAGAACATCGCAGAGCCTGTACCCGCGCGCACAATGCCGCCGCGCTCATTTTTGAGGCCCTGCACCGCATCGGCAAACGTATCCAGCAGCCACGCGGCGTGCTTGTCCGCGCGATCGTCGTCGTTGCCCATCTTCGGCGCGCTCTTCAGGCGGTGATGCAGCGCTTCATATCCCTCAAAGTTTGCATCCATCGCTGCAAGCAGCGTGCCCGCCGGCACGCCCTCGCCATATACCACCTGCTCCACCGCAGCGAGCATATCCGCAGCAGCGGCAAGGCCGGTACCATGTAGGCCCCAGTTGTTGTACGTGCAGCCCAGCGAGATATCGCGTCCCTTTTCCACGCAGCCCTCGAAGAACAGAGACAGATACGGCGACGGAATGACATAGAGATTCCGTCTTTCAGCCATCGTACGGCGTACGCTGTCGAAAATCGCGCGGCGGATCTCTGCCTTCAGTGCCTCCATATCCACGCTGCTGCGCAGCTTTTCCCAGAGCACCCTGTCCACTGTATTGGCAAAGGGCAGCGCACCGATATTGGGGATCTCCATGCCCCTGCCCGGGATGATAAACTCCCAGCAGGCCGCCATGGCATAATTGCGCGCATCCTCCGCCGCATAGCCGAGCGCTTCCAGCGCGGGAATCGCCACGTCGTCGTTTTCATACTGCGGGAAGCCCAGGCCCAACTTGGTCAGCTGCGTGCCCAGCTCAAATACCTCCAGCGGCGTATTGCGGTTCACACGCAGGTTAATCTTCGGGTCGATCATTTTCATGTCCGCGCTGGCCTTCAGGCACATTTCAGACAGCAGATTATAGCCGTCCTTTCCATCCGGGGTCATGCCGCCCAACACAATGCTCTGGCCGTTATCGCCCTGCTGCATGCCGGGATACAGGTCGCTGTCGCGGTTGCACGCGAGGAAGAAGGCCTCCAGCAGCTCAAACGCGCTCTCCTGCGTCTCGCGCCCCGCGTCCAGATCCGCCTGAAGATAGGGCATCATATACTGATCAAACCGGCCGAGCGTATTGTGATAATCGCCCTCGCACCACATGGCAAAGTGCAGGATGCGAAGCGACTGCAGCGCCTCGCGGAAGGTCTTTGCCCCCTTCGCCGGCACGCATCTGAGCACATCCGCAAGCTCCTGCATGCCCGCCTCGCGCGCGGCCTGCTCGTAGCGGCGCGTCAATTCCAGCACCGCATCGATGGACATGCGCATGGCGCTGTGCTCTTCCCCGTCGCTCAGCTGCGCGCGCAGCGCGTCAAGGCCCAAAGCGATCACTTTTCCATAATCCGGCGACAGATTGCTCACCGTGCCGGACTCATGGATAAAATGCTTCGCGCAGATATCGTGCCACTGCGTCTCGCTGTACAGGAACGGCAGATTGGGTACCGTACGCGTAAAGGCGATGATCTCATCCGGGAACAGATACGGCGTTTCCATCTCAAGCGCCATCTTCATGCGCAGCGCGGCGCGCGTGATATCCGACAGCGCGCCATCCCTGTACGGCAGCGCCATATCCTCCACGGCTGCGCGCCTGGCGGCATGGTGCGCCTTCTCCCACTGCAGCGCCTTCAGGGCGGCGATCCGGTTGGTCACAGAAGCTCACTCCTTTCCTCGTCAAAAGGGGGCATGCGGTCTCATTTCTGTTTCCATTATACAACAGAACCATCCGCCGTAAAAGATAAAATCCCGCAGCCGTAGCTGCGGGATTTGCTTTGCAGTTGAGAGAATTACTTCGCGATATACGCAGCAGCGCTCTGCGCGGCGATACGGCCGTAGACGACGATATCGGCCACAGCGTTGCCGCCCAGGCGGTTGGCGCCGTGCACGCCGCCGGTGACTTCGCCCGCAGCATACAGGCCCGGGATCGCCTCGCCGGCCTCGGTGAGCACCTCAGCCTCGGTGTTGATCTTCACGCCGCCCATGGTGTGATGGATGCCCGGGGCAACCTTCACAGCGTAGTACGGAGCGGTATCCAGCGGATTGGCGAAGGACATACGGCCGAACTCGGCGTCGGACTGAGCCGCAACAGCCGCGTTCCAGGTGTTCAGGGTCTCAGCCAGCACAGCAGCGTCGGTACCCATCGCAGCGGCGAGCTCTTCCACGGTATTGCCCATCACGGCAAAGCCCTTGGTGTAGTAGCCATTGTAGGTGGAGGAAGCGTCCATCATCTTCTGATCGACGATCGTCCAGGCGTAGCCGCCCTCCTGAGCGAGCTCAGCTGCAGACACGACGTCGCGGGTCTCCAGCTCGTTGACGAAGCGCTTGCCGCCCTGGTTGACCAGGATCGCGCCGTCGCCGCGGATGCCCTCAGTAATCAGGGCAGAAGTCTCGGTATAAACGGACGGATGGATCTGGATCTGCTCCATATCCACGGTTGCCGCACCGATGGCCACGGCCATGTCGATGCCGTCGCCGGTGATACCGGTGGAGTTGGTGGTCACGAAGCCCTCGAGGCTCGGCTGATAGGCAGCCACGCGCTCCAGATCCGCACCGAAGCCGCCGGAGGCCAGGATAACGGCCTTGGCGTTGATGGTGTAATCGCCGTTTTCAGAGGTCACCTTCACGCCGGTCACCTTGCCATCGGTCACGATGAGCTCGGTCGCGGCGGTGTTGATGCGCAGGTCAACCTTGCTCTCGGCGTCCACAGCCGCGGTCAGGGTCTTGACCAGGTAAGCGCCAACCGGAGTGGTCTTGCCCTCAGCGGTCAGGGCACGATGAATACGCATGACAGACGCGCCGCCGAAAGAACCGACGGACACGAGGTGAGAATCCTTGGTCGCCAGCCAATCAATGGCCTCGGCGGAATTGTTCACCATGGTCATGACCAGATCCAGGTTGTTGATGCCCTTGCCGCCCACCATGGTATCCAGCGCAAAGAGCTCCGGAGAATCGAAGTAGCCGGTCGGGTTCGCTTTGTAGGCGTTAAACTGCTCTTCAACCTTGGCGGTCAGCTCAGCCAGGGCCGGGTAGTTCTCCTTCGCGCCGGCAATGGTCTTCTCAACCGCGCCGGTGGTCGCTTCCTTCCACTCGTTAGCATCCTGCGCAGCGGTCTTCGCAGCATTCATGCCGCCCGTGGCGCGGGAGGTATTGCCGCCGGTAGAGCCGGTCTTCTCGACAACGATGACCTTCTCCACGCCCAGATCAGCAGCCTGCAGCGCAGCGGTCATGCCCGCACCGCCGGCGCCGATGACCACGATATCACAGGTGACGTCTTCCACGACCACAGTCTCCTCAGCCAACAGGCCGGCGGCAATCATGGCTTCCTCGGTCGCCGCGATAACAGCGTTGCTGGTCACGGTAACGCCGGAAATGACGTCGATGTCAGCGCCCTGAGCCTCAACGATGGCAGCCGCATAGGTACCCTCGTAGATCGGCTCATAGCCAAAGCCCTTGGTCTCGTTTTCACCGGTGACCTCGGCGGCGGTGATCTTGCCGTCCTCAACGGTCAGGGTAACGGTGACAGGGCCGATGCCCGCGTCATCGCCAGTGAAGGTATCCGCGCTCGCGCCCGCGATCATGCAGGCCAGGAGCAGCAGGGAAAGAAGAATCGATGCAAGCTTCTTCATGATAAATAACCTCCTTCTTGCAAGTACACCTATTGTATAATTTTGTGAATGCTTTGTCAATCTTTTCCAGGCTTTTTTGATGGATTTAAGGTGTAATTTCTGCATGTACAGCCGCAATTTTCCGGCGCGTTCCCCCACGCTTTTGTTTTGCCGGAGTATCTGCCAAAACGATGAAAGCCGCTGCGCCTTTGCAGCGGCTTTCACGCCTTGCGGAGGGAAAAAGAGAGAGGGGGAACGTCTATCATCAAAGGGATCTGCCCTGTTTTTTCAGGCGATCATATCCATGCCCGACAGGCGCGAGAACATCTGCGCCGCGCCTTCCATGCTCATCTCACCGCGGCGCGCCATCATCAGCACGCCGTACATGCCCACGCCCGACAGGCAGCCGGCCTGCGAGGCGTCCATGCCGCGCTCGAGCATGGCCTGCGCGAGGATTTTCTCCACCGCCGCACGCATGTGATCGACCACGCGGTCACACATATCGCTGTACAGCGCCGCATGCTGGGGCAGACACAGATCGGAGAGCAGCGGCTGGGTAAAACACTGATTCCAGGCTTCATGGCCCATTAGCAGGGCTGCCTTCTCGCGCGCCGTGCCTTTGCCATCCGCAATCTTCAGCGCTTCGCTGCCCAGATAGCTGGCATAACCCTCGACAACGGCCTTCACCATATCGTCCTTGGTCGTAAAGTAATAATAGAACAGGCCCTTGGCCACATCCACAGCCGAAACAATCTCCGCCACGGACGTACGCACAAACCCCTGCTGGGCAAACAGCTTCGACGCAGCGGCCACCATTTCCGCCCTGCGTTCTTCCGGTTTCTTGACGACGCGCATCGCGTTTCCTCCTTATATCCTGTGCAGCAATCCTGCCGTGTATCCCGCTTGTGCCTTGTGATGATTGTATTCTATCAAAGGGAAAAAAACTTCTCAACAGATAACCGTTCAACCATACGTCTGCGCGTCTCAAATGTCGGTTTCTGCGATTCCTCTCACCCTGTAAGCAATTGTCAGCTGCTCAGGCTCTCCAGATAGCCCTCCAGCGCCTGCACATCATCAAACATGCGTCCTTCCCGAATCGACTGTTCCTCTTGCCCCACGCGCTCAAGCGGCACATCCGTGCTGCGCACGACTTCAAGCGTCTCGCCGTCTCTGTTCTGAAGCACATGCAGCATGCCATCCTCCCCGGCGCGCAGCACCCAATGCAGCGGACAAGGTATTTCCACGCTCACAGCGATATCCACCTCGGAAGCGGAAAACCCCGTCACCGCTGCGCCCGGGATCACACCGGCGATCTCCTTTTCCAGCAGCGCACGCGACATGCCCGCAAGCTGTGCAGGCAGTGCGCTTCGGCTCTGCACACTGTGGCCGCAGGGTGCATAATACAGCGTCCTGTGCAGATAGCAGCCCGCCTGTGTGCGCTCGGTCAAATCCGCGCCGGCCGGATAATCCTTGGCGGGTACAGCCGTCTGCGCAGCTGTCATCTGCATATCCTCCGGCGCATCCACCTTCGCCGGAAACAGGCACAGAATCGCCGCCAACACCGCCGCAGCCAGAAAGAAACGATAGGGTGAGCCCCAAATCTGAGCAAACAAAAAACCTCATCTCCTTTTGCCATCATTGTGCTCGTTTTGGCCAAAGGAAATGAGGGAAATGTTTTCTTGATTTTTACGCGCAAGGGTACCGTTGGGCTGCCGCCCAAACCCCTTCTTCGTTTCGCGCAGATTAACAGTATGTCTGAAAGAAAAAGAACATCTGTACCGCGTTCATTACGCCAGCGGTTTCTTGCTCGGCGTGCCCGCCTTGCGCGGATAGGTCTTCGGTGTTTTTCCGGTCTTATCGGTGATGAGCAGGCAGTGCGCCCAGTCATCCCTGCGCGGAACGGGCGCCGGCAGAACGTCCCGGACTGTAGCGCCCAGCACAAACGCGGCGCGCCTGGCCGCCGTCATCTCCTCCTGCACACCCGGCCCCTTCCAGGCAATCGCCACGCCGCCGGTCTTCACAAAGGGCAGCGTCAGCTCCTGCAGCACAGCCGCACCGGCCACCGCGCGGGAAACAGCCGCATCGTACATTTCGCGATGATCCGCCATACGTGCGGCGTCCTCCGCGCGCGCATGCAGCGTCGCAGCCGTAAGACCCAGCCTCTTCAGCGCATCCTGCAGAAAGAGAATCCGCTTATTCAGCGCATCCAGAAATGTCATCTCCAGATCTGGGCGCAGAATCAGCAGCGGCATGCCCGGAAAGCCTGCGCCCGTGCCCACGTCAATCACCTTCGCATGAGGCGCAAGCAGCCCCTTGGCCAGCGGTGCAGCGCTGTCCAGATCGTGGCGGTCAATGCGCTCATCCTCGTCCAGCACAGCTGTCAGGTCCATCTTCTGATTGTATTCATCCAGAATCGCATGGAACGCCTCAAAGCGCTCGATGGCCGTCTGGTCATAAGCAATGCCCAGCATATCCAGGCCGCTTGTCAGTCTTTCTCTGTTCATAGCGCGCTTTCCAGCCAGAGCTTCATCCAGCTGAGCCCCTCTCTGAAATGATTCTTAATGAAATATTCCGGCTTGGACGGACTGCCCTTGCCTGTGGCAGAGATACCGACCTGCCGGCACAATTCCAGCGCGCGCGCCACATGATAATCGCTGGTCACCACCAGCGCCTCCTTAAGGCCGCGATGCTCCATGATCGCCCTTGCGTAGGTCAGGTTTTCCCGCGTGTTGAACGACGCCGTCTCCGCAGCCACATCGTCGGGACTCACGCCCTTTTCAATCAGCCAGTCGCGCATCACATCGCCCTCGGCCCGGGGCTCGTTGGCGCCCTGCGCGCCGCAGACGATGATCAGCTGCCTGTCGCTTTGATAGCTTTCCAGCGCCGCCGTCAATCTGCGCTCCAGCGCCACGCTCGGCGTGCCGTCCTCTTTGACCTGCGCGCCCAGAACGATGATGACGTCGCTGTCGCCAATGGGCGGCAGATGCGTCTCCTTGTAATAGACAAAGCCCATCAGCCCCACAGCCGCTGCAAGGCCAAGAACCGCCAGCGCCAGCATTCCCACAAGCAGCCTCCTTACGGTATTGCCCTTCAAAGCATTCTCCCCTTTATTCCTCCAAAGACTCCGGCTCCAGCGCAGTCCATTCGTACTGCGCCTCACGCAGGCTGCCTGCCCGGTCCGCCGCCATGGCGCTTACGTAGCTATGCGCCTGCGTGGTACACAGTCCGCCGTGATGCATAGAATACGCCTGCTCCCCGGCAAAGATCAGGTGATCCACCAGACGGATCCCAATCATAAACAGCGCGGTGGTGATATTTCTCGTCACGTCGATATCCGCCTGCGAGGGCGAAGCCACGCCGCTGGGATGATTGTGCGCGAGGATCACCGAATAGGCATGATGGCGCAGCGCCGTCTCCACCACCGTTCGCGGATGCAGCGCCACCTGATCGACCGTGCCCGTATGCAGCAGCGATCTGTGCAGCACGCGGCCCGCCTGATCCAGGCAAATGATATAAATATGCTCCTGCGCCGCGCCGATAAACAACGGCGCCAAATAGCGCCTTGCATCCGCCAGCGTCGTGATCACCGGGCGCTCGCCCAGCGCGCTGATCTGGTAAGCCTGCATAAGCTGAGGCATCATATTCAGCAGCAGCGCCGCCTGCCTGCCCATGCCCTTCACGCGCAGCAGCTCGCTCTCCTGCGCATCCAGCACGGCGCTCAGGCTGCCGAATGTATCGATGAGCGCATGCGCCAGGGGATTGACGTCCTGACGCGGAATGGCATAGGTGAGCAGCAGTTCCAATATCTCATGCTCGGAAAATGCACTCAGCCCCGCCGCGCGGAATCTTTCGCGAAGACGTTCCCTGTGGCCGGCATGGATCGGCCTGATCGTATCCGCCACAGCACATCCTCCTTTACCTCATGTCCATGAGCATATGCTCCAGTTCATTCAGGCTGCGCGCCACGGGCCTGCCCGTCCTTTGCAGCCTTTCCTCGCTGTTGTGTCCCCACGGCACCAGCACGCATGCCGTGCCCAACACATGGGCCAGCTCGCTGTCGGCCACCATGTCGCCCACGAGCACACAATCTCCGGCGTCCAGCCCCAGCGCCGCAAGCTGTGCGCGGCCGATGTCGGTCTTCTTCTGCGCGCTCTCGTCGCCAAGGCCGCTGACCCTGTCCATCATTGGCGTCAACCCCAGTGCATCGCACTGCGTAAGCAGCGACTTTTCATACGATGCAGAAAGAATCGACTGCGTAAAGCCTGCCGCCTTCATCCGCGCAACGGTATCCAGCGCGCCGTCAATCAGCCCTACGGAAACAGCGTGCTGATTGAACCTGTCCAGCCAGAGCCGGGAGATCGTCTCGTATTTGTACACGTTCAGATCCACGCCCAGCGCAGTATAAAAATCGCGTACAGGCATGGTCATATGCGCGCGGTAATCCTCAATTGTAATACGCGGCAGGCCCAGCGTATCGAAGACATGGTTATCACAGTCCACGCCCAACTGCGCATCGGCAAGCAGCGTGCCGTTGAAATCCCAAATGATGTGCCTCATCGATTTTCCTCTTTGGGGTTATTTCATTCATTATACGATAGGAAACAGGCAGCGTCAACTCATTCAAAGAGCGCTCTGATATCCTCCTGCGAAAGCTGCGTGGGCATCGCCTCGCCGGCGGTGATCATCTGATCAAACAGCTCGCGCTTGCGTTCGCCGAGCCTGACCACCTGCTCCTCGATGCTGCCGCGCGTGATAAGCCGGATGACATTGACCGTATTCTTCTGGCCGATGCGGTGCGCGCGATCCGTCGCCTGATCCTCCGCCGCGGGATTCCACCACGGATCAAAGTGAATGACCGTATCCGCACCAACGAGGTTAAGGCCCGAGCCGCCCGCCTTGAGCGAGATCAGGAAGACCTGCGCACGGCCTGCATTGAACTGGTCAACCATTTCGATGCGGCGCTTGGGCGGTGTTTCGCCGTCCAGATACATGCACTCGATGCCCACGGCCTCCAGCCTGCGCTGCAGGATTTTGAGCATGCGCGTAAACTGAGAGAAAATGAGTGCCCTGTGGCCTGCCTCCAGCGAACCGGGCAGGATATCCAGCAGCAGATCGAGCTTGCCGCTGGAAGCTGCATAGCTGGGCAGCACCAGAGACGGATGGCCGCAGATCTGGCGCAGCTCGGTAATCGCAGCGAGCACCTCGATGCGGTTTCTTCCCTCCAGCAGGGTATCCATCTGTGGACGCAGGCGCATCAGGCTCGCCTGATAAACGCGCCGCTGCTCCTCGGTCATATCCGCCACCAGCTGGATTTCGTTCTTTTCCGGCAGTTCCTTGAGCACATCGCCCTTGAGACGGCGCAGCAGGAACGGCCGGATGCGTCGTCTGAGGGTCTCCATATCCTCGCCCGTGCCGAATCTGTGCATGAACTGCGCAAAGGAGAGCAGATAGCCCGGCAGCACAAAATCGAAGATGGACCACAGCTCGCCCGGATGATTCTCCATCGGCGTGCCGGTAAGCGCAAAACGCGTCTGCGCCCTGAGCTGCTTGACCGCGCCTGCACCCACGCTCATGGCGTTTTTGATATACTGCGCCTCATCCAGGATCGCAAAGCGGAACTCCACATTGCTCAGCTGGCTGATATCGCGGCGGATCAGCGGATAACTCGTCAGATATACGTCGATATCGCACTCCTCTTTGAAGAGCCTTGCGATGGTCTGCGCGCGGGCGCTCTGCGCGCCTTCGCTGGCGACCACGCGCAATTCCGGCGCAAAGCGCCTGATCTCCGCCATCCAGTTGTAGACCAGCGACGTAGGCGCCACCACAATAGATGGCCTCGTGTCGCCGCCCCGGCGCTTGGCCCACAGCAGCAGGGAAATCACCTGCAGCGTCTTGCCCAGACCCATATCATCGGCGAGCACGCCGCCCATGCGCAGCCTGTCCAATGCCTGCATCCACATAAAGCCCCGCAGCTGATACGGACGCAGCATACTGCCCAGCGGCTCGGGGCAGGGTTCGCCGTCTTCGTTCATATCCGCAACAAACGTCTTCACCGAGTCGTCCGCATGCACCGGCAGCGCGCCGCCTTCCAGCAGGCTCATCATGTAAGCCGCGCGGAAGGACTGAATTTCCAGCAATCCGCGCCCGCTCTCGCCGGTTTCGTCCGCCTCCACGTGCGCGCCTGCGGCCGCTTCCGCCAGCTCGCGCCACTCGTCCATATCCGTCAGATCCAGGAACGAGCCGTCTTTCAGCCTAAAATACTTCTTGTTGTCGCGCAGCGCCTGCAGGATAGCCAGCACCTCCGGCGTCGGTTCGCCGTTTTCAGAAAGCTCCAGCTGCAGCGCGCCTTCCTGCATGCGCAGCATACCGGTAAAACGGGGCCTTCGCGGCGTCAGCTTGCGGAACTCATCGCTGCAATACACCTCCGCCGTCTTCTGCAGCTCATAGATACCCTCTGTCAAAAAGCGATAGATCTGCTCCTGGCCCTGCAGCACCACGCGCCCTTTGAGCATGCGGAAGCCCGCCTTAGCCAGATGATCAAGCGCCGCACGCTCACCCGCGGCATCGCGCAGCATCAGCACGTCGTCCTCTTCTTCCGCTCTGGCCGTCACCGGCGCAAACGGATCGATCTCATCCTCACCGTAGCACAGCGCCATTCTTGCCAGCACCGCGCGATCCTCTCGATCAAAGTACGCCTTAACCGAGAGCTCCTTGCGCACAATGCGCTCCGCCAGCGCGCCATCGATGGCAACCGAACCCGCGCGCTCAAGCGCAGGCAGCAGTTCCGAAATCACACGCGCGCTCTGCGCCGCATCGAAACGGAAGGAAGCCTGGCCGTCCCTGGCCGCCTCCATCATCACGCGCACAATACCAAGCTGCTCGCGCGGCAGACGCAGCACGTCGCCCTCGCAGTACACATAGCGGCATTCACTGTCCAGTGGACGCATGGATTTGGGCATCTGTGCGCGCACTTCCAGCTCGCGGCCGCTGCGCGAAACGCCGAAGAGCAGCTCCGCCTGGCCGTCGAACACGCAGGGTACCGTCACAACCTCCTCGCCGAAGGAGATTTTAAACGGCTTGGCCATCAGCAGCTGCATCAGCCGGGGCACATAGCGCGCATCGATAGGCAGATATTTGGCTTCCAGTCCCGTCTGCACGAGCTTGCCCTCCAGCCGGCAGATATGGGCAGCGTCCTGCAGCACGCGGATGATCTTCTCATCCACGCCGGTAAAGCCCATCCATTGCGGCTCCAGCACAAAGCCCTTGCCGAAGGCCATCGTCTCGCCGCTTGCAAGCGCATGCAGAAACTGCGCCATGGACTTGACGACATACAGCCGCTCCTGGCCCACGCGAAGCGAGACGCGCACCGGCTGATCGCCGATCAGGTGCAGGATGATCTCCATCTCCAGCGGCGTTTCCATCGGCAGCGCCGAGGCCAGCGTGTTCATGAGCTTACCGGCGTTCTCTCTGGCGCGCCTGCGGCGCACCTCTTCCAGCGCGCCGGAGGCCATCGCCTGCATCATCGCAGCGGCCAGATGGCGGCAGGGCTTATGCACGTTGCCGAAGAAATCGCACGAGCAGCGGCCCGACAGCTTTGTGCCCGCCGCCACGCGCACCACGCGGCGCGGATTGTCGTCCACGACATAGCGCAGCATGCCGTTCTCCTCTTCGAGTGCATGCACGCCGCCGGCCCTGTACAGCGTCAGGCTGGCTGTATATTCCTCCTGCGGCGTAATGCGCCGCAGCATCTGCATCATTTCCTCTGACACAATCTTTCCCTCACAAACATCGGTACGATGATTATCGTGAAAATTGAGCAACTTAATTATAATTCTTCAGCGTGCGGACGATTCCTGCCTGTTTCTTTTCCTTCATATTTTAAAAACACTGAACTTCACATATCATCCACAAAGAGTATTCGTCCCTTCTCTTTACATAAGTACAAATAGAGACTGTCGGCTACTTTCAGCCAACAGCCTCTATGATTCACTTTTCCGCTTATACTTTCAGATTCCAGATTGATGATCCAATGATCAATTTACCTTTTCGCCCTTTCTGTTCAGCACAAACATCACAGCGGCGCAGCTTATGCACAACATCAGCGTATAAAGGATCAAATGACTGTCATCACCGGTGTCCGGCAGTTCCGGCATATCCCCCGGCACAAAGACCGCAGTGATCTTCACATCACCGGCCGGCATTGTAAAGCTGGTTTCCGGATTCTTTTCCTCTTCAACCTTACCACCGGTAATCTCCCAATGATCAAATACTGCATTTTCGTCCGGCTTAGCAGAAAGCAGAATGACCGTACCCTCGCTGTAATGGCCATCCACATTCTCTACCGTACCGCCAAGTGTCGCTTCAAATTTCAAACCATACAGATCAACTTTGCTGAAACGGGCAACAATCGTACAGTCACCATCCACTGCAAAGCGATAGGTCGAGTCGGTAGATACCAGCTTGCCATCCACATACCAACCCAGGAAGCTGCCTCCCTTGATCGGTGCCGCCTGCACCTGAGCAAAGCTGCCGAAAAGATACTCACCACCACCAAGAACACCGCCAAATTCATTTTCGCTCTTGGCAGTAATCTTATGCGTGGGAATATTCTCGCCAGTAAGGATAACGGGCTTCTTTACTTCATGGCCGTCACCGCCCAACAACGGATATTCAGCTTCGGATCCCGCCATATCTTCATCCGTATAATCACTTTCATCCAGTGCCGGAATCAGACCAGTCAGTTCATCCCCCTTCTTGACCTCTACATTGAAGTAGTTCAGCAGACGGGTAAACGTACCGTAAACCACATTGTATTCGTTCACAGCATAGTTTACCGTTCCGTCACCGGTTGCCTTAATCAGGATGCGGTATTCCTCATCCGAAGGCAGATGGATGATCTTTTCTCCGTCTTTGTTGATCGCACAGCCGACCACTTCGTTTTCACTGGTCGTATGCGTACCAATGATGCTGGCAATCTTCTGATTATCCCCATCATAAACAATAACGTCTACCGGACAGTTAATACGAATGACGCGCATCGTCTCCGGAACAGCCTGATCAAAGGGCGTTCCGGTATAGTAGGGATCTTGAGAACGAACCCACGCAAGCGTGATTTCCGGATAATGCGCCTGCATCGGAGAAGTCGTTGCAAAAGTCAGCACGACATCCAGAAGCACATCCGCATCATTCACGATCATCTTTGCCAACGTTTTTGCCAGTTCAGCCACTGCACCATACGGATCCGTATATCCGTTCGCCTGAAGAATAACTTCCTGCAGACGGAAGGCCACCTTCGTTATGCGCTCTTCAGTCGACGCAAAGCTGATCTCCACTGCCGGTGCAAGCACATACTTCAGCTTCTTATAATCGTTTTTGACCAACTCTTCGCCAATGTTGATCATGATTTGCTCAAGTGATTCTTCATTGCCCACACCCAGCACATCATTGAGCAGCTGTGCCAGATCTTTTTCGATTTTACTACTAAAATTCTTGCGAGTAATATTCGAGGCCAAAGAAGACACAGTATTGGTCAGAAGTGTAGCCTGTGTAAGTTGCTTATCGTCTACATTAAATATCTCAATAAACGGATCTCCACCAGGCAGGAACTTCGTCCAGTTAATTTCATAATCAAGCTGCTGCGCATATTCCGGGATATTATATTTCTTACTCTTTTCCTTATCCTTCTGAATATTCACACCAGTAAGAATATCATTATACTGGGCCAGCATAGCCTTTTTCGCCTTGCTGAAGTTATTCGTAGTAATTGTCGGAATCGGGCGAGACTTCGTGTTGTGGCGTCTGAAGTTCCAATCGCTAGGCGCTACCAGCGGAACCAAGTCATTTGCGTTGACGATGTTGTGAATATTGTTATTGGAAGCATTCGAACCGGAAAGACTCTTGGTCGTTCCCTGCGGTGCCTCAAAGGTATAGCAATACAAATCATTTTTAGCCAGAGAGACGCTGGTAAGCGGATTCTGATTCAAATATCCTGCCACCATATTCGCTACCGCGCCGCCTCGGCTGTAACCCACAACCCATAGCTTGACGCGGCCACTGATCTGGTTTTTGCTGATATAAGACTTCAGGAAACGAACAACATTGTCTCTGCCCTCAGCAAAGCCGGTATGATTACCGCTGGATCCAACCAGGAAATTACTTCCCCACTCGTTGTAATACGCACCTCCGCGCACAACAAGCGCAATCAGAGTGGCATCACCAATCTTCTTGTTCGCCGCAACAGCGCCGATAGATTTAAGCGTCGGAGAACTATTCCAGAAACTATTCTGTTCATAGTCATCGAAGCCAATCTCATTCAGCAGATTCTTTACATTCTTTGTCTTGTTTGACCAGACGCTCTCCTCATAACTGGACCAGGTAGAGAGTTCCAGACATAGAGACATCGTCGCCAGGCTAGGATTATAAATCGTCGAATCCCTGGTGAAATAATCGTCACGATAGTAATACTGGGCGTTGGTATCCACCTTCTCATTAAAGGAGCCAGCAAAACTGAACATACCCTTACCCATGAGGAGATCTTCGGCAATCTGGCCAAATTCAAATTCCAGATCAGAAGGATTATTTACCTCATAATATCCCATGTTCTGCAGATCAGACATAAACCGCTGACCAAATGCCAGATTCTTGCCGCTCAGGCTATGAAAAAAACCGAGCGAATAAATAGAATACTTATCCCACAGTGTGCTGGCCTTTTCATAAGCGGCATTGGCATAGTGATAGCCATAGGAATACTCAGAAGAGGTATAACGGCCGGACGTCTTTGTCGGTCCACTTTCCGGCAATCCGTCCGACATCAGCAGAATATTCTTGATCGCTCCCGGCGTTGTAATATCCGAAAGAAGCTCATCCGCCAGGCGCAGCGCATCATGATGATTGGTCGATCCGCTTGCAATCAGTCCGTTGATTGCATTAGTCAACTTCGTCAAATCATTGGTAAAGCTGCATACAACCTTGGAATTTGTATTCAGCGTAATCACAGCCACATAGTTATTTCCTTCTGCTTCAAGCACTTGTCTGCAAAAGGAAATTGCAGCTTCCCTCGTTTTTGCAATGGGTGTACCACGCATACTGCCGGATGTATCCAGCGCAAGCACAGAATATCGATTAATGCTGCTGTAAATCTGCGTCGATTCTTCAATACTCACTTCAAGTGGCATGGAACGCATTCTTGACCAAACCGCCATTTGGCGTTCCGGATAGAGTTCCGGATTCTCCGTTACATATGCGTCCATGGACACATATCCCTCATCCACCTGATCTGCCTGCGCAGCAAACGCACACAGCAGCATTGCAAGCAATACCGTCAGGAGTACGAGCATCTTTCTGCCTCTATTTCTCATCGTCTTCCTCCTATTGTTCTTCTAACGGCAATCACAATCCGTTTTCCCGTATGTGATAACCGCCTTCCCCTGAATAAATTGGTGTGTCTGCGCGCAGCCTCAGCGCCGGTCTGACACCCATGCGGATATCCTCCGACTGCGTTCCTGTAAAATGCCCGCCAATTCCACCGTCTTGTGATACGACATTGACCATGTCAACATACCACGTATTCGGTGTACGCAGCCACCATCCTGAGCTTATGCCCGAATCCGTTTGGGCCATCAACTGTTTGCTGCCAAGTCGTTTCAGACGCGTACCCTCTGCCGGACACACACGCGCCTTCGCTCCTCCAACCTGCTCATAGGACAGCAGGAAAAACTGTCGGCGTATGCTCTTCATTTCTGTTCCGCAACTACCAATGCTCTCTATATCCGTAATAACAACATCTGTTTCCGTGATTGCTTTGCGCAGCACAGTCGAAAAACGCGTCGGGAATTCTTCGACAAGAAAGTGATCAATGATGCTGTCCTCATAATACCCACTGACTTCCGGATCAATGGAATAGCGCATTACCTCATCAAGCAACCGCTCTCTGAGCAGCATACAACAGCCATCATCATCATCTAACACAAAATACGGTGTCGGCACATCACTTTCCAATAAAAAAACTCTCGCTTCTTCGTCTAAAGGAAGATGATGTATCATATCCCCAAGCGTCTCATAAACCATTGGTTTTCTGTTACAGCCCGAAAGAAAAAAAAGACACGCCCACAGAACGACAATCCATGCACCATGTCTGTACATTTCTTTTCCTTCTTTCAGACGATAATCATATTTTTCACATTATATCACACATATCAACCATGTTCAACCCAAACTATATGTATTTATTCTATCAATATGGTTGTATTACTCTACATATGCTGTAAAAAAGAACCGATGGTTATCCATCGGTTCCATTTCAAACGCAGTTTCGCCTCATTCAGGCGTCTTCCTGCTGTCCAGCAGCGCGCCTGCGCACAGCAGCAGCATTTCATACTGGAAGAAATACCGCGCGCGCGTCTCCCACATGCACAGCAGCAGAAATATCCCCACCAGCGCGATAAACAGTGGTGCGCCGGAGGCGTCCTTTTTGCGCAGCGCCTGCGCGCAAGCAAGGACGGCGATCACCATATGCGCCATAAACGCCGCAGTACACAGGTGATAATAGATCGGATATCCTTCGCCCAGCACAAAGATCATCTGCTTGAGCGCATTATCCGGCGTATGCGCATCCGATTCGATGATCTCGTTCAGCTGAAATGTTCCGTTGCCGAAGGTCGACAGGTTCTTACGCGACATCATATTCAGCAGACGGTTGGGATAGCGCAGGTAGTATACGCGATCGATGATCTCGGTGAGCAGCGCTTCTCTTCGCTCCTGCGGGTCCTCGAAGGATGTGGAAAAAATCAGCCAGCCGCCGTCGCCGTATTGGCCATAACCCTCGTCTTCATGGATGGGCAGGCCCATGGCGATATGGTGCAGACGCGGCAGTTCATTGCGCGCGATGTCCTCCTCGGACAGGTGACGCGCGGTATAGCCGTCCACCAGCGCATTGCCGCCAAAGAACACCGCTGCCAGGAGCAAAGCGGCGCACAGCGTCTGCCTGCCTCTGCGCTCAAACGCCAGCACAATCACGCAGGCGATCACCGCGATCACCGCCGTAAACTTGATCTGCGCGCCCAGGAATGTAACCAGCGCAAACGCCAGCGCCCAAAGCAGACGGCTGCGGCGTGAATCGCTTTCCCTCAGGCCGCAGAAGCAATAGACGATCATCGTCGGAAAGGCCATGGAAAATGCATCGGTGTACAGTTCTGTGGTGCAGTAAAGAAATGGCAGGCAGGATGCATACAGAATCATCACCCTCGTCTGCGCTTTCACGCCGCCCATCCGGCGGCACACACGCGCGCCCGCCAGCAGGCCCAGCGTAAAGAGCAGACTGCACACCAGCACAGCCTGCATGAACCGATCGCCCCAGCCCATCGCCCCAAAGAAGCGAAAGATGCCCGAGAGCAGATAGACATAGCCCAGATTGAACGGATACCGGGTAAAGTACACCCACGACCGCTCCACATTGCCAAACGTGCCTGTATCCACAATCAGCTGCGCCGCCGTGAAACACTGCTCCGCGTCGGTCTTGGGCACAAAGCGCAGCACATGCGCCATCACCATCTGCACCACAAAGTAAAACACAGCGGCGCCGATCAACACATGCCTTTCGTGCTTTTCAAAAAACGCCTGCCGCCTGTCTGCCGCGCGCATAAGCAGGATCAGCCCCGCCGCCAGAGCCATCGTGAGAATGATCAGCAGCGCACGGTTTCTGTCGTATAGCGGCCACGCAGAGAGCGTCACATTGAGCACCGTAAAGGCATAACAGGGAATCATCAGCCCCATGCCCATGAGCAGCAGCACGCTCAGAACCTTCTTCAGCTTCACAGTTCCTCCTTCAGCCGCAGCAGCTGATACTCGCCCTTCGCATCCACAAACTCATAGCGCGTATCGAAAACTGCCTGCACACGCATATCATAGGGCGGGCTGAAAGGACGATTGTAAAACAGCACCACCCAGCGCGGCGGATCGTTATCAAATTCCGCAACGATCTCGTCCATCACCGCCGGATCGGCGTCGGCCAGAATCTCCTGCAGGAAATAAAAGCGCATGCACGGCAGTGCCTTCGCCGCCACATACCACTTAGGCTCCACACGGTAAGCCAGGAAGCTGTCCCTATCCTGCTCAGGTACCTGATCATACAGCGCCAGCGCATCCGGCGTCATCGCCTGCATGAGCGCATAATCCCTTTCCCGCTGCGCATTTACCTGCACGCCGGTGACGGCCATCGCCAGTACGGCTGCCGCCGCAGCGCAAATGCCGGCCGGCTTAAGCAGCCCGGCCTTCCGCTCGCGCAAAAAAGCGAGCACCTGCGCCGCGCCCAGCGCTGCCATCGGCACACCGAGCATGAGATAGTGATTGTAAAACTTATGGGAGATAAAGCCTGCAAAGCCGCCGCAGGCAGCGCCCGCAATCATCGCAGCAGCCAGCGGCCAGCGCCTTGTGCGCACAGCGCACAGCAGCGCGCCCAGGCAGGCTAGCGCCGCAATGAACATCGCATAATGACCGTAGCTGCTCAAAAGCAGCGTTCTCACGCGGCTCTGGCCCTGCGTCTCGGCATACATCATGTTGTGCACAAACGCGCCGTAGACCGCATCCGAAAGCGCGCCCTGCACGGCCAGCCAGATGGCAACCGGCACGGCCACCGCTGCGCAGCCGGCGATATAGCCCGCCGCGCACAGACCCAGGCCCTTCCAGCGCCTGGTAAAGACCAGATACAGCGCCAGCGCGCCCACAGCGCCCACCAGCGGCAGCGCGTTATTGGCGCGGGTGAGGAAGCAGAGCATGGAGAAAATTCCCATCAGCAGCGCAGGGACAAAGAGTCCGTCCTCCTGCCGCTTGCTCAGTCCGTCTCCGAATACGCCGAGCATCACGTCAAGCCCAATGAGCGTAAAGAGATTGCTGTATTCCTCCGTTAGGTTGCCTCCGTCCATCAGCGGCGCATACACAGCCAGGTAGATCAGCTGAACCACAACCGCCTTCACACCAAGCCTGCGCGCCATGCGCGCGATCACCAGCAGGCACGCCCACAGGAACAGCACTTCCTGCAGCCATACAGCCAGCGTCGAATAGCCGTCTGCAAACAGCTGCGGAATCATCTGCAGTACAAACAACAGCGGCCCCTTGTGGTCAAATATCTCGCTGTAGGGCGCATAACCCCTGGCCATCGCCGTGCCCATCGTCAGGTACATGGCATTATCGCTGCCGATCCATGCGCCCAGCGGCGTATTGCATGTATAGAAAATCAAAGAAAAAACGACAGCCAGCACAGCAGCAAGCGCCGCACCGCGCAGAGTCTCTCCCTTCGCTTCACGAACAGAGTGAATCTTTCGATCCATGGTCCGTTCCTCCTTTCGCTTGATCACGGCACGGGAATCACCACATCCGGGAAATACTCGCGCACGAAGGGCACGTCGCGCACCTGCACCGTCAGGCCGTTGAGTCCCTTCAGGCAGGGCACGTCGTCCTCAAAGTCAAAGATCAGCCGATAAGCGCACAGCGCCTGTCCGTTCATCCGGCCGTATTTCTCGTTTTGCTTGCCGCTTCCGTACTGATTATCGCCCAGCAGCGGATGGCCGATGGCGGCAAACTGCGCGCGAATCTGATGCGTGCGCCCCGTGCCCAGCAGACACTCGCACAGCGTCAGTCCATTCTGCTCGTCAATCGCCTGATAATAGGTGATCGCTTCTTTACTGCCCGGCTCGTTTTTGCGCAGCACGGTCACCTTCTTCTGCTCAGGGCGCTTCAGCAGGAAATGGCGCAGCGTGCCGTCCTGATACTTCATCTTTCCGTGCACAATGCACAGGTAGTACTTCTGCACCTCATGCGTCTTGATCTTTGCATCCATCGCGCGCAGGGCTTCCTGCGTCTTGGCAAGGATCACGATGCCGGCTGTGAAGCGGTCGATACGGTTGCACAGCGCGGGCGCAAAATCCGTCTTCGGATTCCACGCTCCCTTCTGATACAGATACGCCTGCGCGTAGGTGAGCAGCGTATGCACCTTCTCGCCCTCGTCCGGATGGCAGACGAGGCCCACGCGCTTGTCCAGCAGCATAATGTGCTCATCCTCGTAGAGGATGGTCAGCTTCGGGCGAATTTTGGAATAGAACGGATCTTCTTTTTCCACTTCGGCAAAGAATTCATCCTCGACATACATGTCGATTACCGCGCCCTCCGTGAGCACGGTTTCCTCCGCGCCCTTCTTGCCGTTCACCTTCACGCGGCCCAGGCGCAGGAATTTGCGGATCTGACCCATGGACGCGGAGGGCATCGCCTTTTGCAGAAAGCGCGTGAGCTTGCGCCCATCCCAGCTTTTGTCAATCGTAATACTCTTCATAATGATCTTTTCATTTTCCTGCGGGCGGAGCAGCGCCCCGCCCCTACAAAATATCTTCAAACCGCCACGAAGCGAGATGGGGACTGAAGCCTGCCGCGCCCAGTGGGCGAAACAGGCAGGCGGAACGTCGGGAATCGCAAGGAGTGCTTGCGCGACTATGCGAGTTCCCCGGGAGGGACAACGTCCCTCAAGCGGGTCTTAGAGCGGCAGCCCTAACGTCCCTTTCTTCCCGCTTATAGCGAAAACTGCTGCTTCACCACGCGCATCACGCCGTCCTCGTCGTTAGGCGGAGCAACGTGCTTTGCCGCGCGCTTGATTTCATCCAGCGCGTTTTCCATGGCATAGCTCTCGGTGACGCTTTCAAGCATTTCCAGATCGTTGAGATAATCGCCAAAGGCCATGCATTCATCCTTAGAAAGACGCTTGAGCTTTTGCAGCATACGGATCGCCCGACCCTTGTTCACGCCCGGCTTCATCACATCTACCCAGTTTGCTCCGGAGAGAATGACCGCATGGCGATCGCCCAGTCTCTGCTGCAAAACAGGCAGCTCGTGCTTCGCCGCATCGCCGGCGTCGTAAAAGGCCACCTTGCACACATCATGAAAATCCGCGCACACATCCACCAGATTCTCCACGACGAACGTCTGCTCGTAATACATGCGCAGTTCCTCCACAAACGCTTCGCTCGCGCTTGTATCCACCAGCGCCGCTTCCGAGCGGCAGATGACAGGATAGACCTGATCCAGACCTTCTGCTGCGCGCACAATGCGCGGCAGATCGCTGCCCTCCAGCGGATCGATGAAGAGCTGCTCGTCATTTTCCATGATCAGCGCGCCGTTTTCGGCGATAAAGATCAGCTGCCCTACCAGATGCGCAAGATCGCGCCGCAGCGACGCATACTGCCGCCCGCTGGCGATGCAGAAGGAAACGCCTTTCTCCTTCAGCGCATGCACAACCTGCTCAAAATCCGCCGGCAGGCGCTTGTCCGTGGTCAGCAGTGTGCCGTCCATATCGCTGGCAATCAGTTTAATCATGCTTGTTTCCCTTTGACTTGAGATAATCTTCCTTGAGAATGGCGTACAGCGCGACATCGACATAGCGCCCCTTGTTGTACAGGCGCTGGCGCAATTCGCCCTCTTTTTTCATGCCGCACTTTTCCATCACGCGGCCGGAGGACGGATTGGCAAGCTCGTGCTGCGCCTCGATGCGGTTGATATCCATCGCCTCGAATGTATATTCAATCACACGGGAAAGCGCCTCGGTCATGTAGCCGCCGTTCCACAGCCAGCGTGCCAGCGAATAGCCGACCTCCACCGTCGCATTGTCCTCATTGTGATCCATATAGCCGATGGTGCCCACCAGCTTACCCGTCGCCTTTTCGATGATGCCCCAGGAAGAGGGCTGGTCGCAGCGGTAGCGCTTCATCATAAACCGACAGTAATCCTTGGCCTCGGAAATGTCCTTCTGCGCGCTCCAGAGCACATGGCGCGCCACCTCCGGATCCTTACTGTACGCAAAAATATCCTTCGCGTCGCGCATGGCGATCCTGCGAAGGACGAGGCGCTTCGTTTCAAGCGTGGGCATGGAAAACATGCCATAGGCATTTGGCGTGAACATTTGCACACTCCCTCCCATGTTTCATTATACACGAGGAAACACGAAAACGAAACCCCTCAAAAGCCGGCGGGCGCATGATATGCGCCCCTACAGTTTGCAGATTCAACGCGTTTCTGCCATGCGTAGGGGCGGCTATCAGCCGCCCGCTTATATTCATCTTCTCCGCAATCCCTTGGGATAATGATTCTTCATGACGCCGCCGGCCTGCTTGCCAAAGCCCAGCGAAACGCCATGGAGCGTGAGCAGCGTATACCCGGGCTCAAGATCGCCCAGATCGAGCGCCTCGCCCGCCTGATAAGCCAGCGCCTGCTTCTCGCTGAGCTCCGCCGTGCGCGCAGCCTCTTCGGGCAGCAGCGCCATCGCCAGCGCGTGGTCCGGTTCGCAGCGCTTCCCCTCCATATGGCACAGCAGCAGCCCCGTACGCAGCACGCGCAGGCCATCCAGCCGGGCAGCATCGTCCAGCCCATCCGGCAGCGCCCATAGGCTGTCGCCCGCCGCATGCAGGCGATCAAAAGACATTCCCTTCGCCAGCACATCCGGCAGGGCAATCACGGTTTCCCGCTTTTTCTTGCCGCCGTCTTTTCCGCGCTGGTTTTTCCTGGCGCCCTTTGGCTTCTCCTCGCGTACAGGCGTGCCGGGCGCATCCGCGGATTTGCGCAGGAGGGAGACAAAGTGGCCTTCGCCGCAAATCTCGTGCGGATACAGGTGCACATAGCCGCATTTCCCGGAAGGCAGGCCGGGCAGTTCAAATCCCTCCAGCGCAAACTCGGGATGGATTTTCAAAAAGCGCGTGAGCACACCCTCGTTCTCTGTGTCGTTGAACGTGCAGGTGGAATAGACCATCGCGCCGCCGGGAGCGAGCATCTTTGCCGCTTCCTCCAGAATTTCCATCTGCCGGTCCGCACAACCGCGCGGGCTGTTCTCGCTCCACTCGTCCCTTGCTTCGGGCTGCCTGCGGAACATGCCCTCGCCGGAGCACGGCGCATCGACGAGAATTCTGTCGAAAAACGCTTCGAAATGCGGCACAAGCTGCGCAGGCATCGCCGAGGTGACCACAGCGCTGCGCACGCCCATGCGCTCGATATTACGCGAGAGAATCTGCGCGCGGGAGGGCACGGGCTCGTTGCACACGAGCAGCCCCTTACCTTGCATCAGACCAGCAATCTGTGTGCTCTTGCCGCCGGGCGCGGCGCACAGATCGAGCACGCGCTCGCCTGGCTGCGGATCCAGCACGCTCACAGCCGACAGGGCGCTGGGCTCCTGCAGATAAAACAGGCCGCCCTCATGCAGCGGGGACAGGCCCGGGCGCGCATCGCCCGCGACAAAATAACAGCCCTTCGCCCATGGAACCGCTTCACCTGCGCCCTCGATCACACAGGGCAGCGTGCCGTCCGGCCGCACAAGCAGATTCACGCGCAGCGCGCGCGTCACCGGCTCACAGAGGGATTTTTCGTACGCAAAAAAGCCTGCTTCACCGAGCAGGCGTTTCATCTGTTCAATATATGCCATTGGCAAGTTACTGATCATGCCCTTTATAGTGCCTCTTTTTCTTCGAAGGTATTGTCAAACACCCGAACCGCACACAGCCTCCTGCGGTCGTCGATGCCGGATTCCACCACGTACATCCGTCCGATGGAGCAGGCGGAATTGAACACGGATTCCGTCGTCGTGAGGATACAGAAAATATTCTGCGATGCGCGGGAAAGCATGTTGCGGAAGACCACGTTGGGCGGCTCCATGCCCTCGCGCCGGATCTTCTGGGCAAAGCGGCGATAAGCCGTGTTGGCCTTGGCCGCATTGTGGAAGACGTCCGGCGAAAGCGTGAGCGTGCAAAGATTTCCTTCAATCTGACTGGACGTCTGATAACGGCCAAGCCAGGGTCTATCCTCCGGCCAGGCGATAATCTCCACCACGGCACGGTCGGGTTCAATGGTGCGCACCTGCTCTCCCTCCCCTCACACGGCAAACTATTCAACTATTGTATATTGATTATAACATAATGCCAATCTGCGCGGCAATATCAATCATTGAATTCCCATGATTTTCTAATGATTATTTGAGTTCCTGGCTGGCAGCGAGCGCCGCAGTGCAGCCCTCGCCCACGGCCTTGGCCACCTGCAGCGGCAGCCCCGTACAGTCGCCCTCAGCAAATACGCCCGGCAGGTTGGTTCTCATCTGGCGGTCCACCCGGATAAACGCACCGTCCATCTCAAGCCCCGGCAGAAGAGACGAAAGCGCCATCGCCTCGCGGAAGATGAACACGCCGTCAAAAGCCAGTTCCTCCCCGTCCGCGATTACGCCCGAAGCGCGCATGTCGCCGGTGATTTCTGTCACCTTCTCCCCGCGCACGACGATCCTTTCATCCAGTGCTTCATCCGGCTTACCGAAATACGTAACCGACTGACACAGACTCATCAGGAAGTTCGCTTCGTGCACGGCCTCCGGACCTGCGCCGATAACGGCGACGCTTTTGCCGCGATAGAGCATGCCGTCGCAGGTACCGCAGTAGCTTACGCCGCGCCCAAGCAGCTTCTCCTCGCCGGGCAGAAGCTTGGGCTGCCTGGCGCCGGTGGCAAGAATCACCCGTTTAGCCTCTACAAAATCCGCGCCCAGGGACATCGCAAACGTATCGCCCATGGGGATCATCTGATGGACGACGCCGGGGCGAAGCTCTGCGCCCAGAGCCGCCGCCTGCTCACGCATAACCGCAAGCATCTCATTGCCGGATACGCCCGGCATGCCGGGGTAATTATCGATTCTCTCCGCGCGGGTGAGCCAGCCGGTATTCTGGCCGATGACGATGACAGACTTTTCGCGCTTTCTGGCGTTGATGGCGGCGCTGTAGCCCGCAGGGCCCGCGCCGATAACGGCGATATCGTACAAATGCGTATCCTCCTTGATTCCTATCTCCATCCGAAACAGGTCTGCGCCCTGCAAGAGTCCCTTTGGGCTGCCGCCCAACCCCCTTCTCCGCTTCGCGCCGTTTTACGATGTTTTTTATCTAAGAGTTGTATCAACCCTCGATGCTCATATAAGAAAAAGCCGCAAGAAACCTGCGGCTTTTGTACATTACTTTTCAACCGGAATCTTCACGACAACCTTGCGGTAATGCTTGGGATACTGCTGATGGCAGCCGGCCTTGTGACCATCGCTGGGGAACATGATGTAGAACATGCCCGGGCGGATGGACATCGCGGTGGACTTGCCGGTATAGAAGTAGCAGTCGCGCTCCGGCTCCGCGGTCGTCTTGTTCAGCTCCTGAATATGCGCCCAAGCCATGCGCTCGCCGCCGGAAATGCAGTACTGCAGGTCGATATACTCCCTGTGCGCTTCCAGATCAATACCGTCGATCTGACGGGTATCGCCTTCGGAAACCGAGGCAAACAGGCCGTTCTCCAGTTCGTAGCGGCCCTCTTCCAGATCCGGCGCCTCCGCCAGGAAGGCAAAGGCCAGCTCCATATCCTTATGCAGCGCGTAGTAGCGCTCCTGCTCTTCGATGCGATCGATGATCAAAACAGATCAGCCTCCTTTGATATATACCATTATACGTCAAGCGCTTTCCTTCGTCAAGCGCGTGCCATCCGCGGTTATTCGCGCGTGCAGGCGGCCACAGCCTGCCTTGCCGCGTCGCTGATGAGCGCCTGCATGCTCATGCCGCCAACACCCGCCACATGCGTATGGCAGCGCTCGGTCGGCACCAGAATGCGCGTAGCACGGCTCGCGCCCACGCAGGCAGCCATGTCGCCCGTCACCTCGCCCATCATCGCATCCTTGAGCACCAGCGCAATCGGCGCCACCAGCACGTCGGCATGCTCTGCCGCCCAGCGCACGGAGTTTTCGCCCGTCGCGCCGCGGTGCGCACCAGCCTTGAGCATCGCAGCTGTTGCCATGGCGTTCGTGCCTATGCACAAAAGCTCCGCGCTGCTGGGCAGGATCGGCAGAATCGCGCCGATGAGCGCCTTACCGATACCGCCGCCCTGTCCGTCCAGTACGACAATCCTCATACCCGCACCTCAGCTTTCAAAGTCCGCCGCAAATGCCATCACTGCCTCGCGGATGCGCTCGCTGCCCGCATGCATATCCTCCACCGTGCGCACCCGGCACTCGCCCGCGTCCATCGCGCGCATGATGCTGTCGCTGACGGCACCGGAGTGATGCGAATAATCAAAGTACTGATCCAGATCCGTGATCCACTCCACACGGGAGGAATAATCGTAAATCTCGACGTTCTCATACCCCAGCAGCAGCTCGCATATCCGCGCGCGGGAGCGGAACTGCTGCTCGGAAATGCCCTCGCGGGTCATCAGATACCAGTAGGCCACGGAATACGGCGGCATGTAGATCAGAAATCTCGTTTCGGGATGCGCCGCCACATAGCGCTCAATGTGGTTTTCGATATTGGCCGTGGAGCGCTCAATGCGGTACTCCGCATCCTGCATGGGCTTCTGCGGGGAAACAGCCGTCGCGTCGTATACGCTCCTGGCGGCAAAGACCACGTCCGTCCACTGGTACATGTCGTCGCGCTTGGCGCTTGTGTCTTTGCCGATATTTTTCAAAATCCGCGGCACACGCACCAGAAGCACATCGCGGTTGAGCAGATAATTTACATCGTCGAGGAGATTGTCGTTCCACAGATAGTCGTAGATCTCCTCCATATCATCCACCGGGCCCATCATGGAATACGCGTCCACAGCCAGGATGGCCAGATCCAGCGTCTCGCCGCGCCTTTGCTTGGCGCGGAAAACATGATCGAGCTGCCAGCCCATCTGCGCCGTATGCGAGCCGCGCATGGGCAGCTTCACCGACTGCACGGAGAACACTTCGTCGATCACCGACGGATGGCTCATCTCCACCATGGACGTGCCCAGGATGACGGCGTTGTAATCGTAATTCTTGACGATACCGGGATTGTTGTAGCTCTCCTGATCATACAGCGGCAGGATGGAGGATTCGCGGTACTGCTCAAACGGATCGACGATAAACGTAACCAACGCGCACGCAAGCAGCGCGCAGACAAGCAGCCCCATCGCCGCAAGCACCCAGCGCTTTGCCGTTTTCAGCATATCCATCCTCCTTTCCGCATCCCGTCCCATTATTGGATATGATCATGATAGTGCAGTTTTCCAAGAATGTCAATTCCTTTCGCCGTGAAGCATGCGCCGGCGAAAAAGCTGTTGGCAATTCCCGCCGTGCAGGGTATAATAAGCATATATTTTGTAAACGAAAGGGGCTGCTTCCATGTCCAATCCGAATATTCCGACCCCTCACATCACCGCCAAGGAAGACGATTTCGCCCGCACGGTGCTCATGCCCGGCGATCCGCTGCGCGCCAAGTTCATCGCCGAAACATTCCTGGAAGATGCTGTGCTGGTCAATAACGTACGCGGCGTTCAGGGCTATACCGGCACCTACAAGGGCAAGCGCGTATCCGTGATGGCCTCCGGCATGGGCATGCCGTCCATCGGCATTTACTCCTACGAGCTCTACAATTACTACGGCGTGGAAAACATCATCCGTGTGGGCACTGCCGGCGGCATCGGCGACAACGTGCACGTGCGCGACGTGGTGATGGGCATGAGCGCCTACACCAATTCCAACTTTGGCCGCCAGTTCTTCGACGGCAACGTCGCCCCGTGCTGCTCGTTCAAGCTGCTGGACGCCGCTGTCGCCGCTGCGCGCAAGATGGGCATTGAGCCGAACGTCGGCGCGCTGTATTCCTCCGATATCTTCTACGACGAGGCCGGCGGCGCAGGCAAGCTGAAGAACCTGGGCGTGCTGGCGGTTGAAATGGAGGCCGCCGCGCTGTACCTCAACGCCGCGCGCGCGGGCAAGAATGCGCTGGCCATCTGCACGATTTCCGATCACATTTTCACCGGCGAGTCCCTCCCGGCCGAGGAGCGCCAGGTCGGCTTCACGCAAATGATGGAGATCGCCCTGGAAATCGCCTAAGTGGGCTCATGTGCCCCATGAAGGGAGTCTGAGGGATGAAATCCCTCAGGCAGGTCTGGGCGGCAGCCCAGCGTTCCCCCATCTCGAAGCGCATTGCGCTTATATCCCCGCGTTTCGGAGGGCCCACGGCCCAATCAAAACGCAGCCCCAACAGAACGGAGAACCCATGAGCATCGAAAGAGCCAGGGCCCATCTTGCCAAGCATGGGCTCGAAGAGAGAATCAAAGAACTCACCGTATCCAGCGCAACCGTCGCGCTCGCCGCGCAGGCGCTGGGCTGCGAACCGGCGCGCATCGCCAAGACGCTCTCGTTTGAACACGGCGATGGCGCGATCCTCATCCTCGCCGCCGGCGACGCGCGCATCGACAATGCGAAATTCAAGCAGCGCTTCGGCATGAAAGCCAAGATGCTGGGCGCCGATAAGGTGGAGCCGCTCATCGGCCACGGTATCGGCGGCGTCTGCCCCTTCGGCGTGAACGAGGGCGTGCCGGTGTATCTGGATGAATCGCTGAAGCGGTTCGATTACGTATTTCCCGCCGCAGGCACCAGCGCCAGCGCCGTGTATTTGACGCTCGAAGAGCTTGAGCGCGCCAGCGAGGCTGTAGGCTGGGTGGACGTCACCAAATAAACCAGATCAGCTTTTCCCTATGGGGAAGGTGGCCGCGAAGCGGACGGATGAGGTCTGCGCCGCAGCGGATCACGAATCACAAAGGAGTAACCATATGCTTGACCGTATTTTTATTTCCTCGGATATCGAGGGCACCTGCGGCATCTGCCACTGGGACGAAACCGAGCTGGGCAAAGCCGAATATGAACCCTTCCGCCGCCAGATGACCGCCGAGGTCGCCGCGGCATGCGAGGGCGCGATCGCCGGCGGCTGCGACGATATCCTGATCAAGGACGCGCACGACAGCGCGCGCAACCTGCTGCCCGCCGAGCTGCCGGAAAAGATCCAGATCTTCCGCGGCTGGGGCAGCGACATTCATTCCATGATGTCGGGAATCGACGCAAGCTTTGCCGGCGCCATCTTCACCGGCTATCATTCCCCGTCCAACTTTGATACCAGCCCCCTGGCGCACACCATGAACACGCAGAACTGCTCCATCAAGATCAACGGCATTCAGACCAGCGAGCTGGTGATCAACGCGTTCGTGTGCGCGATGTACGACGTGCCGCTGCTGATGGTCGCAGGCGACGTTGGCGTATGCGAGCAAGCCAAGCGCCTCAATCCGAACATCTTCACCGTGCCGGTGCAGCAGGGCCGCGGCAATGGCACCATCTCCATCCATCCCGCCGAGGCCGTGCGCCGCTATCGCGAAACCGCCGAGAAAGCCGTACGCGAGGGCATCGCCAACCCGGACAAGTTCAAAATCGAGATGCCCAACAAGTTCGATGTGGAAGTCGAATTCGTGAAGCATTTTAAGGCGCGCCGCGCGAGCTTCTACCCGGGCGTTCGCCAGACCGGCGCACGCAGCGTGCTGTTCTCCTCCGACGCGTACTACGAAGTCCTTCGCTTCTTCATGTTCTGCCTGTGAGCGGGCAAAGAAAGAAAACAACAAACAGGCGAAATTCTCAAAGCCTGCTCTCTCAATCCAAATACGCTCTGTCAAATAACAGATAAAAAAGGCATGTCTTCTTTTTCTCTTGCCAAAATTGCCGATGAACTCGATTGCTCGGTGGACTACCTGCTGGGGCGGACGGATAACCCCGAGATCAACGCATAAGCCAAAAAAGGAACCGGATGTTTCCGGTTCCTTTTCTGTATTCCTTCTTTAAACCGCCGCGAGACTGAAGCCTGCCGCGCCCGGTGGGCGAAACAGGCAGGCGGAACGTCGGGAGTTGCAAGGAGCGCTTGCGCGACTATGCAAGCGACCCCCGAAGATGGGGTTCGGGGACAATGTCCCCGAGCGGGTCCTAGGGCGGCAGCCCTAACGTTCCCCTCACATGTTCTGCGCGACGACCTTCTCCACGTACGCCTTCTGCTCGTCGGTGAGCTGCGGGAAGGGATCGCGGCAGAGGCCGCAGTCGATGCCCTGCACCTTGAGGATGTGCTTGATGGAGGGGAAGAGCGAGCAGGAGACGAGCGCCTGCATGATGTTGTTCGCCTGGCGCTGGAGCCTGCGGGCGAGCTCGTAATCCTTGGCGGAATAAGCGGCCTCGATCTTCGTAAAGAGTGGGAGCGTAAAATTGAACGTGGAGCCGATGGCACCGTCCGCGCCGAGCATGCGCGCGCCGATGTAGACCTCGTCGAAGCCGCCGTAGATGACGAGCTCGTCGTTGAGGTTCTTGATGCGCTCCATCTGATAGAGATTCAGGCTGGTCTGCTTGATGCCGGCGATGGTGCCATCCGTGAGAATGCCCTTGATGTACTCGTTGTCGATATCCAGCTCGATGCCGGTATTGCCCGGGAAATTGTAAAGGAACAGCGGCACATCGGCGTGATTGCGGAGCTTAACGAAGTACTGCGCGATCTGCTTCATGCCGAACTTGTAGTAATAGGGCACGGTAGAGATCATGGCGTCATACTTGAGTGCCTCGGCGGCCTTGGCGTATTCCATGGCCTCGTCGGTGGAGATGGACGCAACAGAAGCCATGAGCTTCGTCTTCTCGCGGCCCTCGTAATGCGCAGCGAACATCAGGCCGTCCAGCCTCTCGCGATGGGAGAGCATCGGGCATTCCGCGCTGGAACCGCCGATGAGGAAGCCGGCAGCGCCCTGGTCAATCGTCCTGTCCATGAGCTTATGCAGCGCAGCGGGATTGAACTGTCCCTGTGCATCAAACGGCGTAACCGCAGCGACAAAGAAGCCGCCCATGTTTTCCATCTTTTTCATGCTTATCCACTCCTTGTATATTCTCAGGCCTGTCTTTCGACCTTGCCGTGGGTAACAATGTATTTCTCCTGAGCGATCGCCAGCAGCGGGCCGTCTGCCTTCGCGTCATCGGTGTACATGGCGCGCACCTCAAACTCGCCAAAGACTTCGCGGATGCGCTCGATTTTCTGCGCGCCCTTACAGTTTTTGCCGGTAAGTGCGCCAGTGGTCATATCGCACTGCGTACCAATCAGGTTGGGTACGCCAAGAAGCTTTGCGGCGTGCCTGAGTTCAAACTCCGGCGACGCGGACGCGATGACGATCGGGAGATCGCGCGGAGTATCAAAAAACCAGGGCCCGAGCTTAGCGCGCGTCTTTTCGCTCTTCCAGAAAGCATCGGCCTCAGCTTCAAGGCTGAAACGCTTGCTCATCTCACCAAAGAGCACGGTTTTGAACTGTGTAAGGCTATATGCTTTGCAGGCAAGCTTAAGCGCAGCAAGCGCGATATGCGGCAAACCGCCGATCAGCTCCGGATGGCGCGGCAGGCAGAAGAGCACAAAGTCCGCCGTGGAATCGCCGTCGTAGATCGTGCCGTCGAAATCGTAAACGTCAATGAGCATGATGAATCCTCGCGTTTCTTGTTTGATTCAGTATATCATTTTTAGGAAAAAAAGGGAAGACGAAGGGCTGTATGCATGGAAAACAATAGGGGATATTTAGTTCATTAAGGAATCTTAAAACCGCCGCGAAGCGAAGAAGGGGTCTGGGGACAATGTCCCCAGGCGGGTTTGGGCGGCAGCCCAACGTAACCCATGCGCGAAGCGCCAGATAAGCAAGAATCAAACAGGAGCCGAAGGCGACGCTTTTGATTCTGACAC